>CAIWVW010000007.1 GCA_903916255.1 uncultured Bacteroidota bacterium
AGTACATGGCTAATTTCGAATTGGTAAAACGCAAACTGAAAGAAGTGGAGGAGAAGGACCACCTGCGCAACTGGCAGCCGCCCATAAGCGGAGAAGATATTATGAAAGCCTTTGGTATTGGTCCGTCACTTCAAGTGGGTATTATTAAAGATGCCATTCGCGAAGCCATTTTGGAAGGCACCATCCCCAACCAGCCCGAAGCCGCCCATGAATTTATGATTAAGAAAGGGCAAGAATTAGGCCTGAAACCTGCGGCGTACTAATTCCCCTCCTTGGAGGGGTAGGGGTGGGTGTTCTCTTTTTATGCAAAATTCCCTCAAGTGAAATGTCCGGGTTTTACGCGTATTTGAAAATTGGAAATAGCCTTACAGCCTTTTACAGTTCTGGATTTGAGCCATGTCCTGATTTTTTTGCTTTTTTGGACATTTTTAGTGAGATACAAATGTGTGGCATTTGTGTAACGCAGATTACCGGAATATAAATGACACTAAAGAGTGGTACCTAATTAGTGTCAGAAGGGCACTAATAGAAGTCATTGAGTTTTGGGGAAGAGGATAAAGTTATGATATACATATATTGATAATGTCGCCCCTACAGGGCTTGTCGGTATGGTGCGTTATTGATACCCGGGGCTTCACCCCGGGCTACCAATATTTCGTCCCTTCGGGACTAAAATGCCAGGCATATTCTATAATTACATATTGTGGCAAAGCCACATCGGGGCGAAATATTAGTAGCGCAGGGTGAAGCCCTGCGTGTATAGTCAAAATGAGTATTTAAGCCCGTAGGGGCGGAATCTTATTAAATTGCTTGCCAGTCGGGCTCCGACTAGGGTTGCTTCACAAACTTATCCGTAAACACCACCGCTCCATTATTCCTGACACTTACAATATACATTCCACTTGCCAAATTGCTAACAGGAATGGTGTAAGAGTAAGCTGCGAAATTGGAAGTGTAAACTTCTTTACCTTGCAAATTATAAACCGAAATTTGGAAGTTGTTTCCGGAGTTGTAATTGCTTAGGTTGATATGCAAACATGTTGTTGCGGGGTTAGGATAAATTTTTCCGTTGGTAACCGAAACTTTCACATCGTTGGTTCCTGTTGCAATATCCGACAGGTCGCGTTTCCATTGTCCACGGCCGAAAGTGAAGGCATACAGGTAGTGGTCGCTTGGTGAAACCAATAAGTCATATACTTCGGTAGCATCGGGGAAACCGGTATCGTACATGGTCCATGTGTTGCCATCGTCGGTAGAATAAAACACACCATAATCACATCCTGCAAACAGGTGTTTAGGATATAACGGGTCAACGGTAATAGTCTCGAAAGGCATATCGGGCAAGGTGCTGCTTATGTCTGTCCATGTACCGCCCGAGTTAAGCGATTTGAAAACGTGTCCGCCACCAAAGCCGGAAAAAACAATATATACTTCGGCTGAGTTGGATGGATTAACGGCAATTCTGCGGGGATATCTGTCAGGCAACCCTGCCGAAATATCGGTAACAGTCGTTCCTTCATTCTTGCTGAAAAACATTTTGAAAGGCACGGTAGAATCAGGCGCGGTGGCAAAATAAATGGAGTCAGTATTTGTGAATGAACATGCAATTGCCATTATCCATGTACCCGGATTAACAGGATTATTGCCCATGAAATTAAATGTATTTCCGCCATCGGTCGAAAGTTGCAGCCCTTCGCCGCAGGCATAAATATAATTGGTGTTTGAATAGCAAAGTATATACGGCGCAAGGAATGGTGCATAGTTATAGTTGCTGTTCGCGTTTGAGGTGTTGTAGAGTATCTGATTATTAAATCCTCCATTGCCTTGTGCATTATCCTCGCACACATTCAAATATTGATAAGCCCCGAATTGGGTGTTATCGTTGGTATGGTCGATAGCGTTATAGCAGCCATCGCCGCCAACAACACCATACCATGTTCCAGGGCCCGAACCGGGATAATATTTGATGGTGTAATTATCTTGCAGGCCGCTCAACATAACGGTTGTATCGGTAGAGGAAATACTGCCAATGTAAGATTGGGTAGTAATATAACCGCCTGTGCATTCATAATATGAATTACCAAAATCATTCGAGCGGAAAAGGCCGCCATCGGTCAAAATATACACCATGTTCGGGTTTAGCGGATTAGCTACAATATCATGCACATCGGTATGCATGTAGTCGCTCGGGTTATTGGTTATATTATCCAGTTGTGTAAAGTTTGTTCCCATATTGGTGGAATAGAAAAGGTCGACACCGCCCACCAGCATATTATTCGGGTTGCCCGGTTGAGCCAATAACCCTTTGGCATACCAGCCCTGGTATGAGGCTTCGTCCGATGTGGAGCGTTGTGTCCATGTTACCCCTTTATCCGTAGACATATATATGCCAATTGTGTTATAAATATCGCATACGTGTGCAAACATGGTATCAGGCCCATTGGCATAAGTGGCAATGGTTACCCTTCCTTCATACTGAGGCGTTGGCAAACCTGCGGTTATATTATTCCATGTAATGCCGCTGTTGGAAGTTCTGTATACCCCGTGAACAGTGCTGCCGTAATTGCCAACCCCGCAAACCAGCACGGACGTATCTAACTTATCGATAGCCAGGCTCATTACCATTGGTATGCTCATTACCTGTTTCCATGATGCGCCGGAGTTATATGTTTTCCAAATACCATTGGTAGCTGCTACATATACAATCGATGGTTTTAAGGGATTATAGACAACATCCCAAATGCCCAGATTTTGCTGATAGGTCCAGTTGATGGATTGGGTCCATGTGTTTCCACCGTCGGTAGATTTGAACAGGCCCATGCCATAAGAACCGCGCGTTGCACGGATATTGATAATGCCCTGCGAATAGCTGCTGTCGCTGTATACTTCGCCGGTACCGGCATACATTTCCAAGTGGTTTTGCGGATTGATGGCGATAGAACTTACCCCCAATGCCTGCACATTAAAGGAGTGCAGCGTCCATGCGGCAGTTCCAATTCCACCTGTGGTAGATTTCCATAATCCGCCGCTGGCGGAACCGAGCCATATAACGGATGTATCGGTCGGGTCAATAGCAATGCCGATTGTACGGCCTCCCATATTGTTTGGGCCAAGGCTCATCCATGAAGTGGAAGAGGTGGAGGCTTGCCTGTGCGCGCGTTCTTCTTTATACCATTGCATAGCTTTTGCATACGCATCGGGCGGCAAGGTTTTATTCGGATAGTTGGCAGCCATAGTTGTAAAGGCCAAGGCATCCTGCGCCGATAAATCGTTTTCTTTTTCCTTTACAGGGATATGGTGATTGCCGGTTGCTGCAATCGAATTATGATGTGGTTTTTTTAAATAAGTAAAGCCGGTTGCCGAAATAATAGCTGCTGCAAGCAACATAGGTATCCTTTCTTTCATGGTAAGGGAAATTGAACGGTTATTAAAAACTCACTGGTATGTTTTGCTAAAATAAGCAATTTTCTACTTGGATAGAAAAAGTATGCATAGAAAAATAGAGGGGGGATTAGAAAACCTCGCCCAAATTGAAAAATATTCCACGGGAGCCCATTAGCCCGAACCCATAATCGAAACACAGGTTTACATCGGAATATTTATTCATTTTTAACCGTAATCCGGCTCCATAGCCGGGGTCTATATACTGAAACTTATTACCGGGATACTGGCTCACGCTTTCGGCATTGGCAAATACAACGCCGCCTAATAAGCCGTTTTTCAGTATGCGGAAACGATATTCAGCTTCATCATACAGCATGTTTTGCCCGCGAAACCTGCCCTGAATATAGCCCCTGCCGGAATTATTGGCTATATCCCACCCGTTGCTGGGCATATCAAAGTAAGGCGGATTGCCGCTCAGAGTAAACACGTTCCAGCTCCATAAAGCCAGCACATTGGGCGAGGCGGACCATAACTTAATATATTTTTTAGCCTCTACAAACAGGGATTGCCACGGTGCCGTACTTCCAAAATAGGTGGCATTGAACCGGTAAGAAATGCTGCCATAAAAGGCATCGCGGGGATTGTTTATGTTAGAGCGGCTGTCGTATATAAAATGCAGTATGGGCCCGGAAGAAATTGTTTTGGTTGCTCCGTTGTTATATAAATCGAAATCGGCATTGCTGCCCAATTCTTTAATGTTGAAGTGGTTATCGTAATTATACCCTCCTCCAAAATAAAAGAATGAACTGAAATGGCCCAGTATTTCCTGGTAAAAGCGGATGTATGAGTAATCGATAAGGTCGGCGCTTGAAGCCAGGGTATTGCCTCCCAAGCCATAGGTATAGGACGGATATTTGTAAAAACGCCAGTCGCCAAGCAGATTAATTTTATTGTCTTTTAGCCATATGCTTGATACAAAAGGTATAATTAGCTGGCGGTTCAAATCATATTGTGCGCCGTAGTTAATAGTGGAAAGGTTTGTTGAATCAGGATTTGAAGTATAAAACGAAGTGTTTACAGATACATTGGCCAGCCAGCTACCTTCCAGCGTATATCCGATGGCGGGTACCAATGCAAAGAAGAGTTTTCCGGGTTTAAGCTTTAGGGTATCAGGTTTGGAAGTGAGGTGCCAGTTAAAAGTTTTGTTCAGCAGGTCTATAATATCCATTTGCCCGGAAAGGCTGTCTGCAATTTTTTGATTAGCGCTGATGTGGAGGTGTGTGCTGTCTTTTGTTTGCGCAATAACTGGCTTGCACAGGATTAGAATAACCGTGGAAAATAAGAAAATAATCAGGGTTTTATTCAAAGTTATGCAAATATTTTTAGCCCTACTACACCTATTAAAATCAATAAAATAAAGAACGTCTGCTGCAGTGTAATGGGTTCTTTAAAAATGGTTACATCTGTTATTTTTACAAATACCAGCGCTACCGACATCCAGGTTGCGTATGCTATTCCGGCCGGAATGGTTTTCATGGCTTTGGAGAACAAAATAATATTTCCTACCCCGAAAACAACATAGCCCAAAACAGGAAGCAAAACATAAAAGCCTGTTTTCTGTGTAAACACTTCAGGTAAACTCAGTTTGATTAATTTACGGAAATCCATAAACTTTACCGAATATATCCAGGCTACTTCAAAAACAGATGCAATTATCAGGTATATCCAGGCTCTCATTGATGGCTTTAGTCTTTAACCAGGGAAGTCTTTTATAGTTGCAAAAATAGGTTTAAAATGCGTAATGGGTCAAATTATTCAGTTGAAGCAGGTTAATTCCCATAGTGAACCGCCTTTAAACAAAGAATTACATATTTAATTTCCAAGTTTTAATGCCATATTAAATCTGTGATTATCTTTGCAGCCCTTTAAAAAAGTTGAAAGTTGAAAGTAGAAAGTTAAAACTAAGTATAAAACACTTTAAAACTTTGCACTTTAAACTGAATACTGTACTGCCCGGATGGCGAAATTGGTAGACGCACCACTTTGAGGGGGTGGCGCCAGTAATGGTGTGCGAGTTCGAGTCTCGCTTCGGGCACAGATAAGGTGAAAGTGAAAAGTTAAAAGTGGAAAGTAAAATTCACTTCACTTTCAACTTTTCCCTTTTAACTTTTCACTGATATAGCCCGGTTGGCGAAATTGGCAAACGTTGCGGTCTCAGAAGCCGTTGGAGTTAAATCCTTAAGAGTTCGAGTCTCTTACCGGGCACAGCACACAACAAGGAAAATCAGGTTAAGTACAGCTATGGGTATAGGTGGTCTTGATTAAAACGGCGTATTAAATCGGTAACAAGCATCGGAAATCCCCGTTAGAATTAGGGTAATTTGTCAGTTAAGGGCAAAAATATGTTCTATTCTGTCAGTTATGTTGTAAAAGATTTTTATATTTGTGCATCTCTCTTAATATGAAGAAAATACTACTTTTTTCATTTTTGTGTTTAGCCGCCCCTTTTGCAGGCTATTCGCAATATGACCTTAACCACACGCTTAACCGCACTGAATGGTCCGGCGGGCTGGGGCTTTCACAGTTTTTGGGTGATTTGGGCGGTTCGCCTCAGGTTGGTACTCACTTTTTACACGATTTTAACTTTGGCGCCATCCGTTATGCAGGTTATTTGGGCTACCGCAAGCGCCTTAGCCATGCCTGGTCACTGCGCGGCACCCTTACCATTGGAGAGGTATATGGAAACGATAAACTTAGCAGCAACAACTATAGAAGGAACCGTAATCAAAACTTCCGTTCCATTATCATTGAGCCTTCTGCACAATTCGAATATCACTTTTATCAATACGACCAACCGGGCCACCGTTACAGTATCAGGCACGCACATGGATTTAAAACCCTTGCACTCGATGCCTACCTTTTTGCCGGGGTAGGGGGCTTTTACTTCAATCCTCAAGGCCAGTTGGGCGGTAGCGGACCGTGGGTTAATCTGCGCCCTTTAAGCACTGAAGGCGAAGGCTTACCCGGCGGACCACCGGAATATTCACAGTTTGCATTTTCTATTCCTGCCGGAATAGGTGTAAAATACCTTATAGATATACAATGGAGCGTAGGATTGGAATTCTCAGACAGGCTTTGGACAAGTACCGACTATATCGATGATACGCACGGAAATTATTTCAGCGCGCAGGAAATAGACCAATACAAAGGCCCTGTTGCAGCTGCATTCTCGCATCCGGTGCTTGGCTTAATTCCCGGTCAGGATTTGGTGAATACCGAAAGAGGAGACCCAACCCACAACGATTCGTATATGTTCATGTTCTTTAACGTGAATTACCGTCCGAATCCTTATCACCGCCACAGGAGCAGGGCTAAGTTTTAAAAGCTTTTATTAAAACGTATAGATAAGCAGACCGCTTTCCAGCTTGGGTTCAATCCAGGTGGATTTAGGTGGCATTTCCTTGCCTGAATTGGCCACTTCAATAAGTTCTTCGAAGGATACCGGATAAAGGCAAAAGGCAGCGGCAATTTTTCCTGAATCAACCGCTTTTTCTAGTTCTTCCGGTGATTTTATGGCAGGGATAAATGAAATTCTTTTGTCGTTTCTCAAATCTTTTATATCCAATATGGGCGAAAGGATGTAATCGGAAAGCACGCTTACATCTAAACTGTTCACAGTATCTTTAGCGGCATGAATGATGCCTCCTAAATCAATGCTATACCATTTTTTAGCGAGATAAACCGAAAGGGAGTTTTTATTCAGAGGTTCCTTTGCCGTATCGATAGGCGTGATTTTAAACTTCTTTTTCAATTCATTTAGAAATGAATCGGGCGTGTGCCCGTTCAAATTCTGAACCATACGGTTGTAGCTGAAAATAGTTAACTCATCATCGGCAAAAATTGCTGCGGTGAAAAAGTTATAGGCTTCGTTTCCGCTGTGGTTCGGATTAATTGCTTTTCTCGCTTCCGCTAACCTTGCCGATGAGGCTGCGCGATGGTGGCCGTCGGCAATATATATGGCAGGTATATTCTTAAACAGGTTTTGAATATGTTGTATTTCGTCTTGCTTGTCAATTATCCAAAGTGTGTGGCTTACCCCATCAACCATATAATCATACGTTGCAGCTTCTTTTGTTTTTGCATTCAAGATGGCATTCAGTTCCTTATTATGCGGATAGGTGAGGCAAACAGGCTCTGCATTAAATTCGCATACATCCAGGTATTCTTTTAGCTTTTCTTCGCGCTGCGCAAGGGTTTGCTCATGTATTTTTATAACATTGTTTTTGTAGTCGTCCACCGATGCCAGCCCAATAAAACCTGTATGGTGCCTGCCATTTTTTATTTGCCGGTAAACATAAATACACGGGTTTGTTTCTCTGATAAATATATTTCGGGAAACAAATTCCTGCAATTTATTTTTAATGGCATGATATCGCTCAGGTGTATGTTGAGTTGCCATTTCCGCCGGGTTTATTACATGCAAAAATGAAACAGGGTTGGCGGCAAGGATTTGTTTTATCTCCTCTTTGGTATATCGTTCAACCGAATGGGTGGCAATCTCCGCCACTTTTTCGGTGGCAGGCCTTAGGGCTGAAAATGGATTGATGATAGACATATGCGCTGCAAAAGTATTTTTTTACCTGACTAAAGTGAATGAGCGTTTCCAATTTATTCCGTTCCAGCGCGATTTTCCTAAACTTTGTTTGAGCGATAAAAATATAAAAGAAGCCTTGCCAACAATATGGTCTTCGGGTACAAAGCCCCAGTAGCGCGAATCGTCGGAATTGTCGCGGTTATCGCCCATCATAAAGTAATAGTTCATTTTAAAAGTGTACGAATCGGCATATTTCCCGTCGATAAAAACAGAGTCGTGCGATACATTCATTTTATGCTTTTCATAAACTGTAATTATTCGTTCATATAGCAGTAGGCTGTCAGTATTCAGTTTTATGGTTGCCCCTTTTTTAGGGATTATAAGCGGGCCATAGTTATCCTTGTTCCAAAAGGAAAACTTACCTCCGGGGAACATGTCAGTGGTTGCATATTCCACCGATACACGGGTAACGGATAATATATTGCTCATTTTGCTTACAGAATCAGCTTCGGCTTCTGTTAATAAAAACCGGTATTTGTTGCCGGATGAAACCAATCCGCCTTCGGTAACATGCAGTGTATTGTAAAGGTATGAGCCGAGGCTGTCTATCATTGCATATACTTCGTAGGAATACTTTGCTTTGGGTGGTGATGCAACCGTTTTCCCATTTATTAAAACTGCCTTGTCGGTTATGGTTAACGTATCGCCAGGCAGGCCAATGCAGCGTTTCACAAAATTGGCTTTCTTATCGACAGGGGCTCCGTCTTCCGCAGGAAAATTGAAAACTACTATATCGTTTCGTTGAATTTTTCGGTAGCCCAGCAAGCGGAAATAGGGAAGTTCAATCCATGTTAAATAGGATGGGAATGTTTCAGAAAACGGCAGTTTATTTTTAGTGAATGGAATAGCGAGTAATGTTTCCGGGAATCTTGGCCCATAAGCTATTTTATTAACCCAGATAAAATCGCCAGCCAACAGTTCATCTTCCATGGATGTGGAAGGGATGAAATAGGTTTCGCCCACAAAATTACGCAGGAAGACAACTGTAAGCGTTAGCGCCAGCAGCAAGAGGAATAGTCGCTTGTGGTTACTTAGTCGTAAGTTGTTAGTTGTAAGTTGTGTGTCATTACCCATATAGAATACTATTAGTTGAGCCTTATGACTTACGACCTATCACTTACCGCTGTCATTAAAAGATTTTTCCGATTTTAAAAATAAGGGTATTGAGGCGGAAAACAACATCATTGGAGCCGGCTCTGTTTCCGGTATACACTAAAGGTGAGAGGCCATAGTTATATTCGAAGTTCATATACCAGCCTCTTTTCCTTTTCTTTTTAGTGTTTCGCTGGTAGCCGATGCTGGCCTCAAAAATGGGGCTGCCAAATGGAGAGAAGAGTTTATAAAGAAAGCTGACATCCTTTTGTCCCTGATAAACAAGGTAGCCGTTGGAATCATTTGTTACTGTAGAGTTGGCATAAGAAATAAACCTGAATTTAGCGCCGAAGGTGGCATAAATACTGCGGTTTTTACGGTCGGTGGGGCTCAATGGGAATTTATATAAAACGGGCACCTGAATTTCATTCATTACAATATCATGGTTGTAAACCAAATTATTATCGTAAAGAAAAGAAGCGCCCGGACTGAAGAAATAGGAATTAAACTGAACCTGGTCCTCCAGTATTTCAAAGCCGACTTCAATATAACAACGCTTTTGCACAGGAATTTCTTCTACCAGACCGAAGGTATAGCCCATGCTGGTGGAAATGCCGCTAACGTAATTTGTGTATACGCCTGAAACACTTGCAAAGCCAAATACCAAACCGGCATCGATACTTGTTTTCCAGGGCCTTCCTGTCGGCTCCTGATAGGGGTGGGGAGAAGGTGGTGTTCCTTCGTGATAATAAAAGGCAGAATTACTGGTCTGGGAATAACTGTTAATGTTTACCAGCACAATAAAAAGAAAAAGAAAGCCAAGGATTTTCCTGATGGACATTGAAAAGGTTTAGAATAGGAGATTTACGAATAAGCCTTCAATTTTGTTTCAAAAATACAAATTTACAAATAGTGGGGGAATTGGGGGATTAGAGGGTGACCGTTTTTTATTTTACCATCCACGGGCAAAAATACTTCTCTCAAAAAGGTGTCTGGCAAAGGCGCAAAGCACGCAAAGTGAAAGCATGAATTTTCTTAGCGAGCTTTGCGTCTTTGCGGGAAAAAATTTGTCATCTTTACCAGAAATAGGTAATTAGGCGTTTGTCCTCAACCTGCTGTTCTTAATCCCGTATGTAAAGTAAATCACCATGCCAATAATTAGCCAGATAATAAACCGCATCCAGTTAGTAAGGCCGAGTTCGGTAATTAAATAGAAGCAGGACAGAAGCCCGAGAATGGGTATAAGTGACAGATTTTTTATAAAACTTACAATCGTCATTGTAATGGATAACAGAACAAAAACCCAAAAGGTAATATTATCTGCAAATACACTTAAACCGCTATCGAATTTTTCATTTTCCGGCACATTAAGGGTTCTAACTATGGCTGAATATTGGTCATCATTCAATGCGGTTAAATATTTAGTTGCCGAGTCTTTGGTAATCGCCGGACTTGTTATTCTGTCCGGTTCCTGCGTTAGTTTGGTTTGCATCGTGAGTTGATAAAACTCATCAGCATTTAAGGAACTTACTAATTCATCGGGTGCTTTTAACGAACGGGAATGAAGGAAATCATTGCATTTGTCTTTATTAAAATAGAATGCAGAACATGCTACAATCAGCATTAACAGCCCAACCCAATATTTCCCGTTGATATAGGGTACCTGGAATTTCCCTTTTACTTTTTCTTCTCTGGGTAAAAGAAGTATACCACCGCACACCAGCGCAAAAGCAAACAAAGTTCCAATGCTTGTAAGGTCGGTTACTAAATCTGAATCAAGAAACAGAGCGGGAATTCCTACCATTAATCCGGTCATAATGGTAGCAAATCCGGGGGTGTGATACTTAGGATGCAATTTTGAAAAGCGTTTAGGTAATAACCCATCACGGCTCATACTCATCCATATTCTCGGTTGGCCCAATTGGAATACAAGCAATACGCTGGTTGTGGCTATTACTGCGCTCAATGCTATTATTCCGCTTAACCAGCTCAGTCCTTTTTGCTGGAAAGCATCAGCCAGGAAATCGCCTACATTAAGGTGGGTATAATTTACCATGCCTGTTAACACCAAAGCCAGTACTATATATAACACCGTGCAAATAATGAGCGAATACATCATTCCGCGCGGTAAATCACGCTGCGGGTTTTTACATTCTTCCGCTGTAGTTGAAATAGCATCGAAACCGATATAGGCAAAGAACACATCAGATACTCCGCGCATCACGCCGCCGAATCCGTTTGGTACAAAAGGTGTCCAGTTGGAAGTATTTACATAAAAGAAGCCGATGGCAATTACGAGCATAATTACTATCAGCTTAAAGGCTACCATCAGGTTACTCGAGGTTCTTGATTCGCGAATGCCGACAAATACCAGCCATGTAATAAAGAAGGTAACAACCAGTGCCGGAAGGTTAATAATAAATGGTATGGAGCCTATATGCGGAGCGTTGTTCCAAAGGGTATTCATTCCAGCTACATCGGCTGGAACGGGTAAATGCTTGGCAGTTAAATCAACAAACGAATTATGCCCTAAATAAATTTGTCGGAAACTGTTGGACAGGTAATCAGGGATATGCAAACTGAAACCAATATTCGGAAAGCGCTGATGCAGGCCGGTATCCATTTTATCTAAAAAACTGGTAAAGTTGCTCGACCAGGAGTTTGCAACTACAATATTACCGATGGCATATTCCATAATTAAATCCCATCCGATAATCCATGCAATTATTTCACCAAATGCGACATACGAATACGTATAGGCACTACCCGATATTGGAACGCGTGAAGCAAATTCGGCATAGCAAAGCGCAGAAAATGCACATACCACAGCGGTAATCATGAACAGGAAAATAACGCCCGGTCCGCCGAAATAACATGCTTTGCCAACGGTCGAGAAAATCCCGGCACCAATGATGGCGGCAATTCCCAAAGCGGTAAGGTCGCGCACCGACAGCACCCTATTCAGGGCATTACCATGTTCGCCATGCTCGTCTTTTTCAAGCTGGGCAAGGATTTGTTCCTGCGATTTTTTTTGAAATAATTTTTCTGAAATTTTTGACATCAACTAATAGCTATTTTATTTTTCGTTTTTCATTTTTGGCTTTTCATTTGTTCCTATTATTAGCAGCAGCAAAATAAACATAAAAGGAATAACCACCGACTTGTAACGTTCAATTCCGCCTAAAATGGGCGTTACCAGCCCGATTAAGATTAACATTGCCATACAATAAGTAAGGCAGAATAAAACCAAATCCATATTGCCAATGGGGCGTTTAATAAAGAAAAGCGCTACCGTAAAAAGAAGCAATACAAAGATGTTTTCGCCGCAATAAATGGCCTGCATGGCCGAATGAATTTGCCAGGGATAGGGCAGAAGCATGGAAACATCCAGCGCAACAGGAATATGGGCAATCAGGCTGAGAATAGTTGGTTTTATGGGGTCAATAATAATGCGGCTATTGGCGGTTTCTATATAGTTGTAAACCCAATAAGCGGTGCTATCGGTGGAGGCGGTGTGCAGCGTATCCTTATTTCCAAGCTGAATCAGGGAATAGGCAGTCCCTTTTCGCAAAGCATAGGGAGCTCTGTGGTTGGTTTTATATTCGGAATACCAAAATGGTTTTCCTGCCACATACTGTATTCCCTTTTTGAGAACACTGTCTGCCCAAGTATTCAGCGGGAGTATGTTAACCGTATCTTTCACTGAAATGAAAGCATATTTAGTGGAGTCTTTCATATTCTCCAGATACACGCCACCTTTACTTATCCGATTAAAATCAGTTTGCTTATCCGATAGCATTTGCAAGGGATTATGCTTGCTGCCAAGCAGTGAAGGAAATACAGCCGGCTGAATATATATAACAAGAACAAGGATATAACAAATAAGAGGATGTCTTCCAAAAAATCCGGTTCTCTTAATCAGGAATTGTGCCACTAAGCCGGGCAAAAGGCAAAGCAATACATATGCTTTTACTTCATAAAGAAGGATAACACCTGCAATGAAATATACGCTGTAAGATACAATCCTTTCCCTGGCCACTGACCATTGACCATTGACTGCTTTGAAAAAATAATAAATCGTTGACCCTAAACCAAGCCATACAAGCCCTTCTTTCAGTATGCCTGAACTCCATAATATGACAGAAGGGAAAAGAAAAACAGCCGCAAAAAGAAGGTTGCCTCCGGTTACGGGAAATGGATAAAAAGCTTTGAAAATATAAGTAAGCCCTGTAAGCGCAATAAAGCACATAAAAATTACATGCACGCCATAATGCCCCTGTGAAAAAAGCATGAAAAAGGCATTCAGGCGGATAATAAAATGGCTGTTATTATATAGTGTCGAGTCATATCCATTATCCCAACTGTTCATAGTATGATAAATGGTTTGGTAGCGGCTGTTAGCGTCGCCAATGCCGGTAAGGAGCGTTAGATAATCTTTTACACTTGTGTGCAGCGTGGCGAAAATCATTTTACCGTCGTCGTAATATTTGAATACATCGCTGGTAATGCGGTTTTTGTAAATATGGGTATAGATATACCAAAGGCCCATGCCAAACAACAGTTTCAGGCAGAACGCACCCAGAAAATAGATGTTGCCGAACGTACCTGCCCTGAACCACTTGCTTTTTAAAATAAAAACAGCAAATAATAAAAAATAAAACAGGCAGAAGAGTGTATCGGACATCCGGCAGGGTATATATTTTTCAAAAATAGATAAAAAGAGTTCCATGACATATTACTGCCATTCAACTGACAAAAATCAGGCGGATAATTAATGGAATAGTATACTATTGTATTCGTTAATCCCTGATAAATATACATACTACATGAGGAGAATTATAGCGCTTATAGCACTTTTCGGAATAGTTGGAGCCTGCAATCAAACCCCTGAAATGCGGGCATTCGATAAATACAAAAAACACATACCGCTTTTAAAATTTCCATATAAAAATTCATGCTCTGATGCTATTTCGCCGGCAAAGCTGAATATTTCCGACAGCCTGCTGAAAAAATACGGGCCTCCCGGAACTACAGGAATTATTGGTATCATAAAGGATACCGATTACTATACAGCTATTCTATATGTGGTATCGGGCGACAGGCAGTATCCTGTTATACAGACACTGAACCCCGAAGGAACCCGCCTGAATGATATTGGATTGATAAACGGCGTTTGTTGCGGTACAGATGAAAGTTGCAATGGATATTCCTGGGGCGAAATAACCGGTGACATGCGTGTTATTCTGCGCGATTCAGAAAGGGTTTATGAAAAGGATTCCCTTACCCATGCGTATTCTAAAGTAAAGTTTAAGGACATTAATACTATGGATGTTTACCACATAACCGACTCAGGTTATATTCGGATAGATAGTTCGCAGCTTAAACGGGTGGCAAGTAAATAAAAATTATTCAAATCTGGCAACATAAAAATGCCCATAAGTTTTACTTATGGGCATTTTTTTAGTTGTGTATCCTGTTGATTTGTAGTATTATGGATGAACGATTAGTGTTGCCATAGCATCATAATTTAAAGTGGTAGTGTTTGGAATGTTTGCATTCAAGGTGTAGGATGTTGAACCGGTTGTATATTGCATATAAGCAGCGCTATTGTTATAAACCGAATTTCCTGTAACACTACCTAAACTAACAGCAGAATTTGTCCCGGTCCAAGAATCTGTAACAGAAGAGATAGCGCAATTATAATCTGAAAAACCACCTATGATAATACCATTAGCAGTTGCGGGGACTGTATTGGCACAGCTTAAAGACGTGCCTGAACAAGTGCCGAGTGCATTCGTCGTAGTTCCAGCTACCACGAAACTTGTGAGGGTTCCCTGTGTTGGGGCCGTACAAAATCCCTCTAAAGAGGCGCAGAAAATAGCAGGGTAGCCATCCCAACGTGCTGTAGTTATAGTGACTGTGTAAGTACCTGCCGTTGGAGCTGCAAACGCATAGATAGCTGAAGACATATAATCACTGGCAACCTTGGACACCTGCGGGCTAAATGCCGCAATAGTAGCTGCTCCGCTTACAGCAAGCGTTCCATTATAGGCTGTTGCAGTAGTAACATCATATGCATCCACTACCACCACCACAATCTCATTAGCTGCATGTGTTGTTATGCTGGATGTAAAAGGGCTGGCGCTGGTTCCAGGGTTGGCGACACTGGTAGCATCTACATACAATGAAGGAGTGCCGACCGTGTATGAAATAATATTAGATTGTGTATTTCCACCGCAGGTGGTTTCTATACAATATAAGTTAACCGTTCCCGAACCGATATTTAACACAAGCGAGTTTGTTCCCTGACCGCTTACATATGTTACTGCTGTTCCCGAATAAACCCAATTATAAAGAGTTCCGGCAACGGCTGTTACGCTGTATGTAACACTGCCCGGTACGGTACATTCCGAACCCGGCCCGCTTATCGTGAATGCTGTTGGTGCTGCGGCTGAACCCGGCACAGAGAAGGGATACCAGCCCGAACCATTATAAAATTCCGGACATCCTATGGTACTGTTATAAATTACTTCACCAGCTACTGGAGAAGCTATGTTAACCCCCGGATTTGTATTAGTGGCAAGCAAAAATGCCTGATTCGTGGTATTCGATAAATCCAGGTTAGCAGATGATTTAGGTAAATTATTGCCAATTCCAACTTGTCCTGAAACAATCATTCCATTGGAAGGTGCTGCATTTGTACCGGAATAAGAACCAACCGTAACGCCCCCGTTAACATCCAGTTGGCTGACCGGGGATGATTGGTTTACACCTACCTTACCGGTAGAATTTCCAATAACAACAGTGCCTGTACCACCGTTACCAATCGTGGTGGCTGAAGAACCGGAGTTGTTTAAATTAATGGCGCCTCCGGCAACAGTAAGCGCATTTCCGGCTTGAGTGATGGTAGTAGGGTTTACCGATAAGGTTCCACCCAGCTGAACATTATTGGATGTTACGCTAAGTCCGTTATTTGCTGAAACAACACCATTATTTGTCAGGGTTAAAGTGCCACCTGCACCTTCGGTAATTGTTCCGCCGCCTGACATTCCTGTACCCGGGCTGATGGTAAACTGGGTATTACCCTGAACGGCTGTTCCGGCAGTACTTCCATACGATACTCCCCAGTTGCTGATTGCAGCAGAGCCATTGTATGTTGAACCGGTTAATCCTGTGCCGGGGCTAAGGTTTTGCATACCGATGGATGCAGGTGTAATAGTTTTATTTGTTTCTGAAGTAATTTGTCCTTGTGCATTCACCGTTATTTGTGGAACAACAGATGTGCTGCCATAAGTGCCTGCTGTTACTCCGGAGTTTGCAAGGCCCACCGTGGCAGCTGAAGTTCCATTATAAGTAAAAGAAGTTATCCCCGTTCCTGCGGTAAGGTTTGCACCTGCCACGCTGCTGCCGGAGTTAAATAAATAATCCCAATGTGAACCATCCCAATAATAGTAGCCCGCTCCGAAAGGCATACCGCTATTAGTGTTCCAAACAATCATGCCTGTTGTAGGGGCCGGTATGGTCAGAATATCCGTATTATTGGCCAAACTCACATTCGGCATAAGGAAACCTAAATGTGCATTGGATGCATCACTCAAATCTAAAATGGCAGGGTTTGTAGATGCTGCTCCTGCAACGTTCATGGATATGTTCCCGGTTTGAGAATAGATTATAGGGGAGATGCAAAAACTTACCGCCGCTAAAGCAGTTTTAATATTTCTAAAATTCATGATTTTAAGTAAAATAGTATATATCAGGTTCCTCAAATGTAAAATATTTTTCAATCCCGCTGTTGATGTTTCACTTTGCAATAAGCATACCGATAAAAATGAAACAATATAATATTTTAATTATCAAAGTATTATGATTTTTTCGGGCTGAACAGATGCCTTGGTAAATTTAACAAAAAGGGGGTGTGATGTAAGCTTAAAATTACTTCGGAAACGGAAAAACACTTAATCAGGCATTTTCCTCCCCCTGAAAAAGGTCCTTTTCAGAAAACATGGAGCCCAGCAAATCTTTAAACTGTATACTTCTTTCCAGACTGTTTTTACCAATTAGGGAGTGTTCGGCTAAGGCAAATAACACAAATTCCATCATCACTGTTTTTTCTGTTTCGGCTAAACGAGGTACAAATGATTCTACCAAATCAGCCAGGCCGGGAATACTTTTCAATGTGCTTATATAATTAGCATCGGTATCTAAAAACAGGCAATCGACCGTATTGCCATCGCTAAACCAGCTAATGACAGATTGGTAAGGACTGATTTGTTTTTTCTTTTTCAATTTATTCGAGTCGGGAAACATGCCTAAAAATTCATTTCGGATTGCTTTGCCCAATAAGTTTTGTGCAACTATGGCTGCGCCTTCCTGTTCGCCTTCATACACCAATTCTATTTTACCGTTTACCGAAGGAATAACGCCATACAAATCTACTATTCGTGCAAAGGTTTTCTCTTCGCTGTTTAAAAGCATTCTGCGTTCAGCGGTGCTTACCAGATTTTCGTATGCCGAAATGGTGAGCCGAGCGGAAACACCACTTTTGTTGTCTACAAATTCACTGTCGCGGGCTTCAAATGCAATTCGTTCAATCAGGGTTCCGATTAAATCAACAACTTTAATTTTCCCTTTTTGCTCCTGACTTAGTTTAGCTTCCTGCGCGGTTATTTGTTTCGACAGTTCGATATTTTTAGGGTAGTGGGTCAAAATCTGGCTTCCTATACGGTCTTTCAAAGGGGTTACAATGCTGCCCCGGTTGGTATAATCTTCCGGATTGGCAGTAAAAATAAATTGAATATCCAGTGGAATGCGCAGCTTAAAGCCGCGTATCTGAATATCGCCTTCCTGCAGAATATTAAACAACGCAACCTGAATACGCGCCTGTAGGTCGGGCAATTCATTTATTACAAAAATACAGCGGTTGCTGCGGGGGATAATGCCATAATGCAATACCCGTTCATCGGCATAACTTAAGCGGAGGTTTGCCGCTTTTATAGGGTCCACATCACCGATTAAATCGGCCATGGAAACATCCGGAGTAGCCAGTTTTTCCACATATCTTTCCGAGCGGTGAAGCCATGTAACGGGGGTTTTGTCTTTCTGTTCGGCTACCAGATTTTTTGCGAAAGTGGAAATAGGGTTTAGCGGGTCATCATTTAATTCGCTGCCTTCCACCACCGGAATATACTCGTCCAGCAAATCGGTAAGCTGGCGGGCAATTCTTGTTTTTGCCTGTCCGCGCAAACCCAATAAGTTAATATTGTGCCGCGATAAAAGCGCCCGTTCAATTTCCGGAATTACAGTGTCTTCAAAACCAATAATGCCTTTAAAAACATTTTCTTTCTTTTTTATTTTTCCAATCAGGTTATCCCTTAATTCATCTTTAATCGATTTCGGCTTATACCCTTCTTTCTTTAGTTCTCCTAATGTTTTACACAATTTCATAATGGTATTTTATTTAAAACTTCTTTTTTTATTTCGTTCAAAATCTTCAAAAATAAATTCTCCCAATCCCTGCAAGGATGTATAAAAGGCCTTGCCGTTATTGGCTTCCGTAAAGTCATGAACAAATTCCTGCAGGTAAGGGTCCTTGGCCACCATAAACGTGGTGATGGGTATTTTAAGCCGGCGGCAGCTTTGGGCAAGGGTAAGGCATTTGTTCAGTATTTTCCGGTCGAGGCCAAAACTGTTTTTATAATATTCTCCATGTTCATACAGGCAGGTGGGTTTGCCATCTGTAATCATAAAAATTTGCTTGTTCGCATTTTTCCTGCGGTGCAGTAAATCCATAGCTAATTCTATTCCGGCAACTGTGTTGGTGTGGTAGGGGCCTACCTGCAAATAGGGTAAGTCTTTCACTTTTATTTCCCATGCATCATCGCCAAATACAATAATATCGAGGGTGTCTTTAGGGTATTTGCGTTTTATAAGTTCTGCCAGCGCCATGGCTACGTTTTTGGCGGGAGTAATACGGTCTTCGCCATACAGAATCATGGAATGCGAAATGTCAATCATCAGCACCGTAGATGTTTGGGTTTTATGCTCTTTTTCGCGCACTTCCAAATCATTTTCGGTGATGGAGAATTCAGCAATTCCATTATTTACCTGTGCATTTTTCATCGATTCGAGCATGGCTATCTGGTCAAGTGTATCGCCAAACTGAAAGGGCCGCGAATCGCTGCTTATTTCATCTCCCAGTCCGGTGTATTTGGTAGAATGGTTGCCGGATTTGCCTTTTTTCAGTTTCCCGAAAATTTTTTCAAGGGCTTGCTGGCGAATGGCTTGCTCCGTTTTGGCAGTTATTATAATGTTGCCGCTGCCGGGTTTATCATCGCGGATATATCCTTTGTCTTTCAAGTCCTGAATAAAGTCGCCGATTCCATAATTGGGTTCGGTTAATTTATATTCTTTATCCAGTTCTGTAAGCCAGGCGATGGCCTCATTAAAATCGCCGCTGGTGTAAGTTAAAAGCTGTTTGAAAATATTGAACAGCCGCTCGAAAGGTGTCTCGTCAGGTTTATTGTAATGCGTAAATCTATACCCCAGCATAAATCAGAATAATGCGTAAATTTATGTATTAAATTCCGGTAAGTGTATGAGGAAGCCTGTATTTATTAAAAAATGCGGGCAAGCAATACAGCCGTTGCTGAGCTTCGGCGAGGCGAAGGTCTCCTTCGCAACCTTCTTCAGCGGACTGCGTCCGCCGAAGGTCGCTATGGCGACCGAAGGCGGAGAGTGGGGGATTCGAACCCTCGGGACCCTTTCGGGTACACACGCTTTCCAGGCGTGCTCCTTAAGCCACTCGGACAACTCTCCTAAAAAATCAGGGCGCAAAGATAAATAAATACCGTTGCGCCCGATTGATTCAATTAAGACAAAAAACTATCTTATAATGTCTTTGTGGGAACATAAGGCTCCAGCCCGGCCTGTGTCATGGTCCATTTTTGGCCGCCTATGTGCTGGCCACGGTGGTGCAGTGCCCTGCAAAGTACATGGTCAATGCCTTCCGGCAAATCGACGCTTTTATTGAGCGGCACCTCTAAAGTAAGGTCAAGCCGTTGTTTTCTCCATCCTTTGGTTATTTCAATACTATAATAAGGGTCAAGAGCCAGCGTGGAATCACGATTTGTGTAGTTGTATTCAATCCCTGCCGCAAAGTCATCGGCTTCGGCCTTGTTTATGCCATTCGCAATTTTAGTAACCACCAGGTGATAATTGGAATCCAGGCTTTGTTCTATGCATAGGGACGGATTTCCGCGGTAATCATCTTCTGCGGCTATGTATACGTTTAATGAATCCAATTCAAGAAGATTATCCTGGGGGAAGCTCTTGTTGTCCATCTTTACATAAAGCATTTTTGCATTTGGCGGAACCGATAAATTAACATCGTTGCGGGTGAAATCGGTCACCGAAAAGTGGCTGAAAACAGCTGCAATTCCTATTATCATCAGCACCCAAGAAACGCTCCAGAGGATACCGGCTGTAATAGTAAACCATTGGAAAGGCTGCCTGCGGCCTGCCGCTGCCCGAATAAAACGAACAATAATAGCTAAAACCGGGATGCCGAGGAAAAGCAATATGCCGAGCAATAAAACAATCCGCATACCACCTGTTACCGACAGCATATTAAACATGTTGCTCACCGAATAATGAATCATTTGGTGGTTGCCGCCTTCAATGTTTATAATGTTTACTCCGCTGGTGAGTGATACAATTAAACCTATAAGAAGAATGCCAAATACAATGGCAATACAAACAGAAACTATAGTGAGAATAGTTTTGAGTACTCCGCCAATAAAGGTTCCCAGGCCGTGCCCGGCTGAGGTGACGAAATCGCCCATGTTTTTGCCGAATTCCTTTGCATGGTCTCTTCCGCGCCCGTCGCGGATATCATTTCCAAAATCCTTTACTTTTTTTTTAATGTTGTCCATTTCTTCCTCCATTATTTTGCGGATGTTGTTTACATCTACCGGTTCGCCCATCATTTCCAGCTTTTCGGCTGCGGTGCGGGCTTTTGGGGTGATTACTACCAACAAGAGATAGAGGATGATTCCGAAGCCACCAATAAATATGGACAGCCCGAATGCCAGCCGCAACCAGATGGGGTCGATTCCGAAGTGGTGTGCCAAACCGGAACAAACGCCGCTTATTACTTTATCATCCGTATCGCGGTATACGCGCCTGCGGCCTGTGTATCCATATTGATTACCGGAATTGGTATATGCCTGTTGTTTTGATTCACTACCTTCAGGTGCGCCAAAGTCCTCAGGGTTGCCCATGATGGAAATTACTTCATCCACTTCGGTAAGGGTGATAACCTGCTTGTAAGCGTTTATCTTTTGCTGTAATATTTCAGCAATGCGCGATTCTATATCGGCCATAATTTCATCATGCCCTTCCGAGCTTTTCAGCGATGCGCTGATAGCATCTATATAGGCCGAAAGTTTTGCATGTGCATCTTCTTCTACGTTGAATACGATGCCTCCTATGCTGCTGCTTATTGTCTTTTTCATGGGTTTGTTATAATATGTTTGAAGAATATTTTTTTACTATTTGCTCAACCGAGCCTACCAGTTCGCTCCAGGAGGAATAGAGGTCTTTCAATAATTCCTGTCCCGATGGAGTTAGGCGGTAATATTTTCGTGGCGGCCCGGAAGTAGATTCCTTCCATTCGTAAGCCAGGCGGCCCTCATTTTTCAAGCGCATAAGCAAGGGGTAAAGCGTACCTTCCACCACTATCAGTTTTGATTCTTTCATGGCATCTATTATCTCGGACGGGTAAGCATCCTTTTCAGATAAGATGCACAAGATGCAAAACTCCAATACGCCCTTCCGCATTTGCGCTTGTCCGGCGGGATCTGTTTTGGGAGTTTTTGCGTTTTCGGTTTCCATATTCTTTTTTATTGATTCCTAATTCCTAATTTTTAATTCCTAATTAATTTGACAATGCAAAGATATGTGAAAATATTAATACCATGTATAACATAGTAGTAAATATTCTTAAATTAATCATGTAATGTACTGATATTTAGGTTGAATATTTTTAAGCACCATATCATTATTTGCTTATCTTTGTAATTAATGAGCAAAAAACATGCGATAAAACTCACGGTACCTAATCCCTGTTCTGAGGATTGGAACGGAATGACTCCTAATGAAGAAGGGAGGTTTTGCCTCAAATGCAATAAAACTGTTATTGATTTTTCTACATTTTCAGATAAGGAATTATATAGTTTTTTTCTTAATTCCAAAGGTAGCTTTTGCGGAAACTTTAATTCTTATCAATTAGAGAAACTAATTAGAAGCCCGGAACCCGCAAATGGTAATGTTCTTCATAAGCTATTTCTTGGGGCATCCCTTGCTGCCGGAGTTGCAGCAACAGCTCAAAACAACAATAAATTGCATCACCGAAATAATCACATACAAACACCCACTGCTTTACCGGAAAAGAATAGTGAATATGTTGTTCAACCTGCTGATACTACCGATATAGTTATTGCAAATGAACCATTAAAACCGCTTCCTTTTATCAATAATTCAAGCAATGTGAATATTAGGGGTGGAGGCGTTGCGACCCAATATATTATTGAAGGGAAAAAAGCAACACCATTTGTAAAAGATAAAAGTGCTAACAAACCTAAAAATCAATAACTGTTTCCTGCTTAATGGCAAAACCCCTCAGAATAAAACTCACTATTCCTGAACCCTGTTCCGAGAATTGGGATAAAATGACTGTCAGTGAAAGGGGTAGGTTTTGCAGCCGTTGTAGCAATATCATTACCGATTTCTCCACATTTACCGACAAAGAATTAGTGGAATACATTTCAAAAGCTAATGCCAAAATTTGCGGCAGGTTTGAGAATACCCAATTAGATAGAGTGATTGCTATTTACGAACCTGCAAATACTCCTGTTTTTAAGAGATTGTTATATGGAACTGCACTCGCCGCTGGTGTGGCAGGCTCATTACAAAGTCAAGTTCGAAGCACAACTCCTTCGGAAATAAAGGCAACTCGGTCCGGCAGCAATATCGATTTGATAAGTCCTGCATATAAACCAACTGATGATTCTACATTCAAAATAACAGGGTATATAATTGATTCCGTCACTAAACAGCCCTTGCCTTTTGCTAATGTAATTCTTGAACAAGGTGATAAGATGATAACCGGAATAACGGCAGATGATTATGGGAAATTTGAAATATTTGCTTCCAAAGATTTTTCAAATAAAAAATTGACAATTCGGTCTGCATATTACGGCTTTCACGACTGGAGCAAAATCTTTACTTTAACAAAACTTGCATCAAATTTTTCTATAGAAATGAAACAGGACTCAAGTGTTGATTCGGTAAAGGTGGTAAAGGTTACGATGGGATATGTCTCGCCAATAATTATAAAAAGTATTAATACAGATACAATAATTAAGAAAGTTAAAAAGTAATATTCTTCAGAACTTTTTCACCAGCGTAAAGCCCGGCGTAAAGCACATGGTGCCGCTTAACGGATTAGGCATAAGGCTGGGCGTAAAATGTAACGATATATCATCCGATACATTAAAACTGTGCATTTGCGCATCTACATTGGCATCCACAATTTGCAAAAGATATATTCCGGCTGCAATAATAACGGAAAGGTCCCTGTCTTTGTGGTAATAGTCTATAATACTCGATAGCTCGGAAGACGAATAGAGATTATAATACTGGTCGATGCCGCCGTTGGTGCGTATCGTTAATGCATTATTGTAGTTATTGTAATACTGTTGGTTGGTAATTATAAAATAAGCGGCAACGCCTATACCGACATAAACAATGGGCAATTTCCAGTATTTTTTATTGTAAATCTGCCCAAGGCCGGGGCATACTGCCGAATAGAGCATTGCTTTAGCAGCGGAATGAGGATGAGTTTTTTTAGGTTGAACACCGGTAGAATCTTGTGCCGAAAGGGTAAAGGAAAACAAACATGCAAATAGAAAAATTGAAAATGGCAATTTAACTTTCCACTTTTCACTTTTAACTTTCCACTCGCTTGTTTTATTGACCAGCATGTAATAACTCTAAAATCTTATGAAACTGCTCGTCCGATGAAAAAGCAATTACAATTTTGCCTTTATCTCCCGAACGGGAAATTTTTACTTTAGATGCATATTTTCCCGAAAGGTTCTTTTCAATATTTTTATAATCCGCGCTGATTCCGTTCTTGCTGCTTTTAGCGGGCGATTTGCCTTTTGCAATTTTTGCTTTTTCTTCGGTATCGCGCACACTCAACGATTCATCCAATATCTTATCGAATACACTCAATTGGTTAATAGGGTTATCAATATTGATAAGCGCACGGGCATGGCCCATGGTAATTTTCTTTTCGCGGATAGCCAACTGTATTACCGGCGGAAGTTTTAACAGGCGCAGGTAATTGGTAACGGTGCTGCGGTCTTTTCCAATTTTATCGGAAAGTTCTTCCTGGGTCAAGCCGCATTCATCAATCAGGCGCTGGTAGCCCATTGCAATTTCTATGGCATCTAAATCTTCACGGTGCGTGTTTTCTATAAGCGCCATTTCAAGCATGGCTTTATCATCTGCCAAACGCACGTATGCCGGAATCTCGGTCAATCCGGCTACCTGCGATGCTTTAAACCTTCGTTCGCCTGAAATTAACTGGTACTTGTCCTTGCTTACCCTCCTAACCGTTATCGGTTGAATCAAGCCATAATGAACAATGGAATCGGAAAGTTCTTTCAGCGCTTTTTCTTCAAAACGTGTGCGCGGCTGAAACGGGTTTACCTCTATCTGCTCAATCAGTATTTGCGATATTCCGCCATGCTGTGTGCTGCTGTGAATAGACGACGAATGTGTAACTGTTTCTATAGCATCATCCGAATCGAGCAACGCGCTCAATCCTCTTCCAAGTGATTTCTTTTTTGGGTTCTGGTTCATCCTTTTCTAATTGTAAATTGTGAATTGTAATTTGTGAATGAATTTCATTTAGCATTTACAATTAACAATTTAGCATTGTTTTTAGTTTTCTTCAATATTAATGACCTTTTCGCTTTGTTTCAAACGGGTCATTTTGTTCTTTTGCAATACTTCGCGGGCAAGGTGCAGGTAATTCAGCGCACCGCGCGATGCGGCATCGTGCATGATGATGGTTTTTCCGAAACTCGGAGCTTCGCTCAACTTGATATTCCGGTGTACAATTGTATCGAACACTATCTGCTGGAAATAGGTTTTTACTTCTTCCACCACCTGGTTGCACAGGTTCAAACGACCGTCGTACATGGTAAGCAAAATGCCTTCCATTTCTAAATCGGGGTTCAGGCGCTCTTCCACAAATTTTACTGTTTGCAACAGTTTACCCAAGCCTTCCAATGCAAAGTATTCGCATTGGATGGGTATGATAACAGAATCCGCCGCCGTCAATGCATTCAGGGTTATCAACCCTAATGATGGCGAGCAATCCAATATGATAAATTCGTAATCATCCTTTATTTTAGCCAATGCCGCCTTCATCATCTTTTCGCGGTTGGGCAGGTTAATCATTTCTATTTCCGCACCTACCAGGTCAATATGGGCAGGAAGCAAATCGAGGTTTGGTGTTTCCGTAGTAAGGATAACATCTTTGGGCTGAACGCTGTCAATAATGCATTCATAAAGCCCTGCTTTTATCTTTTTCAGGTCAAACCCCACACCCGAGGTGGCATTTGCCTGTGGGTCGGCATCTACCAGCAGTGTTTTATGTTCCAATACGGCCAAGGCAGCCGCCAGATTAATAGCGGTAGTTGTTTTTCCTACTCCGCCTTTTTGGTTTGCAACTGCAATTATTTTTCCCATTTTCTTATTTTGTTAACTAAATTTCTTTCGTTTCGCCTATGTTCATAAACACTATCCTCTTGCCTGCTTTTCCAAAAGCCTGTTCCACTTTTGCAATATCTATTTTAATCAGGTCAAAGGTATTGTAATGCATTGCAATAATGGTATTGCATTTAATCATATCTGATGCTTTTATAGCATCTTCATATCCCATTGTAAAGTTATCGCCAACTGGCAAAAAAGCAAAGTTAAGCCTGTGCCCATCGCCAATCAGTTTCATGTCTTCCGTAAGTGCGGTATCTCCGGCATAATAAAAATTACCTTCAGCAGATTCTATTACAAATCCTCCCGGATTGCCTCCATAAGTGCCATCATCAAAACTGCTGGAATGGATTGCATTCACACTTTTCACTGTAAACTTTGAAGCGTTAACTGCACCACCGGTATTCATTGGCCGGAAAGACTTGATTCCCTTTTGGGCATAGTACATGCAAATTTCATAGTTTGAAAAAAGCACGCCGCCTGTCCTTTTGGCAATATCAAACGCATCGGCCACATGGTCCTGGTGGGCGTGGGAAAGCAGGATATAATCCGCCTTAACCTCCTCCACTTTTATGTGGGAAGCCAATGGGTTGGGAGTGATAAACGGGTCAAACAAAATATGCTTGCCGCCTATCTGAACCCCAAAGCAGGAATGTCCGAAATACGTTACTTTCATAAATAAAATCTTCCTGTTAAAACGAAAACTATGTTTAACTCGGCGAATTTAAGGCATCGGCCCGTAGCACAACCCGTTTATTTATGAATATTTTTCAACAAAACAGGCTATTCTGTCACTGGTTTCGGGGTATCATTACCACCGTCGTACACATATTTCCACGTACCATCGGCTTGTTTTTTCCAAATGGTGATATAATTTCCAAATAAGGCTGTATCATGCCCCGCTTTTGTTTTGGTTTTCAGGGTCCAGCCTCCAAAAGTATAACCTAAATCGCCCGAAGCGGCTATTTCAGCCTTAAAGGGTTGCCATTGCAGGGTGAAACTTGAATCAGGGTGTGTAGCATTAAAGTCGCCAATAGCTTTTTTGCCTTCCAATGGCATAGAACCTTCACCGGATTCGATTGCACTTTCCGCAACATTCTCCATCCGGGCTCGGTTGAAGCCTGATTTCAAAGATAAATCACAGAATTTTTTATCCTGGTCTATTAATACTGTTTTCAGGCTGTCGTTATTAAGAAGGGCAACTGAATTGGTTTTTTTGCAATTCTGGCAACAGCTTGATAGTATTGCAAAAACAGGGAGAATAAGCAGGTATTTATACATCTTGAAATTAGTTTTTGCGTTTATAAATATTCTTCCCTGTAGAACCCAATAGCATGTATTGCTCGTCTATTGCATTAATGGCATAATCTATATGATGGTTGAATCCTTCTTTATATTCGCGCAAAGAATAGCAGGTTACATCATCCGATGAAAATATGTTATCTGTAAAGGTGTAACTCCAATAAGATGTATTTAGTTTTTTAATACCGCCTTCTGCAAACATAATGCGTTCTGTAAGCGAATCTTCGGTAATAACCAATACATGGCTCGTATCTTTCTGGTCTACCCAAGTGCCGAGGATAAGTTGTTTTATTTTATTGGTATCCAGCTTTTGGCAAGGGTCATAAACCTTTTGAGCCTTTGCCTGAAGGGTAAATAAAGCTAATACGGCGAGTACAAAAAAGTATTTCATAACATCAAAAATAGTTGGTTGCGTAAAAGTACGCAATTTATAAATTAAACATTTCAATTACCTTTGGCAACCATTATAACTAATATATGATAGATACATTAAAACACTGGCTCGACCTTTTACTTCATGCCGACACTTCACTGCAAATGCTGGTAACCAATTACCAAGGTTGGACATACCTGATTCTTTTCACTATTATTTTCTGTGAAACAGGATTGGTTGTAACTCCTTTCCTGCCGGGCGACTCTTTGTTGTTTGCCGCCGGAGTAATTGCCAGCAGCCTCGGGGTATTAAATATTTATGCGCTGTTGGGTTTAATATTTATTGCCGCTTTTGCGGGAGATAATTCAAACTATTTTATCGGTAACTACATCGGCCCGAAAATCTTCAATCTTAAACTTCGCTTTATCCGCAAAGATTATTTGGAAAGAACCCACGCCTTTTATGAAAAGCACGGGGGAAAGACGATTATAATTGCACGGTTTATTCCTATCATCCGCACATTTGCTCCTTTTGTGGCCGGCGTTGGAAGCATGACCTACAGGAGATTCCTTTCATTTAGTATACTAGGCAACCTATTATGGATTAACAGTTTCCTTTGGGCAGGCTACCTTTTAGGCAATAATGAATTTGTAAAAAAGCATTTTACACAGGTAACTTTCGGAATCATATTTGTATCACTTCTTCCTCCAATTTATGGAGCCATCCGAAGCCGCAGCAAACGTTAAGCAAGCGCAGGCTGTAGTTTTACCGCTGGCATATTTACCGCCTTTGCAGTATTTCCGAAGCATGTTGAGGCATAACCAGGTTATTTTCGATTTGCACGAACATTTTCACAAGCAGTTTTATTATAACCGTTGCAATATTGCCGGGCCGAATGGTGTTTTAAAGCTCTCCATTCCTATCCTGCACAAGCATAAAAGAACAGCTATAAAGGATGTGCGCATTTCGTATGAACATAACTGGCAAACCCTTCATTGGCGAAGCTTGGAAGCCGCATACAGGCGTTCCCCCTATTTTGAATTTTACGAACATTATTTTGTAAGCATATTCTCAGATTTCAAGCCTGAATTTCTATGGGAATGGGACATGAAACTGTTTGAAATAATGAATTCTGTTTTCGGGAATGCTATACAGTATGCTTTTACAGGTGAATATGAAGAATCCTATCCGGGAGCCCTTGATTTGAGGGAATGGGCAGCCCCGAACGTATTAGCCAAACAACCTGCTACGAATGAAAAATACCATCAGGTTTTTGAGGAGCGGCAGGGTTTTATAAGTAATTTAAGTATCATAGATTTGCTTTTTTGTGAAGGTCCTCATGCGAAAGAATACCTTAAAAAATGAAATTCATTACCTATAATGACTCTCCGGGTGGCATATATAAAAGCCAGGTAATAGATGTGTGCCGTTTTCTGGAAACTAACTTTCATATTTCGGTTGAATTGATTGCATTTGTATCTGCACGAACTTTTATAAATGACAGGAAAAAGATAAAGGCATTGTATAAAAATGCCACAGTGCTGCCATCCTTTCCGGGAATTAATAATTGGAGGAAGAATATATGGATATTAAATGGATATATGCTATTACGGAAAAGGGATGCAGCTATTGCCCGAGGTGTATTTGCCACAATTCTTGCCATTGATTCCGGGAAATTTTCCCGGGTTTGTTTCGATTCCCGTGCAGCCTATGCTGCTGAATGGAAGGAATATCTTTCAAAGGAATCCCCGGTAATTGCAGCTGAAATGAGTAAACTGGAAAAAGATGCGCTGGAGCGTTCCAATTTCAGGATAGCGGTTTCTGAAAAGTTGGTTGATTATTGGAAAGAAAATTATGGCTATAGCAAGAATGGCCATGTTGTTATTCCATGCACCATTGCCAGCAGCATAGAGAAGCCTAATGCAGTACCTAATATGCGTACTGAAATCGGGATAGTTGATACAGATGTATTATTGGTTTTTTCCGGCTCGGCGGCAGGTTGGCAATCAATGAAAGACTTATACCGGATATTGGAGTCGGCCTTTCAAAATAATAGTAATTTAAAACTATTGCTCTTATCTAAAGATGCTCCTGATATTGAATTTTTAAAAAAGTTTCCGGGAAGAATTATTCATAGGTGGGTAGAACCGGAGCAAGTGCCGGCCTATTTAAGTGCCGGAGATTATGGTTTGTTGTACCGTGAAAATTCTATTACGAATAAAGTTAGTTCGCCGGTAAAATTTGCAGAATACCTGGCTGCCGGATTGCCTGTAATTATTTCCAATAATGTTGGCGACTATAGTGTTTTTGTAAAAGAAAAAAACTGTGGACAATTATTTGATTCTGTTGATTGGGCCAATCTTAAAAAAACAACTGAAGAAGAAAAAAACAGAATTCGTCAAATTGCCATTTCTCAATTTACCAAATCAGCGCATGCTGAAATGTACAGAAGATTATTGTAATGCGCTAGCCTGTTATTTGTCTAAACTGCCGAACACCTTTTTCAGAATATCATCCACCCTCGCCATCGGGTTCTTCCGGATTTTTAATTCTTCCGCTGCAAGCAAAATAAAAATTCCGCTTAGCGCTTTTTGTGTTACATATTCATTCAGGTCAGGATTAACCTTTTTTACAAACGGGTCTTTATTATAGGTATTTACCAGGGGAGCCCAATATTTGGTTACCTGTACACTGTCGACTGCCGCTTTCACTATCGGCAAAAAAGCATCGTGAAGTTGTTGTTGGGTTTTGCTTTGAAGGTATTGGGTAGCTGCATTATCAGGGCCTTTCAATATATTTAACCCATCATCGATAGACATAGACATTACAGCGTTTAAAAATATGGTTGCCGCTTTCACTGCCGCTTTTTCCGCTGCGCGGTTCATGCTTAAAATAAAATCATCTACCTGCTTTTGCATACCCAAATCTACCGCAGTCTGCCTTACCTTTTCAGCATCCGGCGGAAACGGAATTTTTATCAGGGAATCCTTATAAAAGCCATCTGTTTTGGATGCTGAAGCGCCTGCATTTTTAGAGCCTACGCTTAATGCGTCTTTCAATCCTTTCACTATATCATCATTGCTAAGAGGGGCGCTACCGCCTTTATTCCCTAACAATCCGCTGGCATCTTGCCTGGCTTTATTCAGATTAAACTGGGCAAACGCACCTGCGGATATGCACATAAGGGCAACAGCTATAATTGCTTTAACTTTCATAATAGATAGGGTTATTTAAAACACAAAAGTAATGTTCTGTATGAGGTTAGGATGAAGGCTTTGGGCAACAGGACATGTGCGGGCGGTTAGTTCCAGCAATTTTTTTTGCTCATCGGTATATCCTATAGGCGGAAAAGTTAATTTTACGTCTATTTGAGCTACCCTGCGGGGATTTGCTGCCATAATTTTGGTTACCTCTGCAACGGTTCCGTCAATAGTAATATTGCGGCTTTGGCACGCAATACCCATTACCGTAAGCATACAATTCGCCAGTGATGTAGCCATTAAATCGGTAGGTGAAAAGGCTTCCCCTTTACCATGATTATCGGGTGGAGCATCGGTAATTATTTTAGTGCCCGATTTAAGATGTTCGGCGGTGGTTCTTAAGCCGCCTGTATAAATAACCTTCGAGGTAATAACGTTGTCTGCCATATTTTGTATAAATTTGCCCTTACAAATATAGGACAAAGTATTAATGACCAACTTTATAAAAATAGTATTTGCCACATTTGTTGCTTCCATTGCAAGTATGCCGCTTTGTGCGCAGAACGATTTGGAAGACCCTGCCGGTTTTAATAATGATGCCAACGTAATTTATAACCAACAGGCTTTAGGCGGTCTTTCCGCGCATACTGAAGGATGGGGTTTTTTTTACCGAAGAGCCAAAATAAAAGACATTTATGTAAAGTTGTTCTACGAAGTGGAGGCTGTTACCATGCACGATGAACATGAATATAAAACCACCAACCAGAACCAGCCTGATGCATCTTCCTACTATTTTGGCAAATTGAATGGAATGGAGGCAATACGACTGGGTGTTGGGGAATCGAGAATGATTTGGAGAAAGAACGATTTGAATTGTGTGCAAATAGATGCGGTATATGGGGCCGGTTTTTCGGTAGCAGTATTAAAACCTGTATATCTCGATATTTTGGTAAATGGCCCCAGCGGAGAAACAACGCCTGAATCTGAAAGATACGACCCGAATTTAGATACCCCCAATAATATTTACGGGCGCGCCTCCGTATTCGATGGGCTGAATGAACTGTCCTTCTATCCCGGAGTGTATGCCCGTGCCGGAGTTAATTTTGACTTTGCAAACCGTCATAAAACCATTAAGGCGCTGGAAGTAGGGGTAGTGGTGGACGGGTATAAAAACGTAATTCCTATAATGGCATTCGCCCAAAACAACCAGATATTTGCCAACTTGTATGTAAGTTTCAGTTTAGGTAAACGCTGGATATAAAATCAGTTTGTGTCAGAAAACGAAAATAGTAAAGTAGCAAATCCGCCGGTAGGCGCAGGAAAACCTTCTTGGTTAAAAGTAAAGCTCCCCACGGGCGAAAACTACCGCAATGTAAGGGAAGCAGTAGATAAAAACCGTCTGCATACTATTTGCCAAAGCGGAAATTGCCCGAATATGGGTGAATGTTGGGGGGCCGGAACTGCCACATTTATGATTTTAGGGAATATCTGTACCCGTTCCTGCGGATTTTGTGCCGTTGCAACCGGCCGCCCGCTTGCGGTAGACCTGAAGGAACCTGAGCGTGTTGCCGATGCGGTGCACTTAATGAAAGTAAAGCATTGTGTAATTACTTCGGTGAACAGGGATGACCTGAAAGACGGTGGAGCAGCCATTTGGGTGGAAACCATTAATACAATCCGTAAAAAATGTCCGGGAGTAACGCTGGAAACCCTAATCGGTGATTTTAAAGGTGAAGCCGAACATGTTGCCAAAATTGCCGAAGTGCGCCCTGAAATAGTATCGCATAATTTGGAAACAGTAAGAAGACTTACCAAACAAGTACGTATTCAAGCTAAATACGACCGCAGCCTTGCGGTGCTAAAAATGCTGAAAGATGCGGGGTGCCGCACAAAATCAGGCATTATGCTGGGATTAGGCGAAACTTTCGATGAAATTCTGGAATCGATGGATGACCTCCGGTCTTCAGGCGTAGATATTCTTACTATGGGGCAATACCTGCAACCTACACCCGAACATCTTCCTGTAAAAGAATTTGTTCACCCTGATACTTTTGCCGAATTGAAATTAATTGCACTTTCCAAAGGGTTCCGCTATGTAGAAAGCGGGCCGCTGGTAAGGTCATCTTACCACGCTGAGAAGCATCTGTTCTAAGGAGGAAGTTTCGTGGCAGTTTTTTTTGTATGGGCTTTATTCAGATAAAGAGGTGTTTACATCTGTAATATTTCTATATTTGATGTTGAATTCAAAAAAAACTTTTATGAGTTTGCAAAAAAATATTCATTCTCTTGAAAAAATATTTTCAGGGTACCACTTGCCTTTATTGCTTGCCCTGTTTTTTATTGGGCTATCTATTTCAGGGAATTTAAACAGAAGGCAATATACTTCCGAAAAGGTAATTAAAAAGGATGATGATGGCAGGCAAGATGCCGGTTCGGAAGGGATGCGGAAGTTCTTTTTCAATGCCCGCAAAAATCCCCTTACCAACAAAATGGATTACCCTGCTATGCTGGCTTCATATAAAGCAGATTTGGCCATGCGGAATGTTAAACGGACATATAATTTTTCATCAAGTGCCAGTCTTCCGGATTTTAATTGGAACAGTTTAGGGCCGGTAGGTATCAGTGGCTCTGTATATACTTTGTTAATAGATAAAAATGACCCATCGGGCCAAACTATGTTTGCGGGTTTTGTAAATGGCGGAATATGGAAATCTACCAATGGGGGCGCTACATGGGGAAGCACTATTCCTACGTTAGCATTTAGCCAGGATGATACCATGGCAAACTTGAATATATGCTGTTTGGCACAAGATGTAAATGGTGTGCTTTATGCGGGTACCGGTGACGGTCATACTGCCTACAGTCCAGATGGTTCGCCGTATGGGGCCGGAGTTTTAGGTGGCGGTATTTTCAAATCGACTGATGATGGAGTAACTTGGACACAGTTAGCCAGTACAATTCCAACTCCCGTTGACAGTTGGATGGTTGCATGGGCCTATATAAACCAAATCGCAGTTCAACCTGCAAATCCAAATATTATATATGCAGCTACCAGTTTTGGAATTTATATTTCTCACGATGGAGGTCTAACCTGGGCTCCCGGAGTTACTTCTACAAACAGAAAATTGTGGAAGAGCAACGCATATAATTCTTCAGATATCAAAATATCGAATGACGGAGGTGTTGTTATAGCGGGTATCGGAGGCAATACATATTTGTGCTACCCTGCAACTAATGACAGCCTATTTATAGAAGCCCCGATTACCGGGGCCGGGCACATAAACGGAAATGCTTCGTACCTGGAATATGCTATTTCCCCAACAGACCCTAACCGTATTTATGCTTCTGAAATAGCTGCCTCAGGCAGCTTTTGCCAAAATAAAGCCTCCGGAATTTATATGTGTGAAAATGCCGAGTCGAGCGGAAATGGTGGATATTGGTACGATATTGGCCCGGGGGGTACAACAGTTTTCGACCCTTATGTAGAACCAGCCAGTACCGATGACCAGGCAACGTATGATAACACGTTGGGGGTATCTCCCGGTAATGAAGGGGAATTATTGGTCGGCGGAACAACCGTTTGGAAATGGGTGCAAGCTAATTCAAGCGATACCATAGGTTCTTGGTCTTCTGTTAGTGATTATTACAACATCGGTGGAAATGACCCGCGTTACGTAGGGTCCGATGAGCATGCAATTGCCTTTGACCCTACAAACCCCGATGTGGTTTTTGTAGGTGGCGACGGAGGCGTTTACAAAAGCATTGACAATGGTGTATCGTGGCTGGCATATAACCGGAATTTTGCGGGGGCCGAATTCTATTCCCTTTGCTATGCTCCCAATCTATTTTACGTAAATGTTAATGTAGGGAATAATTTAGAAACGGAAGGTATAGGAATGGGCGGCGGAACCCAGGACAACGGCTCATTGTATATGAATGGTAATGGAATTATCCGTGATTCAGCCACGATGCTTTATGGAGGCGATGGCGCAGGCTGCGCCGTATCTCAGATAAACCCGAACTATGCATATTTTTGTGGTGATTATGGCTATTTGCTAAGGGAAAATAGTTTACCCAATTTGTGGACCCCGCAAAGCGCTTATACCCGAACGTATGGCAACTGCATGGGTGGGGATATTGATAGTATGTATAATGCTGCTGCTGCTTCCGGTGGGGTTAATTTTGTATTTCCGGTTGCTTTATTTGAAAATTTGTATGATACTTTGAATAGTGATTCTGTACAATTTATTGCTACCCAAAATTATAACCAAGGAGATACAATTTACCCTATAGGCATTAATGCTACATATCCTTATATTCTCCCCAAAGCCCTTACATTAGGAGATACTATTACTGTACCGGACAGAGGGGTGTCGAAACTTGCCGTTGCATTCTCAGGACCTTATGGTGTATGGATAAATGGGCAAGGAGCCAGCCAAAACCCAGTAATATGGAAACCAATTGGAGGGCCTCTTTCCAAACCTGATGCGTTCACTACTACCGAACCTCCGCATTGTTTAGCATGGGCTCCTAATGGCGATGCTTTATTTGTAGGGGTTGAAGGCGGAAGCGCAAATTTATACCGCTTCTCGAATCTGAATAAGGTAATTGCAAATACATATTGCAGTGGAGCGCTTTGGTACGAAGCAGCAGCTATAGTTCCAACGGGCGATTCGACAGTTATTTCCACCAATATAACATTTAGTGCTATTGCGGGTGCTGATATTCTATCGATAGATATAGACCCTAAAAATGGGAATAATGTTCTGGTTACTATAGGTGGCTACGACGGTATTAGTGTTGAGAATGTTTGGTATTCCACGAATGCATTGGGCGCAGCTACCTTTAAAAGCGTGCAGGGCAATCTACCTCCAATGCCTGTATATAGCGGACTTGTCAATATTCTCGATTCAACCGGAAAAAGTATTGCAGGTTCGGCCATGCTGGCCACTGAGCATGGGGTTTATTCGACTGATAATATCAACGCCTCCAGTGTGCAATGGGTGAAGAATAATAAAGGCATGGCCAACTGCTTATCGTTTGTATTAAAGCAACAAACTTTACCTTCATGGGAATGTAACAGTACGGGTATTATTTATCTGGCAACATATGGCAGGGGGCTTTGGAATGCAACAGACCTTTATCCTAAAATACCCGATGCTATACCAATGGTTAAGGCAGACCTGAAAAAGGATAATCTGGCGGTATATCCGAATCCAATGACTTCGCAAGGCAATATTTCATTCAACCTGGCTGGTAATGAGCCTGTGACTATTACCATTTACAATATGCAGGGCAGGGTTATAAAAGAGTTGAATTTGGGTATGCAGGGGGCAGGTAATCATATAGTTCCAATGGAAACTGCCGATTTGCCTTCGGGGACCTATTTTGCCTCACTTACTGCACCTGATATAAGAAAAACCAGCAAATTTGTGGTGGTGAAATAATTTTCTCCGTGGTAGCCTAATCTACCGTTTAATAAGTGAAACCCACCATTCGATAAGTGAAACCCACCGTATAATAAATGGGGCTGCTTTTTCCTTTTTATTGATATATCTTTGAACTGTTTTAAATCATTTTACCAATGCTTTAAAAATGTTTTTTTACGTAAAAATGTAAATTGACATATTCTAACGTACTATTATTTTATACATTTGTAACTCTAACTACCAATTTATTCAACATGAACCTGCAAGAATCTACTACAATCCGCAAAAACTCACTGTCAGCTCTCAGCCTGCCATTCGCAGTAGCAGCCTTATTTATAGGGTTGTCTATCTCTGAATATAACAACCACAGGCAATATACCCCAGAAAAAATTAAGGCTACACAAGCTGATAATGACAAGGATGCTGCGGGAATGATGAAATATTTCTTTAATGCGCGAAAGGACCCTTCAACAAATCAATTGGATTATAAGGCTATGATAGCGTCTGCTGAATTAAGTCAGGAATTGAAAAGCGCAAAAAGAAGACATTCTTCCTCCACTCTTCCCAATTTTAATTGGAACAGTGTTGGTCCGGTTAATGTTGGCGGGCGCACAAGGTCCATTTTAATAGATAATCAGGATGCTACCCACCAAACTATTTTTGCAGGTGGTGTTTCGGGTGGTATCTGGAAATCTACAAATGGCGGTTCTACTTGGGGAAAAAGCTTTGCAACTATTTCAATGAGCCAGGCTGAAAATATGGCCAATATGAATATTAACTGTATTGCCCAGGATGCCAATGGTGTTATTTATGTTGGTACAGGGGAAGGTTTTACAGCGTATGATGATGATGGTACACCCTATAGCTCAGGAGAGTTAGGCGCTGGAATTTTCAAATCGACCGATGATGGAAATACCTGGACACAGTTAACCAGCACTATACCTGCTACTGCCGATTCATGGCAAATTGCATGGGCATACACCAATCGCATTGGTATTCTGCCAAATAATCCAAACACAATTTATGCCGCCACCAATTTAGGCGTTTATATCTCACGTGATGGAGGTACTTCGTGGAGAGCTGCATACGGCAGCCCAACCAAACCTTTATGGAAGAGTGGAACATACAATGCTCTCGACCTTAAGGTATCAACAGACGGAAGTGTTATTGTGGCATGTATTGGAGGATATACATATTTATGTTATCCGCAAACCAATGATAGTTTATTTACTCAAGCCAAATCTTCCGGGGTCGGCCATATTAATGGAGATGCTTCCCGTATTGAATATGCAATTTCTCCAACAGACCCTAACCGCATTTACGCATCAGAAATTGCCCAAAGCGGTAGTTTTTGTCAGAACAAAGCTTCCGGAATATACATGACCATGAATGCTAAAACCAATGAAGGGTATTGGTATTTAATCGGCCCGGGCGGCAGTGTTGCATTCGACCCTTATGTAGAACCAGCCAGTACCGATGACCAGGCTACATACGATAATACTTTAGGTGTATTCCAATCTAATGAAGGCCAGTTGTTGGCAGGTGGAACTACTTTATGGGGATGGACACAACTTTATGCTACAGATACTGTAGGTCAGTGGGCACAGATTAGTATTTATGCTTCGTCAGACCCATATAACCTGCATGCTATCCACCCGGATATGCACACCATTGTTTTCGATAATAATAACCCGGAAACTGTATATATTGGTTGCGACGGAGGTATTTATAAAAGCACCAATATGTATATAGACCCTACTCAGATAGAATCTTCTATTGCTTCTATTGCGTTTGGAGCATACAACCAGAATTATGATGTTACCCAATATTATTCCCTATGTTTTGCACCGTATGTAAATTACCAAACAGTTAATTATGGTGATACTACCAAGCTGCAAGGCTTGGGAATGGGTGGTGGAACACAAGACAACGGGTCACCCTATATTAACGGATATGGAAATTCACCAAATTTCGGTACCGATATGTCAAGTGGCGACGGAGCCGGTTCTTGGGTATCATCTATTAATCCGCTTATAGCATATTTCTGTAGCGATTACGGATACCTGCTCAGAGAGGGAAATTTGGCTAATCTTTCATTTCCTACAACAGCATATACCCAAACCTATGGCAAATGTCTGGGTGGCGATATAGATAGTATGCATAATGCAGCTGAAGCTGCCGGCGGAGTTAACTTTGTATTTCCGGTTGCCCTGTATGAGAATGCATATGATACACTCAACAGTGATTCTGTTCTGTTTATTGCTCCTGATAGTTTAAAGGTAGGAGACACTATCTACCCGAATGGAATTAATGGAACATATCCTTACATATTAAAGAAAGCCTATGCTTACCGCGATACTTTTGAAGTACCTGATAGAGTAGTATCAAGGCTTGCCATTGCGTTTTCAGGCCCTTATGGCGTATGGATTAACGGCCAAGGTGCAAGTAACAGTACCGTAATCTGGAAACCTATTGGCGGCGCTCTTTCAAAACCGGATGCCTTTACGAACACCGCGCCACCACATTGCTTGGCATGGTCCCCAAATGGAGATGCTTTATTTGTAGGTGTTGAAGGCGGAAGCGCAAATTTATACCGCTTCTCGAATTTGAATAAAGTAATTGCAAATTCCTATTGCAGTGGAGCACTTTGGTATAAGGGCGGAAGTCAGGTAACACAAGATGACACAACCGTTGTTTCCACCAATTTAACTTTCAGCGGTATCTCAGGAGCAGATATTCTATCTATAGATGTAGACCCTAAAAACGGCAATAACGTGCTTGTTACTATAGGCGGATATTCAGGTACAAGTGTTGAAAATGTATGGTATTCAACCAATGCGCTTGGAGCAGCCCCTACCTTTAAAAGTGTACAAGGCAATTTACCTCCTATGCCGGTTTACAGCGCAATATTGGATGTGCTTGATACTGCAGGAAACAGTATCCCGGGTTCTGCTATGGTTGCTACCGAGCATGGGGTTTATTCCACCACTAATATTAATGCAACACCGGTTGTTTGGCAAAGTAATAACACGGGTATGGCTAACTGCCTCACTTTTGTTATGAAACAACAAACATTACCAGCCTGGGAATGCAACAATTCAGGTACAATATACCTTGCAACACATGGAAGAGGACTATGGGAATCTACCGATTTGCATGGATTAGAATTGTCGACACCAACCGTTAAGGCCGACGCTACCAGGAATAACCTATTGGTATATCCAAACCCTATGACCACTCAGGGTAATGTATCCTTCGACTTGCCTTCCGCAGATAATGTAACTATAACTATATATGACATGCAAGGTAAAGTAGTGAAAGAAATAGCTATGGGAACACAGGCTCCGGGCACCCATATCGTTCCTTTCCAAACTTCGCAGTTCCCTGCGGGAACCTATTTTGCTTCCTTAACGGGAACAAACTTCCGCAAGGTTAGCAAGTTTGTTGTGATTAAATAATAGGAATTAAAAAACTTAAAAGGAAACCCCTGTCAGCATAAAGACAGGGGTTTCTTGCTTATGTGGTGCAGGGTAAGAAGGCTGTGATTCTATTTTATGATAAAAGTCTTGCAAAACATACTCCGTTTGATATACATTTGCACCCGAATTTAAAACACATAAACAAAAACAATGAGCAAAATAAAAGTAGCCATTAATGGTTTCGGAAGAATAGGCAGGGTAACCCTGCGGGCCTTATTAAAAAGAAGCAATATTGAAGTTGTTGCTATTAATGACATTACCGATAGCGCTACACTGGCGCATCTTTTTAAATATGATTCCATTCATGGTAAATTCGACGGCACAGTAGCTGTCGAGGCAGATGGTATCCGAATTAACGGGAACCTTATTAAAATTACCGCTCAGCGCGACCCTGCGGCCCTTCCATGGAAGGAATTGGGTGTTGATACAGTTATTGAATCAACCGGATTGTTTGTTGACCGTGCAAGTGCGGAAAAGCATATTACAGCCGGAGCAAAAAGGGTGATTATTTCGGCTCCTGCCAAAGGGGATATTAAGACAATAGTAATCGGTATTAATGATAATACATTAAGCAAAACGGATACCATTTTATCCAATGCCTCATGCACTACCAATTGTGCTGCCCCTATGGCCAAGGTTATACATGAAAACTGGGGTATTGAAGTAGGTTTCATGACTACCGTACATGCTTATACAAGTGACCAACGCCTCCATGACGCTCCTCACAAAGATATGCGCAGGGCTCGCGCCGCAGCGCTTTCAATGGTTCCTACCTCCACCGGGGCTGCCAATGCTATTGCTGAAGTATTTCCTGAATTGAAAGGCAAACTTACCGGAGATTCTATCCGTGTACCGGTGCCTGATGGTTCTATTACCGACTTTACTTTTATTGTTAAAAAACCTGCTACCGTTGCGGATATTAATGCCGCATTTAAGAAAGTATCTGAAGGCGCTTTGAAAGGTATTTTGGAATATTCGGAAGAACCATTGGTTTCTGCTGATATTGTAGGTAATACACACTCCTGTGTATTTGATTCCGGACTGACTGCCGTAATTGGAAACCTGGTTAAAATTAGCGGTTGGTATGATAATGAAACCGGTTATTCAAACCGATTGGTTGACCTGATTGAAAAAACAGGCAACTAAGTTTTTTATTTTGTAATTTATTAGTAGCCACGCAACTGCGTGGCTATTTTTTTGTAAAAAAACAGGACTAAATCTTCTCCAGCATCCAGTAAATAATAGGATTTGCTTCAATAGTTCTTACTGAAAAATCGTCCATGTAAAAATTATTCCTGCCCCTGTTCCAAATGAAAACGTGTACTTTTAAATTCCTTTCATTTTGGTATAAATCGGGCAACTTAATAAAGTGGTATGCCTTTCTCCATTGGTGGCAGCTGTCATCAGGCATAAAATCGGACACATGGGATGAACTCCAGCATATTTCTTTATCTCCTTCAGTAATAGTAGCCACTACCTGAACGTCTGTAATTGGTTCAATAGGGTAAACCGCAACAGAAATCAGGATAAGATTATTGGGGTTATCTGTCATTTTATTCAACGGGCAGCTGAAGGCCGGCCCCCATTCATTTAGTGAATCCATTTTATAGGCATGTTTCCCTGAATAGGCTATGCTGTCGGAAGTATATTTCTGGTTTGCTTCGCTCCAATAGGGACAGGGCTGCTCGAAAGTATTTACCGATTCGAAAATATAAGGCGATTTTCCTTCTCGGGGCTTAGCTGTGAAAAGATAAAATGTGCCTTCGTCAAAATTAGCCTGTTCAACCAGATAAGGATAATAATTGAGAAATAGGGGCAATACAACAGGCGATGTTCTTGCCAAATTGCCAAACGACAAATAAGATGCTTTGTCTTTATGAGCTTCAAGGAATCTTACAATGTCCGCCAACTTACCGTTCTGAAAATCGAGATTATAATACGGTAAATTAATATGGAGTTTTCGGATATAATATTGCGGAACACTGTCATCGTCATTCATGTTTAAAAATGAAAGTACATTATCATTTCCATATTTTTGTTGGGCATTGTAAGTAAGTTTTATTTCCTGCTCATAGCGCGATTTATAAAAGATATCATAGTACTTCCTTTCCAGAACAGTAGATAACAAACATGTTAGGCAAACAATTACCGTGACCACTAATTTTCCCGATGATTTTAATTCCGGCAGCCAACCGAACAAAAAGAAGAGGAAGAAAGGGAAAGTAAACATCAGGCTCGATTTTTCAAGAATCGGGTTTTCATATTTAGAATAAAGGAAAACAATCAGGAATTGAACAGTAAACCATCCAAAAGAAAGGAGGATAAATTTACATGCGCTTTTATACTTTCTCCGTATAAAACTGATTAATCCTGCAAGAAACAAAGCAGCTGCAATGGCATATATGAACCGTGAAAAATTGAAGGTGTATTTTAAGTAATCGATAATATAATCGTTTTGGGGTGGCCCGAAAATGCCTCTCAACCCACCAACATGAAACTGGTAAAGGAAAATGCGCATGTGCGGCAAGTATAAAATGAAAATAGATAGCCCTGCAATGATATACTTAACCAGGAATTTTCGCTGAACAAAGAAAAGGCCGCTAAACCCTACAATAGCAGCCAGTAAAAGTGTAAAGTAGTGGTTATAGGCGCAAAACGCGCTGAAGAGAACATACAGAATAATATTGCGGCGGTAGTTTGTTTCGGGTTTAAATAAAACCCGCGACCAGTAGAAAACCATAGCAAGCGTAAAAAATAAACCGCTGGAGTAGGGGCGGGCAATCTGGCTGTACATTACCGTATATTGTAGCGTTGCAATAAATGCAGCACAAACCAGGGCGGTAGTTGAATTAAACCAGTCTTTTGCCAACAGAAAAATATATAATACTGCTAAAACCCCGCAGGCAATAAAAGGCAGTTTAACAGCCAATTCGGAATAGCCAAATACCTTGGTCCAGTAATATAGAAATACCTGCACACCGGCAGGATGGGCGTCAATAATAACTCCTTTATTAATTAATTCGGAAAAACTGCCAAATTTAGTGCGTGCAAGGGCATCGAATTCATCAGCGGTAAAAGGTATTTCGAATGGATGAAGTAAGCGAAGCACCGCAGCCAATAAAAGCAATAGTGTTAAAATTATGTATGTTGTTTTACTATCTTTCATTACATTTTAATCCGTTTTTTCAACTAATGTATACATCATGGGGTTTCCTGCTATTACCCGCACTCCAAAATCAGTCAAGTAAAAATTCTTCCTGCCTTTGTTCCAAATGTAAACCTTCACTTTTACATCTGGGTAATTGCTATAATTCCCGGGCAAATTAATGGCGTGATAGGCTTTCCCCCATTTTCCGGCGGAATTATCGGAAATAAACTTACTGGCATCAGTCGCGGACCAATATATGGCTTTTCCCTGCGATTCGATTGAGGCTACAATTTCCACATCTTTCATAATTCCCAAGGGGTAGAGTGAGACAGAAATTAGCACAATGTCATCTTTATTTTGTATCATTTTATCCAAGCTACAGTTAAAAGTGGGGCCCCATTCATGCTGTGCGTCCATTTTGTAAGCGTATTTTCCTGAACCGGAAGTGCTGTCTAATAAAAATGCTGTATCATTCACGGGCCAATATTTATATAGCTTTTTAAAGTCATTTATGGATTGAAAAATATAAGGGCTTATCCCTTTTAAGGAATCTGAAGTAAAAATGTAATTGGTTCCCAATGGATAGTTTTTTACGCCAGCGATATAAGGGTAATAATTCAAAATAAGTGGTAAATATATCAAGTCGGAGCCGGCTATATTATCATATGTAAGATAGGTGGTTTTAAATTCTTTGAGGCAACTTGCCAACTGCCATTTTTCCACCGAATCGGGAAACCAGGCATAAGGCACATTGGTTTGGTATTTGCGGAAATAGAACATTGTAATACTATCGGGCTTTGACTGAGCTAATGCTGTAAGGCTGCATCCGGGAACATTTTTGAAAAGCGAATCATTCGTAACTACTTGCCGCTCGTAGTGCGATTGGTAAAATAAATCATAATACTTTCTTTGCGAAATAAGAACAAACACGTTTACCGCACACACTATCAACACCAATGCATTACGGGCCTTGCTTTTAAAATCGGGCATGAGCCCGAAAAAACTGAACAGCAGGAAAGGGAAACTGAAAATAAGTACCGAATATTGCAGCACTGGATTAACATACCTTGAATAGTAAAATCCAATTAAAAAGGGTAACAGGAACCAAGCAAGGGAAATAAAATAAAAAGGTGATAAAACATTTTTTTTTAGGAACAGGTTTATTATTCCTATAAGGAATAGAAGTCCCACTGCTATGTAAGCGAGAATTGAGAACTGAAGGATGTAGCCGATGTATTGAATGATAAAGTCGTTTTGGGGCTTTCCCAGCCATTGGCCAACACCGCCAATATGAAGTTGGTAAAAGAAGATGTGAAGATGAGGGATATAGAGTATAAATATGCCAAGTCCGGCGAGCAGGTATTTCAAAAGGAATTTCCCTCTTACAAAAAACAAACCTGTAAGCCCCACTATGCCTGCAAACAATAAGTTGAAATGATGATTATAGGCACACAATACACTTAATAGTATAAACAGGAACAGGTTTTTAACATATGTGTCTTCGGGTTTAAACACCACCTTGTTCCAATACCAAACCATAACCAAAGAAAGAAACAACCCGCTCGAATAAGGCCTTGCAATCTGGCTATACATTATAGTATATTGAACAGTGGCAACAAATGCTGCGCAAACCAGACCGGTTGTGCTATTAAACCATGCTTGCCCTAGGCGGAATACGTACAGAACCGATAAAATTCCGCAAATAATAAATGGAAGTTTTACTGCAATTTCAGAATAGCCGAAGAACTTTGTCCAATAATAAAGAAAAACCTGCACTCCTGCCGGGTGGGCATCAATAATTACACCTTTGGAAATCAATTCGGAAAAACTGTTAAATTCCGTCCGGTTCAGCGCACCTAATTCATCTGTGGTAAATGGTATTTGGAATGGATGAATTAAGCGAAGCACCGCAGCCAATAGCAACAATAAAGTTAAAACAATATACGTACTTCTGGTTTCTTTTTTCATTTAGGCTCAAAGATACGTTCTTCCTCGTATTGTAATTTAATAGCTGCTTTATTAACAGCCTTTCTTTAAAACTACTTCATCTAATCATCATTACTTTTTGATAGATTAGCTTACTTTGTATAAGCATGAAAAAAGAAATTCCATTTATTCATCTTCTTTTATGGGCGTTCATTGCCATAGGTATGCTTGATTCATGCCATTCAAGTAAAAAAGCAACTAAATCAAAGCCTTCTTCCCAAAGTAATGGTCAGCAAAGTACCTACACACCCTCGGCTTTTTCACCCGCAAAGGGCGATAAAAAGAAACGTAAGGCGAAGGAAGCATATCCGCCGGCAACTGAAGAATCTGGCGTGAAAGAAAGTACAATAGCGGCCAAGTACGCACCCATTCTTGGCGTTTCAAAGAAAGACATTACCAATTACGCGTTGTATAAATTCATTGATTCCTGGTACGGCGTTCCCTATAAATTTGCCGGAAGAACCAAGTCCGGGGTTGATTGTTCTGATTTGGCCTCTTTGCTTTTTCAGTCCGTGTTCGGCATTACAATAGGCGGCAATGTTACCGATATATACCGGCGTTGTATACCCATTAAAGGTTCTGAACTTCAAGAGGGCGATTTGGTATTCTTTAAAATAAACAGCAAATCACTTTCGCATGTGGGCATATATTTGCAAAACCATAAGTTTGTTCATGCAAGTGTGCATGCAGGGGTTGTAATCAGCGATTTGGGTGAAGATTACTACCGCAAGTACTTTTGGGGGGCGGGAAGGCTACTCAAGTAGAAAGTAGAAAGTTAAAAGTGTAAAGTAGAAAGGAATAGCCGTTACAAACTTTTAACTTTTTACGGTGCACTTCATTACTCTTCTACTATTTTCATAATAGCGTTATCGTAGTTTTCTTTTAAGCTATCCACTTTACCGAAAGATTCCCCGTCAATAATCATCTCATTTCCATCGACCACTCCAAGGAAACTAAACTCTGCACTTGAATTAAGCATCAGTTCCGTAAAAGCATCTTCATTTTCGGGTTTAACGGTTACCACTACTCTCGATTGGCCTTCGCCAAAAAGGAAAGCATCTTTGCGGATGTTTGGGTCTGAATCAATATCAAAGCCAACTTTACCTGCCATAGCCGATTCGGCAAGGGTAATGAACAACCCTCCGTCTGAACAGTCGTGAGCCGATTCAATCAAGCCTTTTACAATCATTTCTTTAATGGATGCCTGCACTTCATATTCTTCCGAAAGGTCGAAGTGAGGGGCGGGAGACCCTTTTATTTTATGCCAGGAGTAAAGGTATTCCGATGAACTGATATCATTTTGGCACTCGCCGATTAAATAAATCAAATCGCCTTCGTTTTTGAAATCAAGGGTCATTGTTTTGTTCTTGTCATGTACAATTCCAAGCATACCTATTACAGGGGTCGGAAACACAGGGCCTTCGTAAGAGGATTGATTATAAAAACTAACGTTTCCGCCGGTTACAGGCGTATTAAATTGTTTGCAGGCTTCGCCAATGCCTTTAATGGCTTCCACAAATTGCCAATACACTTCAGGGTTATAAGGGTTTCCAAAGTTTAGGCAATTGGTAATGGCCATAGGTTCGCCACCCGAGCAAACAATATTACGGGCTGCTTCGGAAACGGATATTGCACCGCCTTTGTGCGGGTCGGCATATACGTAACGGGAATTACAATCTACTTTTAATGCAAGTGCAGAATCTGATTTCTTAACATTAACAATAGCTGCATCCGATGGTTTGTTTGAACTCATATTAATAGTGCCAACCATAGAATCATATTGCTCATAAACCCATTTTTTGGAGGCTATGTTCGGGTGGGTGAGTAAATAATTGCCTACTTCCTTATAATCGGAAGGCTCGGAAATACTATCGATATTAAACTTTTGAAATTCCTTATAATATGCAGGTTCTTTAAACTCTCTTTTATATACAGGCGCTCCGCCACCCAATACAAGAGTTTCGGCAGGTACATCGGCGACGAGTTCATCGCCTACATAATATTTCAAACGGTCGCCGTTAGTTACTTCGCCAATTACAGCATAGTGCAAATCCCATTTTTCAAGCACATCTTCCACTTCCTTTTCTCGTCCTTTCTTAACGATTACAAGCATCCGCTCTTGTGATTCGGAAAGTAATATTTCAAAAGGTTGCATGTTTTGCTGGCGCAATGGAACTTTATCCAAATGGATAATCATACCGCTTTGGCCCTTGGCCGACATTTCAGAAGTGGAGCAGGTAATACCCGCTGCGCCCATATCCTGCATACCAACAACTGCCCCTGTTTTAATAACCTCTAATGAAGCTTCCAATAAAAGCTTCTCCTGGAAAGGGTCGCCTACCTGCACCGATGGCAGCGATTCAGCAGAGTCTTCGGTAATATCTGCGGAAGCAAAAGTAGCTCCGTGTATGCCATCTTTTCCTGTGCTGGAACCGATTATATAAACAGGGTTTCCTTCACCGTGTGAGGTTGCAGAGGCAGTTTCGCCAATTTTTACAATACCCACCGACATGGCATTTACCAGCGGATTCACATTATAGCATTCATCAAAGAATACTTCGCCGCCAACCGTTGGAACGCCAAAAGCATTGCCATAATCGCCAATGCCTTTCACAACACCTTTCATCAGCCATTTTGTTTTATCGGTGTTAATGTTTCCAAAACGAAGCGAGTTTAGTTGTGCAATTGGGCGGGCACCCATGGTAAAAATATCGCGGTTGATACCGCCAACACCTGTTGCCGCACCTTGATAGGGCTCCAGTGCCGAAGGGTGGTTATGTGATTCTATTTTGAAAGCGCAGGCATATCCGTTGCCAATATCGATTAATCCTGCATTTTCTTCTCCGGCTTTCGCAAGCAAACCTTTGCCTTCCCGCGGAAGGGTTTTAATCCAATAAATAGAGTTTTTATAAGAGCAGTGTTCACTCCACATTACCGAGTAAATGCTCAATTCCGTATAGTTTGGTGTACGCCCGAGTATAGTAACAATCTTTTCAAATTCTTCTTCCGACAGTCCCAGTTGTTTAGCCGTTTCCGCAGTAACTTTTGGTTCTTTTACAATAGCTTCCATATCTTGGTTTATAGTGTTGCGGCAAAGATAGGGTAAGTGGAATTACTACAATGTTACAAAATCCTGAACTTAAAGATTCTGTTAATAAGTTTTTTCTTGAATGATTTATAAGTGTATTTCAAGAATACACAGTAAGTTACTTAAATAGGCATCTTGATAGTGTACGATTGTGTGAGAAGGAATTGTATATATTTGTAGTCTAAAACTCTAAATAAAACAAATTATGAAATTATCACATTATCTTTCTATTGTTGCCATAGCAGCGATGTTTGCTTCCTGCGGACAACAAGGAGCAACAGGACCCGCAGGGCCAACAGGTGCAACAGGCGCAACAGGTGCAACAGGCGCAAATGGAGTGGCAAATATAAGTACCAGCACTTATACCGTTACTGCTTCAAATTGGACTGACCCATCTTCCAACACTACTTGGATTTCTTCCTGGACCGAAGGAGATATTACAGATAATAACAACGATGCCGTTGTTGCTTATTGGAGCATTTCTAGTTCCGGATGGTTGGCATTGCCGGTAACAAGTTTAATTAACCCCGGTGATGAAATGAGTTTTGGATATGATAACAATATTGTTACTTTCTCTTATTATACTGGAGGTACCTTTACTGCTCCGCCAAGTTCTTACAGTAATTTTACTACTATTTACTATAAGGTTACGGTTATCCCTCCTGCAATTCAGGCTAAATATCCCGGTACCAACTGGCAAAATGCTTCGGAAGTGCAACGAATACCTGAAGTTCAAGCTGCATTGAATAATGCCGATAACAGATAATCTATTGTAATGTATTTTAAAGCCTCGCCCTTAGCGAGGCTTTTTTTATTCTCGGAATCTAGTTGAGAAAAGTCATATTAATTAATGATAACTTATTGGGTTATTTCATAACTGTTACGTACATTTGTTCTTAAATAAACAACTATGAAACCAAACATTGACATTACTGACAAAAACAGAGAGGCAATAGCAAACATGCTAAACATATTGCTTGCCGATGAATACGTGCTTTACACCAAAACCCGCAATGCACATTGGAATATTGTGGGCAGTAACTTCATGGAGCTGCATAAGTTTTTTGAAGGCCAATATGAAGCAATTGACGAAACTATTGATTCGGTAGCTGAAAGGGTGCGCGCATTGGGGCATTGGGCGCTTGGCTCTATGAAAGACTTTTTGGCCGTAACTCATTTGTCGGAAGACGAAGAATTAAGCAATGAAAAAGATGCTATAAAGGCATTGCTTGAAGGCCATGAAAGCATTATCTGCAACTGCCGGAAGGATATTATCACCATTAACGATAAGTATAAAGATGTGGGAACAGCCGACTTTATTACCGGTGTTATGGAAGAGCATGAAAAAATGGCATGGATGCTGAGGTCATACCTTTCATAACAGCAGGCATATAAAATAGAGAAAAGGTTATTATTTAAACTTCCTGTGGTTGTAAATGCGATTCAAGCACGGTAGGATTATTGAGGAGGCGTACAATTTTATCGTATAATTCATCAGGCTTGAATGGCTTTGGAACGTATTCGTTCATGCCTAATGCCACACACTTTTCATAATCGAGCCTGAGTGCTGATGCGGTAATTGCTATTATAGGCAGATTGGAAGCAGGAGGCAATAATGTAGAGCGGATATACTTCGTTGCTTCCAGCCCATCCATTTCAGGCATTTGAATATCCATCAAAACTATGTCGTATGGTTTCACGGTAAGCATTTCGATAGCTACCCTACCATTTTCAGCTATGCTTACTTTAGCTCCCCATTTTTCTAGTGTTTTTAATATTACCCGCTGATTGATTTTATTATCCTCGGCCACTAAAATGTGAATACCGTTTAAATTTCTCAGGTTGGTTGCGCCATTGGCAGCAATAGCACCCACATTGAATTGTTCCACATATTGCCTGAAGGAGAGCCTCACCGAAAAAGTAGAGCCTCTTCCGGGTTTGCTTTCGGCAAAAATGGTTCCATCCTGCATTTCCACTAATTTTTTGGCAATACCCAACCCTAAGCCTGTTCCGCCGAATTTGCGGCTTGTATCGATGCTTGCTTGTGTAAAGGGTTCAAAGATGCTGATAAGCTTATTGGGGCTGATACCAATACCGGTGTCTTTTACTACAAATTCGATGGAGATACTTCCATTTTCCTCGCCCCGCATATAAACATTGAGGCTCACTTCGCCTGTTTCGGTAAACTTAACTGCATTGCCTGTAAGGTTCCATAAAATTTGAGATAGGCGCACGGGGTCACCAACTATTTTCTGGGGAATGCTTTTTTCTACATTACTGTAATATTTAATATTTTTTTCGCGGGCTTTAACTTCCATTGCCAGCGAGAGGTTACGAATAATATCGCGCACATTAAACGGCGTTTCATCAAACACCATTTTGGCTGCATTTATTTTAGAAATATCAAGAATATCATTAATAATGGTAAGCAACATACTGGCCGAATCACGTATTCCGCGGGCATATTCTTTTTGCTCGTCATTCAGCTGGGTTTGGGTAAGCAGATAGGCCATACCGATTACGCCATTCATGGGGGTGCGTATTTCATGGCTCATATTCGCCAAAAACTCTTCTTTTATTTTTGCGGCTTTTTCGGCTTGTTCTTTTGCAACTATCAATTGGGTTTCCAGTTCCTTTTTCTCGCTGATGTCATTCAATAAAGAAAGGCTGCATTTCTTTCCGTAAAGTTCGATTATGATATTGGAGAAAAGCATATTCAGCGGCTTCCCCATTTTGGTAAACATAATCTGTTCCCTGTTTTTCAGGGCTCCGTTTTTTTTCAGTTCACCTATAAGCCTTGCGCGGCTTTCCGAAAGCAATATACCCAGGCTGGTTTCAGAGCGGCCGATGGCTTCCTGGCGCTGATAGCCAAATAAGTCGAGGAAGGCTTGGTTGGCATCCAAAATAATGCCTGAATCGAGTTCAGCAATACAAATGCAGGTCGGGCTGAAATCGAAAAAGGTGAGGAATTTTTTGTTGTTATCGATTAATACTTTCGATTGGTTAGCCATCTTGTTATATATGATGGTGGAAACAACCAATGAAACAGCTATGCCGCCCCATAGTATGGAATCGGGAATGGAAGGGCTTTTATGGGTAGCAATACTCATAAGCCAAAATACCAGCAGTAATACTGAATTAAGCGCTAAGAATACGGACCATTTAGTAAATCTTCTCTCCATTAAGGGGTTTTAGTTAACAATAAGTTCAGCCAGTTCGGTACACTTCTCTTCTTACAGGGGGTGTTCTTGCAAATATATTATTTTAAAATCAGTTCAGTGTAAGTAAGCAAAGCCAAATTTAACGCTAATAACAGAACAGCCTGATAGGTATTATTGATTAGAAATAGATTTGCCCACAGGTTCCCTGTTCAGGTGCCTGGCCATTTTAGATATCATGGAGTAAAGTTCTTCCGGTTTAAAGGGTTTTGATATATAATCATCCATCCCTAATTCCTGGCATTTTTCTTTATCGAGGCGAATCACGGATGCCGTCATGGCAACGATTGAAACATTGGAAGCGGGAGGTGACAATGTCGTTCTGATTAATTTGGTGGCTTCAACGCCATCCATTTCCGGCATTTGAACATCCATCAGTATTAAATCATAATTATTGGCGGCAGCCATTTCATAGGCTTGCCTTCCATTTTCAGCTATATCGACAGTTACGCCCCATTTGCTCATGGTTTTTATTCCAACCCGTTGGCTTATGCGGTTATCTTCAGCCAGTAAAACTCTTACACCGGAAATATCCCTGCTGTCAATCAAATCTTTTTGCGGTGCAGAAACCGGTTGTTTCGCGCTTGGAAAATATTTCTTGTAAGCTAGTATGAAAGAAAATTCCGAGCCTTTGCCCAACTCACTTTCTGCCTGTATGGTTCCACCCTGCATTTCAACCAAACGCTTGGAAATACTTAATCCTAAGCCGGTGCCTCCATATTTCCGCGTTGTATCGGCAGTAGCTTGCACAAATGGCTCGAAAAGGCCGGGAAGCTTTTCAGGGTTGATGCCTATACCGGTATCTTTCACTGTAAATTCAATGAAAATATTTTCGGCATCTTCTTTTATCTTATTGATGTTGATACTTACTTCGCCGGTTTCAGTAAACTTAACCGCATTGCCTGCCAAATTCAATAAAATCTGAAATAAACGAACAGGGTCGCCAAGTACTTTTTGAGGTACGCTCAGGTCCATATGGGTATGGAAACCGATATTTTTTTCTTTTGCTTTCAACTCCATGGAAAGGGAGAGGTTTCTCAAAACATCATATATGCTGAAAGGCGTTTTTTCGAATGCCATCTGGCCTGCATTTATTTTCGATATATCGAGTATATCATTGATAATGGTAAGCAGGATTTCCGACGAATCCTTAATCCATCCCGCATATTCCTTTTGTTCATCGCTAAGGTTGGTTTGCGCCAGCAGGTTTACCATGCCAATAATTCCATTCATGGGTGTCCTTATTTCATGGCTCATATTCGCCAAAAAGCGTTCTTCGGATTTTACGGCTTCGCGGGCTTTTTCAGTAGCTGCGATAAGCTGGTTTTCCAATTCTTTCCTGTCGCTTATGTCATTAACAATATCCAGTGAGCATTTGCGGCCGCCAATATCCAGCACTATACTGGAGTAAAGACAGGTAATCAGTTTTCCTTTTTTTGTGCGCACTATCTGTTCCCGATTTCTAATAATGCCCGATTCAACCAACTCATGTTTAATGGCAGTGCGCAAACCCGGAGGCAATAGGCCCAGTTCAGATGCGGTGTGATTAATCATTTCCTCACGGCTATATCCGCAGATATCGATAAAAGCTTGGTTGAGCTCTAACATTTTTCCGCTTTCCAGGTCAAAAAGACCAATACCGCCCGGGTTATAATCGAATATGGTTTGAAGCTTGGCTTTATTTTCAAAGAGGGCAGTTTCAATTTTCTTGTTTTCGGTAATGTCATTTAGCAGGGTAAGGCTGCACTTGTTCCCGTTCAGGTCAATAATAATATCAGACAATAAAACGGTCACTTCCGTGCCATCTTTGGCATAGGTGGCCTGTTCCCAATTGCGCAAGGAGCCTCTGCGGGTAAGTTCGGCAATGTATTTTTTACGGTCCTCGGGGCGTATTATGCCTAGTTCCATAGTCGTGCGGCCTACTAATTCGCCTTTGGTATATCCGTAGGTTTGCAAAAAGGATTCATTGGCATCCAATATTTTTCCCGATTCCAGTTCGACTATAGAAATGGCTGTTGGGCTCGAATCGAAAATGGTTTCGAATTTCCGCACATTTTCAAGCAATGCGGTATCAAGGTCCTTATGGATGCTGGCACTGTTCAGTAATACTATCCCGCAAGCCTTTCCGCCCAGAAAGGTTAATTTGTATGTTAATACGCATGTAAAGTGTTCGCCCGATTTACGCTTGAACCGTATTACTTTATTACGGATAAAACCATATTGCTTCACTTCGGCTACCATTTGCTGCCTGTCCTCAGGTTCAACAATACCTAATTCGATAGATGATTTTCCAAGAATTTCCTCCCTGGTATAACCGAACATATCTGTATATCCTTGGTTTACATCTAATATTATGCCTGAATCAAGCTCTAAAATGCAAACCCCTACCGGGGTATAGTCGAAAATAGTAGATAATTTTTTATAGGTTTCATCGTATCTTCTTTCTTTATCAGATACCCTGCGGTAAACAAAGAAAGCGGAAACCATAGAAAGGATTAAAAGCCCCAGCAATACAAGGTTAAAACCGGACACATTTACGGATGCCTGCCTGATAATAATAAAAGACGAGGAAGCTACGAAAACAACAATGGAAATGATTAAAATAAATGACCAAGCCGAAAATTTCGTCTTCATATTCAGCAGTCTATACGGTAAATAAGGGTAATAGTTTCAGGTAGCTTTGTTACAAATATATACAAATTGACCAAAAAACAAGGTAAGACGTATCATAATTTGCTGAAATTACATTAAATCAGGTATTTACCCGGTTTTCGGTTTAGCTTTAGTCAATTTAACCGGAATATAAATTGGAAGTTTGGGTGTAAAAGAAAATCCATAGGTTTGCAAAAAAAATGAAATCATGAAAAATATAGCAGTTATAGGTTCAGGGACAATGGGGAATGGAATTGCCCATGTTTTTGCTCAAAATGGATACAACGTATCTCTTATTGATATTTCAGCAGACGCATTGAACAAAGCAGTTGCAACAATATCGAAAAACATCGACAGGCAGGTAGCTAAAGGCGTTTTAAAAGAAGAGGATAAAACGAACACGCTTAAAAACATTACCACATACACGGAAATGGATAAGGGCGTTAAAGGTTGCGAACTGGTAATTGAGGCTGCTACCGAGAACCCTGAAGTTAAATTCAAGCTCTTTCGCGATTTGGATGCTATGTGTGCCGAAGGGGTTATTTTGGCCAGCAATACATCCTCTATTTCATTAACCAAAATTGGCGCTCAAACCAAACGTTCCGATAAGGTAATAGGTATGCACTTTATGAATCCTGTGCCTGTAATGAAACTTGTAGAAGTTATACGCGGCTACAATACTTCCGATGAGGTTACCCGCCTCGTTATGGACTTATCACGCAAGCTGGGTAAAATTCCTGTGGAAGTGAATGATTACCCCGGTTTTGTTGCTAACCGCATACTTATGCCGATGATTAATGAATCCATTTATGCTTTGTTTGAAGGTGTTGGAGGAGTGAATGAAATAGATACCGTTATGAAACTGGGTATGGCCCATCCTATGGGCCCACTGCAACTGGCCGATTTTATAGGGCTGGATGTATGCCTATATATTTTACGTGTATTGCACGATGGATTGGGAAATCCTAAATATGCGCCTTGTCCGTTGCTGGTAAATATGGTTACCGCAGGCGATTTAGGGGTAAAATCGGGCACGGGTTTTTATTCTTATACCCCGGGAAACAAAGACTTAATATTAGCACCAAGGTTTAGGAAATAGTTTATCCCTTCAGCGCTTTTCTACCTTCCTTCAGTATAAAGGAGAAATAGCCGATATAATAGGTGCAAAAGGCAAATAAAACCGCGCCGGTAATAGGGTCGCGCATAGATTGCATACGGGCTTGAATGTCTTGTTGGCTTTGGTCCGGTTCAAACATATCTTTAAGCACCACCACGCGGTAAACAAAACGGGCCAGGAATAGCGTAATTACAACAATTTCAACCCAGATATGCGTTTTGAAATATAATCCATTTTCTCTTTTTTCAAATTTTGCATGGTTGGTGGCTGTGTACGCAAGCACCAAACCAATAATAATGCCCAGCCCGTCACTTACAAAAGCCATAGGATATAAAAAGGCAAATGCCAGAAAAAGGACAGATACAATGGAAAACAGTACCACGCGAACTATCAGCAATGGTTCATTGAATTTTTGAAAACCTATGCTGCGCCTGATTCTTCGGGCTAAAATTAAGGCGATTAAAAAAACGATAATCGGAAATTTCATGCGTTAAATTTTCGCTAAAATATAAATTCTGCGCATAATCTGTAAATTGACGTGAGGTAATATAATGCAGGGTTTCCCGTTATGTTGTATATTTGAAAAGCTAAACCTATCCGGATGAACTATAAAAAGCTACCTTTTTTTATTTCTTTTTTTGCAGTTTGTTTATTGGTATTTGGCACCCGAAGTGCGGTTGCTCAATCTGCAGATAATTCCTCTGCCGAGAATTTCGAGAACACCTATATTCATTGGTTTTTTGCATTGGATAAAACAAGACTAACCAACAGTATTTCCCGTTCCGATTTTGATTTATTTACACGCTTTTCCCAAAAGGCAATCGATTCGGTAAGGGCTGATTTTATTCGGCGGATTGGTAATAATGAAATAACAACTTCCAATGTTGGGAAATACGAATCAGTATTGGAAAAGGCCATTTTTTCACTTTACGGAAAATATGAAACGATAAAGGAGCTGTATCCTTCATCGGTGGATGAATTCAGGAATGTAAAAGCGCCATACCTTTCTTCAAACTGTAATTCCGCTTGCAATAATATTGATTTTGAAAGCGGAAACCTATCGGGCTGGAATGCCTATTACGGTGTTAATGAATCGAGTACCACCGGTAACAATATAGCACTTATTACAGGCGGTCCGGCCGGGGCGGTTACCCATGCTGCAAATGATGCGCTTACAAGCACTCCGGGCTATTATAATAGTGGTTCTGTCGGGCCGAATCCCAGCCCTGATTACCAGATTAATATTACTTCAGGCAGCCGAGGCGATGCAATTATACCTTCTATTCCTGTCGTATCCCCTTTTGGGGGACAGTATTCGGTTATGGTGGGTGACAGCACCCTCGTGAATTACGGTGTTGCTATTCTTTCCCAAACTTTTTTAGTGGGCACGTCCAATGCAAATTTCACATATCAATATGCCGTTTTTTTAGCTAACCCTATACATAATTATTACCAGCAGCCTTTTTTTAAAGTTGCAGTGCTCGACGGCAGCGGAGATACCATACCCTATTGCGGGGAATATAGTGTGGTTTCGGGTAATGGAACCCAGAAATTCGACAGTACAATATACAATGAAACTTATCCGGATGGGAACACGGCTGCTTTTACTGTTTATTATAAAAATTGGAGCATTGTAAATGTTCCGCTTGGAAAGTATGTGGGGCAATGCGTAACCGTTGTTTTTGAAGCTGTAGATTGTGCTTTGGGCGGACATTTCGGCTATGCCTATGTAGATGCTTCCTGTGCGCCGCTAAATATTATCAGCTCATCTCAGGTGTTTTGCGGACAGGACAGTATTCAACTTACAGGCCCTGCGGGAGAGAGCACATATTTCTGGACAGGGCCACCCGGAGGTATAATATCCAGCGATTCCGCACGAACTGTAAGTATCATCGATACGGGTAATTATACATTAATTGTGACACCATTTACAGGAGCTACCTGCAATGATACGCTTAAAATCCATATCGGGAAAACTACTGGCACACCGCCTAAACCAAGTTTTTTTGCAGATACTATTTGTGTTGGAGGCACTACTAACTTTACCAATACGTCCAATCCTATTTCAGGCGCCAGTTTTTATTGGGATTTTTACAATTTAGGAAGCTACCAGGATTCGAGCGTAAACCCAACATGGAAATATAATATACCGGGAATTTACACCGTAAAATTGCACGAGGTATTGAACGGCTGTGGAATGGATACCCTTATTAATGTTGTGGTGGATAGCCTTGTTACCACGTCATTCATTTCCGATACTTCCTGCATACGCGATACTGTTTACTTTACCAATACCTCAACTGGGGGAGCTACCTCATATCTTTGGAATTTCGGAGACCCTTCATCGGGTGCCAATAACACATCCACTGCCACAAACCCTTTTCATGTGTATCAAACTGCGGGGACGTATACTGTTACATTAGTTGGGCATAACCCGGGCAAATGTGGTGATTCGGTGAAAGAAATTATGGTGCTATTGCCCAGTTTAAAGCCTAATATCAGCGGAACAGACAGTGACTGTGCAGGCGATATGGCAATTATTACAGCCAGTGGGGGAACATCTTATAGGTGGAGCACAGGCGCCGTTACTTCTTCCATAAAAGTTTACCCGACTACCACAACCACGTATACCGTAAAAATTTCTAACAGCAGGTGTTACCTTGATACCACATTTACTGTAATTGTTAAGCCTACCGGTTCAGGTGCTGTTTCAGGAAAAGGCTCGGTTTGTTTTGGCGATTCTATTGTATTAACGGCTACCGGAGGCGGAACTTATTTATGGAATACAGGTGCCACAACCAGTTCGATAATCGTTATTGCCAATAATTTTAAGGATACGGCATATTCCGTTTTCATAAGCAATGGCGATAGTTGTGTAACTATTCATAAACACATAAACATCGACTCCATTTCGGGTTTTGCCTGTTGCAGCGATACAATTTTTAGCGGAAATTCCACCACACTTTCCGGCAGTGGAAGTACTACTTATTATTGGGAACCACCGGGCGGTTTAAGTTGCGATACATGTCCCAATCCGATAGTTAGCCCCACAGTTACTACTACCTACACATTAATATCCACAACAAATGCAGGCTGCTTGGCACAATCATTAGTTACGGTTACCGTTGAAATACCCTGCGATGACTTTTTTGTGCCGAATGTATTTACCCCGAACAACAATGGGATAAATGACACGTATTTAATAAAGGTGAAGTTTATGTCGGATTATCAAATCGATATTTTTAACCGGTGGGGCAAAAAGGTATTCAGTTCAAATAATCCTGATAATCCTTGGGATGGAAATATAGATGGAGCGCCAGCCAGTTCAGGTGTGTACTATTACATAATCCGCTCTACCTGCGAAAATGGAAACTCTTTTGAAAAGCATGGCTTCCTGCAATTGATACGGTAGAATATAAATATTAAAAAAGGGAGAATGGAAAATCATTTTCCATTCTCCCTTTTTTAATTATTTTCAGCCTTGCACTTCCATCGTAATATTCGTGTTCAATACCTTTGAAATAGGGCAATTGGCCTTTGCATCTTCTGCATGTTTCTTAAAGTCTTCGCTGCTGCAATTCGGAACTGTTCCTTTTACAACTAAGTGAGAATTGGTGATAGCTCCGTTATCAAGTGTTACGGCGCAAGTTGTTTCAAGTGAAGCGGGAGTAAAGCCTGCTCCGCCCAAAACAAAGCATAGTTTCATGGTAAAGCATCCTGCATGTGCTGCTGCAATAAGCTCTTCGGGATTGGTTCCAACTCCGTTTTCAAAGCGGCTTAAATAAGAATATTGGGTTTTGTTAAGTGTGGTGCTTTGCGTGGTAAGGTTTCCGTTTCCTTCTTTTCCTGTGCCGTTCCATACGGCTGTAGCTGTGCGTTTCATAGGGTATGAGTAATTAAATGGTTAAGTTATCTGCCAAAGATATGCAATAAATAATAACAATAGTTGAAGAGGCTATTATCCTTTAAATGGAGCGATATGTTCTGTAAGTAAAGGAAAAAACGCCATGAAATCGCGGTTGTAGATTTCAGGATTATTTTCCAACTCTATAGCCGCACTATCCATCGGGAAATAATATTTCATACGCTTCGACATTCCCGCCAACGCGTCTTTTATATGCTCTTTTTTGCGGTAGGACAGCAGCCAGTTTTCACGGCTCATATACGTTGAAATAACAAGGCTTTCCTTTGGCATTTTATCCAAATGCTTATTAAGCGTTTCATAGGTATTAATACAAAATTCTTCGAGGCTTATTTCGGAAAAAGCACTCCAGTTATTTGCCAAGAAATAATCGTAAAACATGTCGGTTATTACGCCTGAATATTTGCCATAATTAGGCCGGAGGCGATGCACGCTTTGAAGATAAATGGGATTGTTGTCCGAAAAATAATCCACCTCGCGGTGCATCAGAATACCTTTGCTTATTTTATCAGGATAGGTAGAGTATTTGCTCCCTTTTACTGCGTCGGCAATAAAGTTTCCAATTAAAAGTTCTTCATCTTCTCCGGCCAGAAAGAGATGTGCCAAAAAGTTCACCTTTCGTTAGTTTAGTGTTGGGTCCTCCGGAAAATCGGCCACCATGGAATATTTGCCGCCAAGGTCTTTCAATATGTTTTTCCAGAGGTTGCTGTTGTCTTTCATCACAAGTGATTTTACCGCCGGGGTAATAATCCATGCGTGTTGTTTCATTTCGCTTTTCAACTGTCCGGCTGTCCAGCCTGCATAGCCTGCAAAAAAACGGATTTGGGTTGTTTTAACTTTGCCAATTCTAAGCAGGTCTTTCAGGGTTTCGAAATCGCCGCCCATATAAACACCATTCATAATCTCTATGCTGCCTTCCAGTTTATCGCCAAGGGTATGAATATAAAATAGCAACTCTGTACTAACCGGCCCGCCATAGAATAGTGTGTCCTCAAATTCCGGAAAATCATCGATGGCTTGGGTAGGTTTAATAGCCAGTTTACGGTTCAGAATAAATCCCATAGTGCCTTTGTCGCTGTGTTCTGTAACCAATACAACGGCTCGTTTAAACTCGGGGCTTTCCATAAAAGGTTCCGCCAATAAGAGCACGCCGGGTTCGGGTTTCATCTGTTTTTCGAAAATAGATGAAAAATCAGTTATGTTATCGTGGTTATCGGGCATTCTCCGTAGTCAGCTTGTTACGTAATTCAATCATTTCGAGGGCTGTATTAGCTGCATCGGCGCCTTTATTACCATGTTTGCCGCCGCTGCGTTGTTTGGCTTGTTTCAGGTTATCAGTTGTTAAAACGCCAAATATAACGGGAATATTGTGTGCCAGGTTCAATTGCATAATTCCATCGGCTACCGCTTTTGATATATAATTGAAATGGGGTGTTTCACCACGGATGATACATCCCAGGCAAATTACCGCATCAGGGGCATAGGTTTTAATGGCCCATTGGGCACCAAGAGGAAGTTCATAACTGCCCGGTACATTTAAAACTTCCATTGCAAAGGAATCTATTTCGGTATTCTCGAACACGGTAAATACCCCTTCTAAAAGGGCATCGGTAACATCCTTATGCCATTGGGAAACTACCACGCAAACTTTCAATTCTTTCCCTGTGAAAAGGGGAGCGGCTTTTTTCTTGTTTGCTTTCCTGGTAGCCATGTTAATTAGTTAAAAGTTGAAAGTGTATAAAGAAGAAAAGTCCGGGCTTTAAAAACTTTAGGAACTTTTTACTTTACGAACTTATTTTGCGGTTTTCGCCTGTGCCCTGGCAATATATTTATCTATATCGTTGGCCTGTGCGTAGTTGAAGTATTGTTTCTGTATGGTTTGATATATGTTCAGCGCATTGGTATAATCACCCTTCACTTCATATGCCTGAGCTGCCTTTTTCAAATACATGGGAGCCGTATAGTCGTTATCGCTTTTCTTTACAGCTTCCATATAGTATTCGATAGCTTTATCTGTATTGTTCAACTGCATTTCAGCATCGCCTTCCACACCAACGGCATTGGCGCTTACCAATACATCATGGGCATCAAATTTTTCTAAATTATCAATTGCTTGCTGATAGTTTCCTTTTTGATAGTAGCACATACCAAGGTAGTAATTGGCAAGGTGTCCGGCAGGGGTCCAGCCATATTGGTCGGCAATATCCTGAAAACCTAAATTGGCTCCATCACCCTTAATAGCTCTGTTAACAGAGTCCATTGCAAAATAATTTTGCGCCCTGCGCATGGCCATTTCAGCATCTTGTTCCTGCGAAGGTATATACCAGTATTTGAATGTAACAAAGCCACCGATAAGAACCGTAACTATGATAGAAATAATAGAAATGGTTTTTTTGTTGTCATCCAGGTAGTTTTGAACGCGGTCCCACCTTTGTTCAACATTCATTAGAGGGTCATTTTTTTGTGCCATGTGCTTTAATACTTTTTTTGAAGCGGCAAAAATAGCCTTTTTTGGGTAATGGCAGACAAACTGGTATAATTTTGAACGTCGGGTATCGAATTTCGAATGAAATCAGGTATCAATAATGCTGTTAATGTCAATAGGTTTTACTTTAAATTCTAATGGTTTTGAAAACCTAAATGATGTGATTTTATGGTGGGGGTGAGGTAATGAATATGTGTATTTTATTATAATAATCAAAAACTTACGGTAAAACGGATGTTGGAAAACTATTGATGCATTTTTTTAGCAATTGCAAATTGGCGGCTCAAAGGGCTTCTTGGTAATAACAAATAAATTCATGCCATATATCAACATTAAAATGTTAGGTAATAGCTTAAGTCCATTTTTTAATTGAATAAAATATGTCTAACTTTACCATTCAATACTAATTATCCTGTTTATGAGAAAATTACTTTTTGTATGTGTGGCTGTTTTAGCGGGTTTAAACTCCTTTGGCCAATCTGTTACCAAAATGGATTATTATCTGGCAACAAAGGATGATGCATATAAAACCAGAATGGCTGAAGCCAAAACAATGCTCCCAATTTTAATAGAGGGAAACATTAGTACAATCAAGCAACTGGTTAAGGAAAACGGGGGCACATTTAAATATTCTTACGGAAATATTGCTGCTATAGTTATTCCTGTAAGCGCTTTGCCTGCGTTTAATAGTAATAAAGAAGTAATCAGAATGGAGGGGGCGCCCCAGCATTATGTACCCTGTAATGATACAATGCGCAAAAGAAACAGCATTGTACAGGTTCAGCAAGGTAAATTTCCGCTGACACAAAAGTATAACGGAAAAGGAATTGTTATAGGCTTTGTAGATACCGGGATAGATTATAAACATCCCGATTTTATCGATTCTACGGGTCATTCGAGGGTGAAATATTATTGGGACCAGAATCAGCCTATCGGAATATTTACTCCCTTGCCTTATGGATATGGACAAGCATGGACTGAAGCGGAAATAGATGCGGATTTGGCAAATGATACTTCTTCGTATGATGACTACAGCCATGGAAGTAATGTTGCAGGAGTGGCCTGTTCAAATGGAAGAGCGAATGGATTGGAGGAAGGGGGATGTCCTTCATCTGATATAGTTTTTGTTGCTTTAAATTTTAACGGACCTGCAAGTGATTTAACCGATGCTATAAATTATATTTATACTGTTGCCGACAGCCTTAACGAACCATGTGTCCTGAATGCCAGTTTGGGTTCTTACGATGGTTCGCATGACGGATTGGATTTGCAGGCGCTGATGATAGACAGCATGATTCTTGCCAAACAACCGGGGCGTGTATTTGTAGCAGCTGCGGGTAATGCCGGAGGAATTCCTTTTCACCTGCACGATTCGTTGCCAAATGCAACCGACAGCACCTGCACTTGGTTTTCGTATGATGCGGGAAATGGCAATGTGGATATACAATTATTTGCTAATGTGGCTGATTTTAATAATATCAATTTTGCTATTGAGTGCGATAAGGTTACTCCGGGCTCCTATTCCACAAGGGCAAGAACCATATTTTCCAATATAAGCGCTCACCTTGCTCATATTGATTCAACCTATTTGGTAAACGCTGCACATGACACAATTGCCAAAGTGAAGTACTACGCTCAAATTTATTATCCCGGAAATTATTCGATGGAGTATGTTATTACTACCGATTCTACCAGTTCTGCTTATAACTGGATGTTAATTACAAAAGGGCAGGGAAGATTTGATTCCTGGGATTGGTATTCAACTGTGGATATAGTGGATACGTCAGGGTTCTTGTTAAATCAAACAAAATATCCTGAAATGCAGCATTATGTAATGCCGGATGTAAACCAAACTATTTGCAGCAGTTTCCAATGTTCACCGGATGTGATTACCGTTGCTAATTATAATAACCGAGCATGTTATGAAGATTCGCAGTTGCGCGATACATGTTATGCAAAAGTTCCCGGTGCGCTTGCTCCATCTTCCAGTTGGGGGCCTACCCGGAATTATACATTAATTAAACCAGATATTGGAGGAGCAGGTGCTGTTATTATGTCGGCTCTTGCAACCGACTGGCAGGCCGCTTATTTAAGCGGCGCTCCTACCGCCTGCGACCCGGGCGGATGGCACGAAGAGGACGGAGGCACCTCTTTAGCAAGCCCAGGTGTAGCAGCCGTTGCGGCTTTATATTTGGAAAAGAACCCTACCGTTAAGAACCATGAAGTGTGGTATGCAATTACCCATTGCGATTCTGTAGATGGATTTACCGGTGCTTGCCCTAACTATAAATTCGGATACGGTAAGGTAAACGCATTTAAAGCCCTTACAAAATGTTCTCCTCCTGCCGCTGTGCCTGAAGTTGCAGAACCAGCTAATGTTGCCATTCTTAAAGCATATCCTAATCCGGTTATATCGAGCACTACCGTTGAATATGACTTTTCCGGCATTAGGAATTTCACTCAGGCGCAAATTGAATTTTATGATGTTTTAGGCAAGAAAGTGAAGACTGTTTTGTTGAGTAGCAATTCCGGAACAGTAAATATTACGAAGAATACACTCTCATCAGGAATGTATTTCTACAGCCTTATTGTAGACGGCTCCCGCATTAAGACTGAGAAATTGGATGTTCTTTAATTAGTAATTTGTGAGTAATTGCGTCATTGCGAGGCTTTGCGAAGCAAACTTGCCCTTATACTCATACACATAAGGTTGCTTCACTTCGTTCACAATGACAAAAGGTAATTAATCTCTTTTCTCTATCTTTGCCCTACTATGAAGAAATTTTTTGAAAAGGTTTTTATGATATCCATGATATTTGGCGTGGTGGCTGTGTTTTTCTGTTTGTTAACTATTGCCAATCCAACAAGGCCGCAATTTATTCTTTTGGCTTTGTCGGCAGGCTTTTTCGGTTTTATTTTAGGTTGCCTCCATATTTTTTCCGTTCAAAGGTATGAGGTGAAACAGGCTCCGACTGCTATGCTGTTGTTAAGCCTTTTTCTCAACTCTGTTCCGCTCATCTATATGATGATAGTGGTTACACAAGCTCATAAGTGAAAAATGAATAACGAAAAATTAAAAATGAGATTCAATAATTTTTCATTTTTCACTTTTAATTTGAATGGAAACCATTAACCAACTCCTTATAAAATATTGGGGGTATAGCCATTTCCGGCCCTTACAGGAAGATATTATCAATTCCGTTTTAGAAGGCAACGATACACTTGCTTTAATGACAACGGGTGCAGGAAAATCGGTTTGCTACCAGATACCTGCATTGGTTAATGATGGAATATGTATTGTTATTTCTCCGCTTATCGCTTTGATGAACGACCAGGTAGAATTCCTTACCCGTAAAGGTATCAGGGCGGTTATGGTGCATTCTTCCCTCGCATCGCGGGAGATAGATGCCATTTTGGATAACTGCATTCATGGCAATATCAAATTTTTATATGTTTCTCCTGAACGGTTAGATACGGATTTGTTCATTGCCCGTTTTCAGCAGATGAATGTAAACCTGATTGCAGTGGACGAAGCACATTGTATTTCCCAATGGGGATATGATTTCCGGCCCTCGTATATGAAAATTGCAGAACTGCGAAAATTTTTTCCGAAAGTTCCTGTTTTGGCTGTAACCGCTACGGCCACACCGGAAGTAGCTATAGATATTCAGGAAAAGCTGGACTTTAAAAAGCCGAATCTTTTAAAGATGAGTTTCGAACGGAAAAATCTTTCCTATTCCGTTTTGAAGGAAGAAGCCAAATCGACACGGCTTTTGAAAATTGTAAATAATGTAAAAGGTTCGGGAATAATATATGTACGAAACAGGAGGAAAGCGGAAGAGGTTTCGAATATGCTGAAACAGCAGGGCGTTCCTGCCGAATACTATCATGCGGGTTTACGTTTTGATGAGAGAAGCAAACGGCAGGAAGCCTGGCTGCACGATAAAATAAGAGTGATGGTTTGCACCAATGCGTTCGGAATGGGTATTAACAAAGCCAATGTCCGTTTTGTAGTGCATTTGGATTTACCAGATAGTTTGGAAGCCTATTTTCAGGAAGCGGGTAGGGCAGGCCGCGACGATAAACGGGCCTACGCCGTATTGCTTTGTAATGATGCCGACAGGCTCAGCCTGGAAAGAAATATAGACCATTCCTTTCCCGATTTGAATGATATAAAAAGAGTATACGGAGCTTTGTGCTCTTACTTTAATATGGTGGCCGGAAGCGGCAAAGGCTCTACGTTCGATTTTTCATTGAGCGAGTTCTGCACTAAATATTCTTTAGAGCCGATGCTTGTTATAAGCAGTATAAAGTTTTTGGAGCGTGAGAATTATTTAATGCTTACTGAGGCTTTTTACCGGCCTTCCCGCATTCATATACTTATTAAGCAAAAAGACCTTTACCGCTACCAGGTGGAATCTCCGGCGCACGATGCATTTATAAAATTGTTGTTGCGTTCATACGAGGGTTTGTTTGACGGATATATTAATATAAAGGAATATGACCTTGCCAAACGCTCCACCCTTACGATGCAGGAAGTGGAAGGGCTGTTACAAAAGCTGGATAAGCGCAACATAATTTCATACATACCACAATCAGATAAACCGCAACTGGTGTATATGGACGACTGCCATCAGATAAGTAACCTCCATATTTCCAAACAGCATTACCATGACTTGAAGGAACGGGCGGAAAAGCGAATGGAATGGGTTATCTATTATACTGAAAGTACGCATAAATGCCGGAGTGAAATGTTGCTGGCTTATTTCGGAGAAATTGAAACAGTTCGTTGCGGCATATGCGATGTATGCCTTGAAAGAAATAAACTGGAGTTGAGCGACCTGGAATTTGAAACAGTGGCCGAACAATTGAAAACAGTGTTGCACAAACAACCGTTATCGCTGTCTGACTTGGTGCATAGTGTTCATCAAATAAGGGAAGATAAAATATTGAAAACGGTGCAATGGCTGATTGATAATGGAAAGCTGGCGGAAAATGATGATAAATTACTGGAGTGGAAAAAATGAGTTCAGTATATTTGCCGCACTGAAAGAAATAATGCGTAACTTTATAATATCCCTGTTGATTATGTTCTCTGCAATGGCTTACGTAAGGGGCCAGAATATCGACCCTAAAAATAATCCGAAGAAGGACCAATATGATAAATCGGCAAAACAGGCGGAGCAGCAATCGCAAGATGAAATGAAGAAACAAACCGAGGACTTTACACGTAAAAAGAAATATAAAAAGATTGTAAAGAAAGGCAAACCCGGAAATACCGGCAAAGCCAAGCAAGAACCGGGAGTTATTTACCTGGATAAATAAAATGAATGGTTTAGAAAATACCTAACCTTCTTTCAGTAACATCCAAAGACTAACCTGCTTTTATTATTAACCCTCTAAATTCAACTGCCATGAAAAAGCCGGTGTGTCTAATCCTGATTTGTTTGGTATCTGCAACAACCTTTGCTTATGGAAACCATGGAAGAAGCCCTGTTCTCGATAATACTTCTATCAGAAGAAGTGAAAGGGCTATGAACAGCCAAACGAGTAGTTTTCAAAATCACCGCAGGTATTCTGCCGTGGTAAACAGCCCGAAAGCAAGGGCATTGCGCAAGCAACAGGCTAAGCAAGGAAAGGGATTATGATTGCTTAATTAAATTATGTAAGGTGGCTCAAATACCTTTTTTGAGCCACTGCTCAACGCTGATATTCCATTTTAAAATGCAAAATTCAGTGAGTGATACGGTTTTTTAATGCGACTTATGAACATACCATGTTGTCCTGTAACTATCTCATTAATAGGGTTTAATTGGTGTCTGATTTTAGCGATTTATAGTTTCAGAAAATAAATTCGGAAACAAAACAAAAACACCGGGCGTACAAATCCCCGTGCTTCAAATTTAAATGATGAACAAGAAAATAAAAATACTGAATAAAAAATTTAAACGCACTCCGCTAATCAAAATAAAAAAGAAAGGCCTCAAAAAAATAATCTAGTATCTCAATTCTCAACACAACAATTAAAAAACCAAACAAAATGAAAAAGTTAGCAGTTCTATTAATCGTTATCTGTATCTCAGTTGGCGCCTTTGCAAGAGGAAGCGGCAGAAGGTACGTAGCCTCGCTCGACAATAAACAAGTAGTGCAGGCACAAAAAGACCAGCGTAAATCATTACGAAATTTTGGCAGCGGCAGAAGGTATTCTGCGGCAACCAGGGGTAGCGGATTCCATCTCTTTGGCAGAAGGCACGGCAGTGGTGGTGCTTCACGTCCGGAGAGCGGACTCGGACTCTAAGATGTTTTTAGGGTAGTTGTTTTTAGGTGTGTTGGTTCCGGGCAGAAATGTCCGGAACTTTTTTTTGTGCATAATACCTGCCTTATTGTATAAGGAATTGGTATTTTTGAAAATCCCATCGCGAAAAATGACTGCCACCGAACATACAAACCGCTTAATTCATGAAAGCAGCCCTTACCTGTTGCAACATGCACACAATCCTGTGGATTGGTATCCATGGGGGCCCGAGGCTTTTGAAAAGGCGAAAAATGAAAATAAATTAGTTCTTGTAAGTATTGGCTATTCTGCATGCCACTGGTGCCATGTTATGGAAAAAGAATCATTTGAGGATGCAGAGGTGGCGGAAATAATGAATGAAAAATATGTTTGCGTAAAAGTGGACAGAGAAGAGCATCCGGAAGTGGATATGCTATATATGGATGCAATCCATGTGCTTACGGGGCGTGGCGGCTGGCCACTAAATTGTTTTACGCTTGCGAATGGAAAACCTATTTATGGTGGTACATATTTTCCTAAAGAAGGATGGATAAATTTACTTGTAAACTTAAATAATCTTTTCCGTAAGGAGCCTGAAAAAGTACGCGAACTTTCGGAAGAAATTGAAAAAGGAATACTTTCTATCGCTCTTTTGCCCGATGCTAAGAACGACAGGCTTGGCAGAGATTTCCAGTTTTTAGATGATTTTACAAATAAGATAGCTTCCTCTTTCGATAAAACTTTTGGCGGATATAATTATGCGCCGAAGTTTCCTATGCCAAATAATTATGAATATCTACTTTATTATGCATATGTTTTGAAAAATACAAATAGAGCGGAGGAAGGGCAAGCCATAGAGAACCATGTTTATTTGACGTTAGATAAAATGGCCTTGGGCGGAATCCAAGACCAGGTGGGTGGCGGATTTGCCCGATATTCTACCGATTCATTTTGGAAAGCGCCGCATTTTGAAAAGATGCTGTATGATAATGCCCAGTTGATGTCGCTTTATTCCAATGCTTATAAAAACAATCCTAAAGAGCTATATAAGGAAGTTGTATATGGCATTTATAAGTTCGTTTCAGAAAAATTGACTTCACCTGATGGTGCTTTCTATTGCGCCTTGGATGCCGATTCTGAAGGTATAGAAGGAGAATTTTATGTTTGGAAGAAAGAAGAATTGCAGGAGCTTTTAGGGGATGGTTTTCCTTTATTTGCTAATTACTATACCATAAATGATAGCGATGTTTGGGAAAATAATAAGTATATCCTCCTAAGGAAGAAAGCTGATATTGAATTTTGCCAAGAGCAAAATATCTCCCTTGTAGACTTAGTTTCGAAACGGAAAAACTGGTTAGATATTCTGAATGAAAGAAGAGAGAAAAGAATTTCTCCGGGATTGGACGATAAGACGCTTGCATCGTGGAATGGCTTAATGATAAAGGGATTTACAGATGCATACAAAACTTTCCGCGAACCTTTATTTTTGGATATCGCAATTAATAATGCGACTTTTATTAAAAATAAACTATTCGATTCTGATGGCGGCTTGTGGCACGGATTTAAGAATGACAAAGGCTACATTGAAGGCTTTTTAGATGACTATGCTTTTGTTGCAGGCGCATTCATTAGTTTGTATGAAGCGACCTTCGAGGAGAGTTGGTTGAATGCGGCCAAAAGCCTTTCCGAATATACCATCGAATACTTTTACGATTCTGCTAAAAGCATATTTTATTACACACACGGCAAGCAGGAAAGCATTATTGTAAGAAAGGCGGAGATTACCGATAATGTAATACCTGCATCTAATTCTGAAATGGCAATTGTACTTTATAAATTGGGGCATTTATTCAGCAATGACAAATACATTGCAATGGCGGAAGGTATGTTATTATCGGTAAAGGATAATATGCTGAATTACCCGCTGGGATATACCAATTGGGGAATACTGATGCTGCATAACCAGGTCCGCTTTTGTGAGGTAGCTATCACCGGAAAATTAGGATTCACCTTCCGGGATAAAATAAATAAGGAATATCTTCCCAATATGGTTATTCTCGGTGCGGAAAAATCATCGGGACTGGAATTATTAAATGAGCGTTTTTCGGCTGACCGTACTCTTGTATATGTGTGCGAAAATAAAACCTGCCAGCGTCCTTTTAGTTCTACAGGAGAGGCTATAAATGCAATTAAGAATTTAAGGTGAAGCAGTTCCTCATTTTTATAGTCGCTTTATTTATCGGTGGAAATACCTTCTGCCAACTGTTGCCTTTTCAGGACGATGATGCCATTGTTACCCCTAATTTCAGCCAGGATATTATTAAAACCAAAAAGATTTCGCACATCACGATGACATACCTTACCAAGCCCGACGGTCAAGGTATTAATGAAGACGGAGTGGTGAAACAATACTTTTTCGATACAACAGGTAGAATTATGGAAACGGTTTGCACCATGAAAAAAGGCGAAAATTCCTGCGACACTATTACCTGCAAATACTATTACGACAGTTACGGAAATATCAATATAAAGCGTACCCGGATGGGCGATTACTACGATACCTGGTATTATAAATGGAACAAAGACCGGCAAATGCAAACGGAGGCCCATGTGCGTGAAACGAGCGCCATTACTCCCGATGGCAAATTTAAAATAGCTTCTCAAAAAGTAATTTCGGCTGACAGTTTTGCATATATAGCATATCCCAAACAATTGCAGCAATATGCCTATAACGAAGACAATAAATATTTCCAGAAGACAATTATCCAGTATGATGAAAACAAGCGCTTTTTAAGCCGCAATAGCCATTATGCAGTGGGCTGGCTTTTTTCGCAGGTCGATTTGAATTATGATACTAAAGGGAATATTATCAGCTATAACAATACGGGAAATATTAATGGAGATGTGCATGAAAGCATTACCCTGAAATATGATTCATTGGGAAAAATTCAGGAGCAGGGCATTTTTGAAAACGGCAAACAAAAACACCATATCGAATTTATGTACGACAATGAAACCGGGCTTATCTCTAATAAATTAGACCGGAACGAAGAAAAAGCGGTTATCTATATCATAAAGTTTAGCTATGATATGTATGACAGCAAAGGGAATGTGATAGGGGGGAAGTAAATCCTACTGCGGCCCGCCGCTCGCCGAAAACAACTCGCTCTTATCTACTTTTTTAACGATGGAGCCATCATATAAAGCCTGTGATACCGCTGTAAATGGGCCGCTTACAACTTCATCACCTTCTTTCAAACCGGTTTTTATTTCGATATAATCGGCATCTTGTATGCCTGTTGTTACTCGCACTATTTTGCATTTTCCTGCATTGTAAACAAATACGCATTCATGTGCGCTGTCTTGCGCCGCTACTTGTCCTTTAGCTCCATTCGTGTTTTTGCCTGAGCCTGTGTCGCTCAGTGCCCCTTTTCCTTTGCGGGTAGTAACCGCGCCTATAGGCACTGCTAAAACGTGTGCGCCTCTTTTAACTTGTATTTCTGCTGTGGCCGACATGCCCGGCTTAAATGGAGAATCATTGGTTCCTGGAGGCATAAGGTCGGTATAAGAGGAGGGAAGGATATGGATTTTAACGGTGAAGTTGGTAACTTGGTCAACCGATGAGCTTGCATTTGCCGATACATTTGCAGAGTTTGAAACATTGCTTACAACCCCTTTAAACTTGCGGTTAATAAAGGCGTCCACTTCAATTAATGCGGTATCGCCCACTTTTACGTTTACAATATCATTTTCATTAACGTTCACATCTGCTTCCATGTTAGATAAATCGGCAACACTCAGCATTTCTGTTCCGGCAAATTGGGCGGTACCTACTACGCGCTCGCCTTGTTTAACAAGCAAACCAACAATAACCCCGTCAATCGGGGAAAGAACGCTTGTCTTCACCAAATTGTCATTGGCTTCTTTCATAGTAGCTTCTGCACTTTTGGCATTGTAATTCGCCGCATCAATATTGTCCTGCGCCGATTTTAAATTTGCTTCCGCTGTTTGGTATGCTGCTTTGGAAGCATCTAAATCTGCTTGTGCAATGGCGCCTTGGTCGAACAATTTTTTGTTGCGCTCATAAATCGTTTTCTGATTATCGAATTGGGCTTGCGAACTTACCAACTGTGCCTGTGCATTGGAACCTGACGCTTTACTGCTGTTATAGGTTGCTTCAGCCTGGTCTAATGCAGAGCGGTAGGTGTCGGGAAATATTTTAACAAGCAGGTCATTTTTCTTTACGCGCTGGCCTTCGGCAACCGGCAAATCAATAATTTGTCCGGGTACGTCAGGGCTTATTTTTACAATAGTAGTGGGTTGTATATTTCCATCCGCCGAAACAGTTTCCATGATATTTTTGTACACTGTTTTTTCAGTGGTAACCTTCAGGGTTTTATCGCCCGAGCATGATTTCAGGGAAAGCGCTAAGGCAAAAAGTGCGCTTCCGCCAAGGATATATAAAAATATTTTCTTCATTGTTTTATAGTTTCAACGGTTTTCCTTCGTAGTAATCCAGCACTTTTAATTTAAAAACGTAAGTGTACTTTGCCTGTAGCATATCCGATTCGGCTTTTGCCAAATTGGTTTTGGCTGTATTATAATCCAGCGATGTTGCCACACCTGCATCAAACTTTGCACGTATATAATTGTAAGCTTCATTAAATGATTCTACTGATTTCTGTGTGGCATGGTATTTTTTTAATGCACCAATAGCGTCGGCATAAGCCTGCTGAACATTTTTGCGAAGGTTCAGTTCGGTGGTTTCGTAGCTGTAATAAGCATTTAACTCATTCAACTTTGCATTTTTATAATTTATGTTGGAACGCAGCCCGTTTAAAATGGGGATATTAAGCTGGAATCCTATTGTTTTATTGAAGTTTTGATTTAACTGGGATTTAAATGGGATAAGTACATAATTATATTCCTGGGTGGGGAAATAAATGGTTTCGGTGCTTGAACCTACGATTATAGTTTCCGGAACTTGCACTACTGAACCGGGCACCACATTTTCATCTCCACTGGAATACCCTGTTCCGACAGTGCCGGCAAAAATAAGTTTGGGGTATAATGCACCGGCCGCTACTTCTCTCCCTTTGGTTGCGCTTTCCCATTTCAGCTCCGCGCTTTTAATATCGGGCTGGTTGGTTAATGCTTCCGAGTATATCAAATCGGGCTGGTTAACGGCTGGGTTATCCGGTATGGTTATTTCCGGGCGAACAATTTTAAAAAGTTGCACGGAATCAATGTCAAGTAATTGTGCAAGGCTTAGCATGGCAATATTCAATTGGTTTTCGCTATTCACAATATTCACTTCATCATTAGCTTCCTGCGCCTGCACATCATATAGGTTGCCTTTAGCAAGGCTTCCTGCATCTACCATCTTTTGTGTTTTTTCAACCTGCTGGGCAGTTACTTCATGCTGTGCATTTGCTTCCTGCAGTAATTCCTGGTCGAGCAAAACCTGTAAATATCCCGATGCAATGTTTAATGCTAATGTATTTTTGTTAGACTGTAAGTCATACCCGCTGGCCTCAAAGGCGGTTTGGTTTTGTTTAATGGTGTTCAGGTTTTGCAGTCCGCTGAATATTGTGAAGTTGGCGCTTAGGTAAAAATTATCGGATAAAATTTCTGTGTTGGCAAAAGTGTTTGTAAACTGGTCAATTGTCCGGCCATAGTCATAGGTGTTCGAAGCTTGCCCATTAATAGATGGCAGCACATTGCCTTTACTGGCGGTATAATTGTTTTTTGCAATTTTCATGTTAATGTCTGCCTGTTTCACTTGCAGGTTATGCCCCCAGGCGTAGTTTATGCATTGCTCCAATGTCCATTCCTGCCCCAGTGAGGCAATACTGTCTTTTTTCTGTCCTTTTGCACCGGCAATAAGGAAAAGGAGAACAAATAAAATGGAAAATCTTTTAACGGAAATGGGGTTCACAAAGAATAAATTTATTTAATGCGTAGCCGACAAATATAGCAATTATAGCAGTATATCATCAGATGAATATATATATGGTATCAATCTTTGGGGAACCGAATATTAATTCTTTTAATATTCCTTTAATGATATTCTTTTTTTCACTTACTTTGGAGTCTTAACATATTTGAAAAAATCCCTTTTATGAATAAATTTAAACTCTTTTCATCCGCCGTACTGATGTTTTCGTTGGCTGGTATATCAAAAGCTCAATTCGATATTTTGAACCCCAGTGATTTAGACCAATTTCATGGACGAACCCTTATTGTAATTGTAGAAAAGGCAAATGATAAAGTGACCGAGAAGCTGAATAAGAAGCATAAATCGGACAAGGTGGATGCATACAGCAAAGCAATAGATACATTCAATAAAAACTTTGCCGATGCTGTTTCGCAATATTGGAAAGCAAGCGAAGGTGAAGTGCAGTACAAAACTATTGACGAGGTAAATGACATTCCTGATAAGAAGAATTACGCATTATTGTTTTGCCGTTCTGCCAGCCAGGCCGATTTGAATAATTCCTATATAGCGAATAACGGAATTTGGTGGTGGCCCGATTTTAAGGAAGTAACCCACGATAAAGACTTCTCCGATAAAATGACTGTATTGTGCATGTGTTTATTGGAAAAATTCAATAAAGCCCCATTTTACCAGTTCCCTATTCCCGATTTATATCCCACCAAAGGCGATTTGTACTATGCTGTTAATGCTGCCAATAAATATGTAGATTACAGGATAAACCACAGGAAAGACAGCCAGAAAAAAATGGACGTGGCCATGATACAGGAAAATCAGGGAACCTTGAAAGATAAAACCTTACTGCTTCGCAGGGATTGGCTTGATAAGAAACTTACGAAAACAGAACTCGACAAGGATTATCCGTTCCCATACATGGTGGCTGGCCCCGATACTGTAGAAAGATTTATTGATTCTGCTGATACCAAATATGCCGTTGCTATTGTTGCTCCCTATGATTTAGCTGCTGCGCCTAACGGCGGAATACAGTATGTACAATATGCTTACAATATTGAAGACGGTTCTATTTGTGGAGCATCGGGCGTGCCTGATATGCCATCGGACCCTAAAGCGGGAGCAGCTACTTCTACAAGCGCTTCAAAGCCTTTAATTACCAAAAGAACCTTGCTTGATTTCAGCATGTACAATAGGGATGCTGATGATGCAAGTGATAAAGGCAGTAAGAAAAAAGGCGGGAAAAAATAACCTCCGGAGTTATAATTTGATGTTGAATGCCGCCCTTATAAGAGGGGCGGCATTCTTTTTTATTTCTTAAGGTAGGTTAAGCCGGTTTTGCAGAAAGGGCTGTATTTTTGTATCTATGACAAACAGGAGAGATTTTATAAAAACGTTATCTCTGCTACCATTAACCGCAGCCGCTATGAAATTGAACGCACTTAATAAAATGACCGAACATTTTGGCAATTCGGAAACCATGCCTGTTTTATTTGTTGGGCACGGCAGCCCTATGAATGCTATCGAGGATAATGAATTTTCAAAAAGTTGGGCCGATACCGGGAAAGCTATTACAAGGCCAAATGCCATACTATGTATTTCGGCACATTGGGAAACGAAGGGCACCTGTGTTACCGCTATGGATAAACCCCAGACAATACATGATTTCGGCGGATTCCCAAAACAGTTGTTCGATGTTCAATATCCCGCACCGGGAGATGTTGAACTGGCCAATGAAACCAAAGCAGGAATATCGAAAACACCGGTAGGGTTAAATTATGATTGGGGGCTTGACCATGGCTGCTGGAGTGTTGTTTCACGCATGTACCCTAACGCAGATATCCCTGTTATACAATTAAGCCTCGATTATTCAAAACCTGCCCAATGGCATTTTGAACTTGCCAAAGAACTTGCATTTCTGCGAAAGAAAGGGGTGCTTATAATTGGCAGCGGCAACATCGTCCATAATTTAGGTTTGCTAAATTGGAAGGACAATAAAACATTCGACTGGGCTATTGAGGCCAATGATAAAGTGAAGCAACTGATTAATATCCGCGATTATCAAAGGTTGGCTGAGTATGATTCGCTCGGAAAATCGCTTCAATTAGCCGTTCCCACGCCGGAACATTATCTGCCATTGCTATATACATTGGCTTTAAAAGACGATAAGGAGCAGCTATCCTATTTTAATGATAAAATGGTGATGGGCTCCATATCCATGACTTCGCTGAAAATAGGGTGAAAAGCCAGCGTCTTATCAGGACTAATTACTTATGCGTTTTGTCATATTCACCAATCCAAGTGCCTACATTTGTAAAATCATCCAGCCATTTTTTTTCGGTTTTTTCGTCAATACCTGTTTTATTCATTTTTTCGATAAGTTCAGAATCGTCGGCAAATAATTTGGTTAAGTTTTCAATAGAGGCGGCCAGCATTTCTCCTTCACCGCCGGCTGAAACCCAAAAATAATCGGAAAACTTACCATCTTCGGCTTTAATATCCATCGATTTAACTTTGCCATCATCAAATTTTTCTATTTGGAGTTGTCTTCCGGCAAAATAACAAATTTTGCCTTTGGTTATTACACGGTCAATTTCGTTGCCTTTTTTATTTACCCTGTAATCTACTCCATCCTCGTCCTGAATACCCCAAAAATCCGCATCTTTATATGAAGTTGCTATTTTTTTACCTTTTAATGTGCCTTTAAAAGCATGCGCTCCTAATTTAATTTCATCGTACATAGTTACGCGTTTGTGCAAATAATCATCGTAGGTTTGATAGATACCGCCGGTAGATATTTGAGCGGAAACTTTATTCACTGAAGAGCCAAGCAGGAAAAGTCCCGATAAAAGAGCTGCAAAAAGAATTTTTTGAAATGTTTTCATAGGTTTTAATAATTGTTTTAATCGTTTACACTTGCAACTATAATAAGATAATTCATGGCTGTAAATATAACGGAAAAGTGTTTTGAGTTTATTACTGTGATAAAGATTTTAATGTATGGGCAATAAATTCTTACCAGGCAAAGATAAGTCGGCAGATTACAATTCGGGTTACACATCTTTGGAAAAAGCTTACATATTTTACACCTTAAGTATAGTACGGTTATAAATGAAATGGGTGGGAAATACCTCATGAATTTGTTTTTTTATTTAATTTTGAGATTTTAGAACCCACTGGGAGATATAAGTTATGGCAAGAAAAGGTGTTTTGTTTTTTATGGCTTTTGTTTTGGCGGCTTTAATGGCTAAGGCCCAAGGGCAAGGATATATTAATACTGTGGCCGGTATATCTACACATGGTTTTAGTGGCGATGGCGGCCCTGCACTTTTTGCTGAATTATATTGGCCTGCCAACTTGGCTTTCGATAAATATGATAATATGTATGTTGCCGACCAGTGGAATAACCGGATACGCAGGATAAATAAATCGAATGGATATATTAATACAGTTGCCGGTGAAAGTACGCCCGGATATAATGGCGACAGCCTGCCCGGTATTTCGGCAGAATTAAATTTGCCCGCGGGGGTTGCAGTTGATACTTTTGGAAATATTTTTATTGCGGATTTTAATAATAACCGTATTCGGGAGGTAGTGAGTTCCACCGGTTATATATACACTATTGCAGGCAATGGTATTGCCGGAATTGCAGGCGATGGCGGGCCAGCTACAGCTGCTGAAATCGACCACCCTCACCACACGGCTGTCGATGATAATGGAAACCTTTATTTTGCCGATGAGAACAACAATCGCATCCGGAAAGTTGTTTTATCTACCGGAATAATAACCACAATAATAGGGACAGGCAGAGCAGGGTTTTCGGGCGATGGCGGGCCAGCTACGGCAGCAGATATTAATGCGCCTAAATGTGTAGCGCTTGATGATTCGGGCAATATGTATGTTGCAGACTGGCTGAATAACAGGGTAAGAAAAGTAGAGGCCTCCACAGGAATAATAACAACTGTTGCAGGTAATGGTTATACTGGGTTCTCCGGGGATGGATTTCCTGCAACATCCTCTAATTTAGAAGACCCATACAGGGTTGCGTTGGATAAGGCAGGTAATTTTTATATTGCAGATGGCAGCGATAACCGAATTCGCTGGGTAAATTGCAAAACCGGAATAATGTACACGATAGCCGGAAACGGGCAAGCGGGTTTTTTTGGCGACGGCGGCCCTGCATCGGCATCTGAATTAGATTATCCGCCGGGCCTCGCCTTTGACGATGAAGGTAATTTATATGTTGCCGATTTACGAAACAACCGGGTTAGAGAAATTAGCATTACATACACCGGCTCGAGTACTTTGAGTGATACTCCCGGTGTGTCCGTATACCCTAATCCCGCTTCAACAGAGGCAACTGTGTATTTCGCAAGTTCGTACGCTCCGGGCAGTATTTCACTATTCAATGTTGCAGGACAACTGGTTTGGCGCTCGTTGAAGGATAGTTATGTGAGCCAAATTAGCATTCCGCTAAATACGTTGCAATCGGGGGTATATATGCTTCAAATTCAAATTCAGGGAAGTTCTGTAATTTGGAAAAAGCTTGATGTTATCCGATAGCAGGCAAACTGTTTTTATTTAAGGAAAGACTGTTTCAGCATATTTAACAAGCTGGGCCTGAAACCTGAACCTATTACCCAATAGCGTTCATCATCGCCGCGTAGCAACCCAACTTCTTTTCCTTCTATTTTGTTTACAATTTTTTCGCCTGTTGCAATGTTTTGCATACTGTGCCGAACATACAGTTTGCCGGCATAATTATCTGACCACATGGGTGTGTAGTAAATACAATCGTCGAAATAAACATGCGTTACCTGCGACCATCGTGTTCGCCCTTTACCAAATATTTCTTTGCCTCCATGCAGCAGGTTGGCCGACCAAATCATGGCATCCCCTTTATTAATATGCAATTCTGAAACGGTAAGCCCATTGGCTTTTACCAGTTCTTTTATAAAGTCTTCATACAGGGGGTAGTATTCATAGTCGCGTTTCGAAAAGGGAATGTTCAAATCGCTGTAATCGTAAATGGGAAGTTTGTGCGAGCCTTCGCAATATTGCAAAGGGCCATTGTCAGAATCTAAATCTTCGAAAGCCACCCAAATTCCGCACATATATTTTTTAGGTATGCAGCTAAAATGAATTAAATCGGAATGGAGGCATTGCTGCGTTCCGAATTTAAAGTTAAGGGTTTGAAAAGGTAGGGGTTTGCGCTCATAAATGAAAGCGAGGAAATTCAAAATATCTTGCTGAAGGGCAATCTTTTTCACATTTTCGTTGCTGCTCCAAAGGTCCAGTTGTCTTGCAGGTTCTTCTCCTGCATTATCGGGGTATAAATGCTTAATAGATGCCACTGTTTTATCGATCAGTTCCGTATCAATCGCATTTTTTAGTACAGTATAGCCCTTATCATGTAATTCGTTGGCCCAGATTTTCCAGTTTTCCGGAATATTCTTTTTAGCGGCTATCCATTCCATGAAAAATGGGCTTTCTACCGGGGGAATATGTATGCTTGCCTTATTGTAATTCATAATGCGGAGTAATATTTTTCAAATGTATATATTAATAGTGAGAATTGAAATCAGGAGGCAAATTGGAATTACAGGAGAAGGAAAATCCTGATATAAGTCAGGTTTTAATGTGCGGCTTTGTTTTTACAAATATCGGCTTTTCCGCAATAGTAGTGGGGTATACATAAAATGAATCTATCGAAGCAAAAACCGTGAATAAATAAATAGGAAAAATAGGTGCAATGTTTTATAGAGTTACTGGTTTATTTATTTACTTTGCCAACAATCATTATTACCTCTGACACCAATAGGGCTTGCATTACCAACAAGCAATAATGAGAAAGTAAATAATAAACGGTACTTTTCTATTAAAGGCAAATACACTGAATAACCCTGCTCTGTAATATTTCAGAGCCATTAATTTCACAAAATGAAAAAAACTCCTTTCCCTCTTTTAAAACTGTCACTCCTTTCAGTATTAATTATCGGCCAGGCAAAGGCCCAGACAGGTACATGGACTGCGTTAACAAACCAGGCACCTGACCAAAGCCAAGGAGTAATGGTTTTGATGACCGACGGAACAGTTCTTTGCCAGGATGCAAGCGGTGGAAACTACGGAACCGGATGGGACAAGTTGACTCCGGATGCCACGGGCAGTTATATTAATGGTACCTGGAGCCGAATAGCATCGATGAATAATGACCGCCTTTTCTTTTCATCACAAGTGTTGCCGAGCGGCAAACTATATGTTGGAGGGGGGGAATATCAAACAAACTATTCAACGGGGGAGGTGTACGACCCTGTTGCCAACACATGGACTTTATGTGGCGCAGTTCCCAATGGTTATACATTATACGACTCTCCTTCAGAACTTCTTTATACCGGAAATGTATTGACCGGGCCCGAACTAGGTGGACATAATTCGACGGGGATTTTTCAATGGTCACCAACCACCTTGGCTTACACTAATGAAACCGCAGCCCCATTGAACCATGATGAAACAGCTTGGCTTAAACTACAGGACAGTACAGTGTTATATGTAGGTATCGGTTCCAATAACTCAAACCGTTTTCAACCCAAAACCAATACTTGGCTGACAGACGCAAATACACCTAATAATATGTATGATACCTATGGCGATGAGGCCGGATGTGCATTAAACCTGCCAAATGGTAAAGCGATATTCTTTGGTTCTACTAAGTATAATAATATATATACCCCATCGGGCAATAGCAGAACCGCGGGAACCTGGGCAGCAGCAGCTGATATGCCAACCATTAGTGGTACTTTGGTAGGACAGGTAGACGCCCCCGGCGCCATGATGGTAAATGGGCATATTTTGTTGGGAGTAAGCCCTGAAAATAGTAGTAATAACGACCAATTCCGTGCCCCCATTTGGTACATAGAATACGATTATACTACAAATACTTTCACGCAGGTAACAAGTGTTATTCCGGGCTTGTCTGCTGATTCGGTTGCAGGTGTACCTTGCAACTTCACGGTATTCCTCGATTTACCTGATGGAGGGGTATTGATGGCTATTAATCAGGAAGGAAGTACCCAATATTGGGAATATACACCTGGAAGCGGCCCTATTGCTGAGGGAAAGCCAACACTCAACAGCGTAACGGAAATATCCTGCGGTACATACAGGGCAACGGGTAAACTTTTCAATGGTATATCCGAAGGTGCTTCATTTGGCGATGACTGGCAAATGGCAACCAATTACCCGCTTATACGTATTACAAACGGGACCAATACCTATTATGCAAAAACCACTAATTGGAATAGGTTAGGAGCTATTCAAACAGACAGCCTGGAAGATACTTGCAATTTCACCTTGCCTTCTGTTCCCGCAGGAACCTATTCATTGGTTGTAGTAGTTAATGGGTTTGCTTCCAATCCTACCTTATTTACACCTTTTGCGGCTACTGCAAGTGCCTCTTCCAATGTATTGTGCCATGGTGGAACAGACGGTAATGCAACAGCTAACGTAGGCGGCGGTTCTTCGCCATATACTTACAAATGGTCCAATGGTTCATCTACGGTTTCTACAGCAAATCCAACAGGGCCAATTTTAAGCGCGGGAACATATACACTTACTGTTACCGACCATTTAGGATGTTCTGTTACTTCCACCATTACTATTACCCAACCCAATGCTTTAACAATTGCGACTACTGTAAAGGGCATTACTTGCAATGGGCTTACTGACGGAAGCGCAACAGCAACCCCATCGGGAGGTACTTCTCCTTATACGTATGCTTGGTCAGGTGGCGGAACATCGGCTACCAAATCAGGCCTTTCATTGGGAACATATACCATTACGGTTACCGATAAAAACGGCTGTACTGCAAGCGCGATTACTGCTGCAATTACCCAACCTGCCGTATTAACTGCTACAACCAATGCTTTGGCCAATGCAGCTTGTTTCGGCAAAGCCGATGGTTCAGTTTCTGCAACACCTGCGGGTGGAACGGCACCGTATACCTATGCATGGTCGGGTGGAGGAACCAAAGCCAATAAAAGCGGAATAAGCGCAGGTACTTATACTGTTACAATTACCGATAAAAACGGATGCAGTACTACTTCATCGGTAACAATTACACAGCCTGCAACGGCAATTTCTGTAACCTCAGGGGCGTATGCAACTCTTTCCGGAAATTGTGTTGGTACTGCTTTTGTAACTGCCAGCGGTGGAACGCCCGGTTATAAATATAGCTGGAGCCCGAGCGGAGGTACTTCTGACACAGCCAGAAACTTATGTGTTGGAAATTATTGCTGCACCGTTACTGATGCCAATGGATGTGTAGATAGTGTTTGCGTAAGTGTTGTTACCGGAATTCAAGGTATCAATAATGCATCAAACATCAGGGTTTACCCTGACCCTAACAACGGCGTGTTCTTTATTGAATCGGCTATAGCATATAACAAAGCTACCGTAGAAATAGATAATGTACTTGGCCAGGTAGTAATGAACGCACAATTAACCGGAACTAAAAATAAATTGAATTTATCTGAACAACCATCCGGTGTTTATGTTTACAGAGTATTTTCTGCTACCGGAACCTTGCTCGGAAACGGTAAAATTGTGATTCAGAAATAAGAAAACAATTTTATAATGATAACCCCGGTTGCAAATTGCAATCGGGGTTATTTTTTTTGAAATTTTGCCAACTGAAATGTCACGGTTTTACATGTATTTGAAAATATTGCAAAACCCCTCTATCCTTTATTGGGTATATGTTTAGGCCTATGTCACTGCCTGCTCGGTTTTTTGTGGCATTTTTAGTGATATGTAAATGTCCGGCAAATGGGTGGCACTTAAAATTAATAGTTTTCGTACCTTTGGGTAAAAATATATTATATGTTTAAATTGGTTTGGAAAATATTACCACTTCTTTTCCTTTGCCAAATTACTATCGGGCAATCAGCTGGATTGCCACCTGTGAAAATAGTTGATACGACCCCAAAGGATACATTAAATAGGGTAATTCACGATGGCTGTAGTTCTGCTAAATTATATATTATTGATGGGATAGTAGGACCTTGTGTGTATACTGGATATACTGATAATGATTGTTGGGCTTCCGGGAATTTTGAAAGGACAGACATAGAGAGGCTCCCCACGAATGATATACACTACATTCAAACCTTTTTCCCTCTTCATTAATTATTTACTTATACAAAACCTTTGGTGGCAAAGGTTTTGACTTTATTGCCGGAGCGGGAGCAGGTGGCGCGCCTGTATATATTTTCCGCACTCGTGCATTTCCCAAATCAGCTATGTATATGTTGCCTTTTTTGTCGGTTACAATATCAAACGGATAGCTTAACTGCGCCTTTTCGGCAGGGCCGCCGTCGCCGCTGAAGCCATTGTCAACTGTTCCGGCAAGGACCTCCATGCGTTTTGTCGCAATAAAAACTTCGCGCACCACACCATCTCCAGGGTCGGCAATATATACGTTGCCCGCTGCATCGGTCGAAACTCCCGAAGGATTAAAAAGGCGGGTAGTATCGGCGCGGCCTTCAAAGCCATTGAAGCCTGAGTCGTGCGTACCTGCAAAGGTGCTGATGATGCCATTTGTATTTACTTTGCGGATAACATTGTTTTTAAAATCGGCTATGTACATATTGCCGCTTTTGTCAACTGCAACGCCTGTCGGGCTGTTTAGTTGGGCATTATTAGCCTGGCCTCCATTGCCTGAGTAGCCTGCTTTATGGTTACCCGCAACCGTAGTAATCATGCCGCTTTGGGCATCTACCTTACGGATTACATGGTTGCTCTGGTCGGCGATATAAATATTCAGGTTTTTATCCAGCGCAATACCCACAGGATAGCGCAGCCTTGCCCTGGTAGCCTTACCGCTGTCGCCGGAATAACCTTCATAGCCGCTTCCTGCAATAGTGCTTATTCGGTTTGTTTTAGCTTCTATTTTACGGATAACCGCATTTCCGGCATCTGAGAAATAAATATTGCGCAGCGAATCTACACGGATGCCGATAGGGTAGGAGCATTCCGCCTTTACAGCCTTTCCGGTATCGATATATCCTGCTTTTCCATCGCCGCAAATAGTGGCAATTATTCCATTGCGTTTATATACTTTTCTTATTCGGTTATTTTGCGAGTCGGCTATATAAACATTGCCGGAATCATCCACCGCAACTCCGCCATTTTGGTTTAATTGAGCCATAGTAGCTTTTACGCCATCCTTATCATACCCTGCTTTTCCGGAACCTGCAATGGTGGTTATAAGAGATGTTTGTGCAAAAAGAGTTGAAAGTGAAAAGTGTAAAGTTAAAAGCAAGAAGGTAGGTTTTTTCATAGACGAGGATAGATTTTAATACTACAAAGTAAGGGAAATAAATGGAACTGAGATTCCCCATTTCACTTCGTTGCATTCGGAATGAAAAGAGCTGTATTTAAGGGGGTGAAGTTGCGGCG
>CAIWVW010000008.1 GCA_903916255.1 uncultured Bacteroidota bacterium
GCCTGCGCAATATACTTCATCGGAAACACCCCACACAGTCATCGGTTCGAATGGCCCGCCTGTGCAGGAATATTGAGGATATGCAGCCAATGCAGCTACCGAATGCCCCGGCATTTCTATTTCCGGAACAATGGTAATGTGAAGTTGTTCCGCATAAGCCACAATTTCTTTTATATCTTCCTGCGAATAAAATCCTCCATACGGTTTTCCGTCAAATTTATTACCGGTATCTTTCGGGTGGCCTATAACAGTTTCCTTGCGCATGGAGGAGATTTGTGTAAGCAACGGGTATCTTTTGATTTCAATTCTCCAACCCTGGTCATCGGTAAGGTGCCAATGAAAAATATTGAATTTATACATAGCCATCAGGTCGAGGTACTTTTTTACCTCTTCTTTGTTGAAAAAATGGCGGCTGCAATCGAGATGCATTCCTCTCCAAGCGTATTTCGGCGCGTCGGCAATTGCTACCGATGGAATTTTGATTTTTGGCTGATGCCCTTCCAACGGCAATAACTGAATTAAGGTTTGTACCGCATAAAAAGCTCCGGCAGTGGTTGAGGCATTTATCCGTATTTCATCGGCGGCTACATTCAGCAAATAGCCTTCTTCATTTATGGAACTGTCTTCTTTTATAGTAAAAGTAATGCCCCGTTGTCCCGGTCTTATTTTTTTCACAAAATGCAAGCGGATGCCATAATGCATATTAACATATTCCGAAAAAAAACTTGCTTCGGTGCAATTATCAGGGGCCACAATAACAACACTATCCCACAAGGTGAAAGTGGTCCTTAAATAAACTACCGATACAGGTTCCGGAACAAGCGGCAATTTATCGCCTCTGCCTGCTATTGCAGAGCCGTAGAAAAAAACCAAACCCGATAAAAGCAAGAGCAATTTCCTCATAGGTATTTGTTGAAATCATTCAAATATATATCGGATTCCCCAATTAACGGGTATCCGGTTGCCAATTCAATTCGTACATTTATCGCCTTAAACCATAGAAATGAGTAAAATAATTGTACTGGGCGCGGGCATGGTAGGCAGAACGATGGCTATCGACCTTGCTAAAAAGCATGAGGTAACTTCTGTTGATGTTAGTGAAGATTCTCTTAACAGACTGAGCGGAAAAGAAATAATAACTGTGCAATCGGATTTGGGCAATAGTGCCGGAATTAAAAAATTGATAGAAGGTTATGATATTGTTCTTTCTGCGGTTCCAGGTTTTATGGGATATAAAACACTTCAAGCGATTATAGAAGCAGGTAAAAATGTGGTGGACATTTCCTTTTTTCCTGAAAACTCCTTAGAACTGGATGCTCTTGCAAAAAGTAAAAATGTTATTGCTGTGGTCGATTGCGGCGTAGCCCCGGGCATGGATAATATTATACTTGGCAGATATAATGAGACCATGCAGCTCACCGACTTCGAATGCCTGGTAGGGGGCTTGCCGAAAGTAAAAAAATGGCCCTTCAATTATAAGGCGCCTTTTTCCCCAGTAGATGTTATTGAAGAATATACCCGTCCTGCCCGGTATGTGGAAAATGGAAATGTGGTGGTAAAGCCTGCCCTGTCGGATATTGAGCACATTGAAATGGAAAATGTAGGTACACTGGAATCTTTTAATTCAGATGGGTTAAGGTCCATTATTTATACCATGCCTCATATTCCGAATATGAAAGAAAAAACGCTCCGTTATCCGGGACATGTGGAGAAAGTAATGACGTTGAGGGATTCCGGTTTTTTCAGTAAAACACCTGTTAATATTAATGGCAAAGAAGTTGTTCCATTAGAGTTCACTTCTAAAATACTCTTTAATGAATGGAAACTGAAAGACGCAGAAGAGGAAATAACGGTTATGCGTGTTACGCTGAAAGGAATGGAAAATGGAATAAAAAAGAAGGTGGTTTACAATTTATATGATGAATATAATCCTGAAACCAAAGCCACTTCCATGTCGCGAACTACCGGATATACGGCAACGGCAGCAGTAAATATGGTATTAGATGGAATTTTTGCGGAAAAAGGCGTTTTTCCGCCTGAACTGGTTGGAAAGCATGAAAAATGCTTCCATTATATCCTTAATTACCTGAAAGAAAGGAAAGTAATTTACAGGAAAGAAGAAACGGTTTTAGAATAAATATATTCATTAGTAGCCTATCGCAACTGTGAATTGATGTATTCTGTTTACCTTTATGAACTTTATAACTTTACAAACTTTATAAACTAATTGAAATGGGAAGAGTATTTGAAAAACGGAAATATGTAATGTTTGCACGCTTTGCAAAAATGGCAAAGCAATTCACAAAAATAGGCCGGGATATTGCTATTGCTGTAAAAGCCGGCGGCCCTGACCCTGACACCAATTCCCGTTTGCGGATGTGCATTCAGAATGCGCGCGCTGTGAATATGCCTAAAGTAAATGTGGACGCTGCCATTAAAAGGGCTTCCGATAAGGATATGGCTAATTATGAAGAAGTCATTTATGAAGGATATGCTCCGCATGGCGTTCCTGTTTTAGTTGAATGCACCTCTAATAACCCCACACGCACCGTTGCTAATATTCGTATGTATTTTGATAGGGCAGAAGGCGCTTTAGGTACAAAGGGTTCCGTTGCATTTATGTTTGAACGGAAAGCCTTATTTAAAATATCCTCCGTTGGATTAAATCGCGAAGAAACCGAATTTGAACTAATCGATTTTGGTGCGGAAGAATTTACATGGGATGATGAAAATAAGGAGTTGATTATTCAAACTCCATTCAATGAATTCGGCCACATGCAAAAGGCATTGGAAGACAAAAAAATTGAAATCAAGGAAAGTTCAAAAACATTTATTCCAACTACCACCAAGCATTTAACCGATGCCGAAGAAGCCGACCTGCTTGCTATGATTGATAAGATGGAAGAAGATGACGATGTTGTGGCTGTGTATCACAACGCGCGATAAAACATTTCGATGTATTTCGTTTCTGCAACGAGGCTTAAATTAAAATCAGGGTTTTACCTGCCGGGGTTTATGCTGGCAAACCAAGCCTCCATAAAGCAACTGTGCATTACGGATGGATTTGTATCCGGAAAGGAGCTGATGGATAAAAATTTCACTTTCTGGACACTTACCTTGTGGGAGAAAGACGGTGATATGAAAAGTTTCCGCAATTCACCTGCGCACCGAAAAGCCATGCAAAAACTGCCCGACTGGTGCAATGAAGCTACCTATTCACATTGGTTGCAGGAAGAGCCTATCCTTCCGAAATGGAACCGTGTGTATGAACGAATGCTTAAAGATGGAATTGTAAGCAAGGTACGGAATGCCTCTCCGCAACATCAAACAAAATCGTTTCCTGCCGTAAAATGGTATAAACTGGAAAGGAATTTTAAACCAATTCGGAAGTGAATGGTTTTATTTATATATTTAATTTAGTTTAATTATAAAATGAAGAGGGTGATAAAGTTTGTATCCGTAATATTTCCATTTAACTGAAGGTTCCCTTTTATTTCTTATTTTTGATTTGAAATTCCTTCTCTTTCCTACCTTTGAAACCAAAACAGGTGAAAAAATGAAAAAAAATATTTATATAAGTTTATTGTTCCTTATTCTAATGTCGTTTAGTGCAAAAGCGCAATTTGTGCTGAATGGAACGGCAACCGACACTTTTCCGGAGTGCTCTGATTCTACCCAAACATATCGGTTAACGAGAGCGTTAACCAATGAATCCGGTCAAATTTGGTACACCACGCAGGTTAGCCTGAGGAATCGGTTCGACATTCAATTTGAAATGTTTCTGGGTAATAAACAATATAGTGTCGGAGCGGATGGAATTTGTTTTGTTTTTCAACAACAAAGCGTGAATGCGGGAAGCTCGGGGGGAGGTATGGGATATGGAGGAATAACGCCTTCTCTGGCAATAGAATTTGATACATTCGAAAATGGGTGGGACCCTGCTTTTTGCCATACAGCTATTGAAAAGAACGGGGATGTGGAGCATACCGATAATTCCGGAAATAACCTTGCCGGCCCGGTGCAACTTTCCCCCACTAATCCCAATTTACCCGATGGTGCCTGGCACAATGTTGAAATTATTTGGAACCCGGTTACCGATTCTATAAGCATGTATTTTGACTGTGTTTTCCGCATAGCCTACCATGGAGATATTATTGACAGTATTTTCGGTTCGAACCCGAATGTATATTGGGGATTTACCGCCGGAACAGGTGGTAGTGATAATTTGCAGGAGATATGTGTAGCGCATTCTTATCTTAATAACCTCCGCGATACTTCTGTGTGTATTGGTAATTCTGTGCAACTTAATGCAGGAGGAGGTGTGTCATACATGTGGAGCCCCGGAACAGGATTGAATAAAGATACGGGAGCAACGGTTGTTGCAACACCTACTGCTACTACTACCTACACAGTTACCATAAAAAACAATTGCGGACTAGTCAGTACAGATAGTGTAACAATAAGCGTAAACCCGGTACCGGCTGCATCTATGGGAACACCAACCAATATTTTATGCAATGGTGCAAATACCGGAAGTGCAACAGTAACTATGTCTGGCGGAACAACCCCATATAGTTATATATGGTCGCCCGCAGGTGGAACAAATGCTACCGCAAGCGGTTTGAGTGCGGGAACCTACACGGTAATTGCAAGCGATGTAAATGGTTGCGGCGTTTCATCATTAACGGTAACCATTACACAGCCAGTTGCTATAACGCCTGTAATAACAATAGACAGCGCCACTTGTGCAAATAACGATGGTAAAGTAAGTGTTTCGGCAAGCGGCGGTGTTGGCGCTTATACCTACCAATGGAATCCGGGTGGAAATACAAGTGCTGCCATTACCGGTTTAAGTACGGGAATCTATACGGTTACCATAACCGATTCGAATGGATGCACTGTTACGGCTGCCGCAAATGTCGGCCTCATCCGGACATTTTCACTCACCGTTACATGGCCCGATTCTGCCTGTTTAGGGCAAAATGTTGCGCTTTCTGCTTCGGGAGCCACTACTTATCTATGGTCTAATACCACCACTTCCTCATCAAATAATATAACACTTGCCGGAGACACAACATTTTGGGTTATCGGAACAACCGGTGTTTGCCATGACTCCGTGGCACACGTTATAAAAGTATATAAACTGCTGGATGCAACAAAACTTTTCAATGATTCTATTTGCCCGGGCTTGCCCATAACATTGAAAGTGAAAGCAGAGGGAGGTCACCCTGCCTATACGTATGCATGGAATAATGGAATTACAAGTAACAGTCCCGGCCCGATTACGGTTTATCCAACAAGTTCAACAACCTACATAGTAACTATTACCGACCAATGCAATTATAAAGTTATAGACTCTATGCATGTGCAGGTGTTCCCAACCGGAAATGCTTCTTTTACTGCGAAACCAACTATAGTTCCAGAAAATCAACTGGTGGATTTCACTAATACCAGCCAAAACACAACTTCTTATTACTGGAGTTTTGGCGATGGTAGCACCGCAACAGGAGTAACGCCTACCCACGAATATTCTGCGCCGGGTGTTTATCAGGTACTGCTTATTGCATATAATATTGATGGATGCCCTGACACGGCTATAGAAGATATTGATGTAACCCCGCCTATGATTATCCCCAATATTTTCACTCCTAATAGCGATGCGACAAATGATGTGTTGTTATTTACAATTGGTGGCGCTACCTGCTACCATATTGATATATATAACCGTTGGGGCAATTTGGTATATCAATCCGATAATATCGAATCGGGCTGGAACGGCAAAATACGCCAAACCGGGGAACTTGCATCTGATGGCACCTATTATTACATAATTAACTACTGCGATTATAAAAATGTAGCGCATACCTTGGATGGGTTTGTTCAACTTATCAGGTGAAAATAACCTGTATATTGCAGCCCAATAATCAATCAACTATTTTATGGATACTCCTCATATCGCCAAGAAAGCCAATTACCCGGTAGAGCTTCAACCCGGAACATATTACTGGTGCGCTTGCGGTTTAAGTAAAAACCAGCCTTTTTGCGATGATTCCCATATCGGAACAAATTTTGAGCCTGTAGAGTTTGTAATAGCAGAAACGAAAACGGTAAAACTATGCGGCTGCAAACTTTCTTCCAAGAAACCTTTTTGCGATGGCTTCCACAAAACATTGATAGAGCCTACAAACCCTTAGCAATTTCTGTTATGCGAGTTTGAATTCCGAACTTACCCGGTTCGGATGATTTTATTATTCGGTGGATTCTTGTTTTGAATTCATCCTGATAATTATTTGCGAAAATCAGTTCAATCGCTTCATCAAATGTGGAGCCAATGCAATTATAAAATGTAGCGGAACGGTTGGTGTTCTTCCGGAATGCAGCAATTCCGCATTCCACTCTATGAAGCATTAAGTCGGCCAGTTCACGTTCATAAATGCTTATCTTTTTAAACTCTCTTATTAGTTTATTTATATTCAAATTCGTGGTGCGTTCTTTTGGATTTCCCGCTGAATAAGCATCGGTTATTTTTTTCTTATACCTCTCCAGTAAAGGATTCGCTGCATCTGTAAGTTCGGCTGCATAAAACTCTTTTACATTTTTAAATTTATCGAACAGGATTACTACTTCCCGGATAATATCTTCCTTATCCGATTTATCTAAGTGTTTGAGCAGCGCTTTTTTAGTGAGTTTAGGCATTTACTTTCCCTTTTGCTCGTTCCACCTGTCGGTTAGTATTTTCACCAACTCATTGAAGCCGCATTTATAAGTGCCTGTGGAAATAGAAATGGGTGTGCCATACATTTTTAACCCCAACCGCATTAGTTTTTGCTGCCACTTGCCTTCCTGATTGATAATTTCCTCTGTATTATTAATGAAAACCAATAAAATCTTAGTGCGTTTTATTTCCGTTATTTCGAAGCCTGTAATAGTTCTCCAGGCTATTGTAGGCCGGGTTTTGTTTAAGCCCTTGTCAAACTGTATGCCGTAATTATCGATAATAAGCCCCGGACGGGTATCAAATAGTTTATAAGGTAATAAGATGCAACCTATTCCGAAAAAGAATACCGTAAGACCGGAAACTATTTTGTAACATAAGGGCGGATAATGAGTTTGTATGTCCGCTATATGCCATACATAAATTCCGAGCAGGACAAAAGCAAAGCAACCCAGTGCCCTCAATAAAATCTTTCTTTTACTGAATTCGATTATAACTGTATCCATTCAGATTTGAATCTTGGTTACTGTTTTATTCTTATTCCATTTTCCTCAAGCGTTATAAGTCGTGCTTTGTACAGCGCGCCAACCGCCTTTTTAAAATTCTTTTTACTTATTCCGAACGTATCGTAAATGGCATCTGCGGGGCTTTTATCCGTTAAGGCAATGAACCCGTTTTCCTGTTTCAGTTTTTCTAAAATGTTTTTTGATATATCATCAATCTTTTCATAGCCGGGCCGCTCGAGCAGCAAGTCTATCTTTTTATCCTCCCGAATCTTTTTTATGTACCCTTTAATATGTTCGCCCCGGTGAAGAGTCCTGAAAACATCCGTATGAAATAGCACACCCGCATGGGTTTTATTTATAATGGCATTGTACCCTATATCCGATTGCGAAAAAATAATTAAATCGACTTCATCACCAACGATGAATTCAGCCGGAGTTTTGTCCAGAAATTTCTCCACCTTGGCAGAGCCTGCTATGCGTCCGGTTACGTTATCTACGTATATGTATACCACGTACGAATGGCCTACTTCCATTTTATCTTTCTGCTCGCGGAAAGGAACAAATAAATCTTTCATCAATCCCCAGTAAAGGAAAGCGCCAACTCCGCTTACAGATACACATTCAAGCAGCACAAAATCGCCCACTTCGGCAAACGGTTTCTCAGTGGTCGCAATCAGCCTGTCCTCCGAATCAAGGTAAATGAAAACGTCTACTTTATCTCCAATCTTGCAATCTTGTGGTACGTAACGTATGGGCATCAATATTTCACCATGCTCTCCGCCATCCAGGTAAACCCCAAAATCCAGTTCCTTTAAAACTTCCAGCGTATTCCATTTTCCTATTTCTGCCATAATTCAAATTATCTGTTTGCAAAGATACGCAAACACTCAATCTTGCTGCATTACAGTGCAAAGCAGTGTTGAAAAATACAGGCATCGGAATATTCATAAATTATGTTTAGTTTTGCGGTATAATTAAGGAACGAGGAAGCCCAATCGGACTGATACTTTCCACCATAAAACCAAAACACATGAAAACAATTTTTACGAGTATTGTTCTTATTTTTACAATTTCCCTTGCAAGTGCCCAATCCAATAAAGCAACGCCTAATGCAGGCTTCGAGTATTGGTCGTATCATACTTCCACAGTTAATTACTTTAATCCTGACAGCGGTTGGACAACCCTTAATCCTACGCTATGCCCTATCGGGTATATCAGTTGCATTAAGGATTCTTCCAATCCACACAGCGGTAAGTTTGATGCCCAGTTAGTTACACAGGATGTAATTATTCAGGTAGCTCCAGCCGCTATGACTACCGGAACCATAAACACCACCAATAAAAGTATTAATGGCGGAATTCCTTATACTTTAAGGCCCGACAGTATGATTGGATGGTACCACTATCTTTCCGTTAGCGGAGATAATGGCGATTGCGAATTCTATTTATTCGGTGCAACACATGCCGATACTATCGGGCAGGCTTTCTTTAAAACTCCTACTTCCACAGTAACAGCATGGACGCGTTTCGCTTTACCAATTAAGTACACCTCATCTGCTACGCCTGATACCGCTCTTTGGATTTTTTCTTCCAGCCTTAGCAATGCAAGCGCCCAAACAGGCAGCCAGCTCTTTATTGATGACATTGGCCTTGTTTTTCACGATACAGCATCTGCTGTTAAGAATATAAACAAGTATGATAATATCTCTGTTTGGCCCACGCCAACAACAGGTCCGGTATCTGTTAATAACGGCACTGGTTCAAACTCCTTGATGTTTACACTGGTTGATATTAGTGGTCGCAAAATTGAGGAAGAAAGATTATCGGAAGGTGTGAATAATTTTGATTTAGCCGGGTTGTCTGCAGGTATGTATATATACCTTATTCAGGACGGTGCGAATGCAGTTGTTAAAACCGGTAAAATTATTGTTCAGAAATAGGAGTTTTTAATCCCCCATTAATTTGGAAATCGATAAAACTAGTAAGCAGGAAAAGTATAAATATCTTTTTTTCTTTATAAGTTTCCTGCTTTTCAATATTCAGTTGTTATCGGCCCAGGCAACAGGTACGCTAAAGGGGTCGGTAACCGATTCCTTAACCCACGAAAGGCTTGTTGGTGCAACCATCTATGATGCGAATGATTTGTCCACCGGGCAAGTGACAGATGTTCATGGCAATTATGAATTGCAACTAAAGCCCGGAATGCATAAGGTTGTTTGCGCTGTAGTGGGTATGAAAGCCGATACAATTATCGTGCAGATTGAAGCCGAACACGTTACGCTCCATAATTTTGTTCAGCGCATGGAAGGCAAGGAACTGGAAACCCTTGTGGTTTCAGCAGGCAAATACGAGCAGAAGTTGCAAGATATTACGGTTTCTATGGACGTGTTAAAACCCACCCTTATAGAAAATACCAATTCCACTAATATTACACAAACGCTGGATTTGGCGCCCGGCTTGAATATCCTGGATGGGGAGCCGCAAATACGCGGAGGAAGCGGGTTTGATTTTGGCGTTGGAAGCAGGGTTGCCATTCTGATTGATGGCTTGCCTATACTTCCCGGTGACGGAGGCCGTATTCCATGGGATTTATATCCGGTGGAGAATGTGGAACAGATTGAAATTATCAAGGGTGCCTCATCGGTTACCTACGGCTCGTCTGCACTCAGCGGAAGTATTAATATTCGCACAGCATATCCTACCGATGTTCCTTCCACTTCGCTATCAGTTTGGTCAGGGTTATATGATTCTCCACCTATTGCCGGGTCCAAGTGGTGGAGCGGAAATGCTAATTTTTCCGGAATCAGTTTTTTGCACACCGAAAAATTCGGCAGATTGGATGTTACAATTGGCGCAATGGTTTTATACGACCATGGATATATTGGCCCGCCTGCATACGAACCTATATCCGGAAACCAGCCTTTCACGCAAATAAACAATAATCAGATGGGCGAAAAGACAGGCCGGTTTAACTTCGGATTACGTTACCGTCCTAAAAAAATATCAGGGCTTAGCTATGGCCTTAATGGGAACTTCGGGGAATCCTCTAATGTACTTTCACTCATTTGGGAAAATATCGATTCCGGTCAATACCGCGCGTATCCTAATACGGTTATTCTTCAAGACCAGAAGATGCTTTACCTCGACCCGTTTATCACCTATCTGTCGGGTAACGGATTCGAGCATAGCCTGCGTGTAAGGTATTATTACACTAACAATGTTGAAACCTATAATCCTACCAATACTACCAATGTATTGTATGGAGAGTACCAATGTATCAAGAAGTTTTATGCGTTAGGGGGCTTGAATGTTACGGCCGGATTGGTAATGAATGAAACCTTTTCGAAGACAGATTCTCTTTATTACCTGAATGTATACACAGCGCCATCCGCCAATAATTTGCGGAATTACGCTGCCTATACCCAACTCGATAAAAAATTCTTTAAAATATTAAACCTTTCAGTTGGTTTCCGCGATGAAAATTTTATCATCAACAATGGAGAGAATACCTCTAAACCAATTTTCCGCTCCGGTGCAAACCTGCAGGTTACTAAAGGAACCTTTTTGCGTTGTTCCTTCGGGCAGGGATACCGTTATCCCACGCTTTCAGAGAAATATTTAACATCGCAGCTCAGCAGTTTAAGTATTTTCGCTAACCCCAATTTACTACCCGAATCAAGCTGGAATGCGGAAGTCGGCATAAAACAAGGATTTAAAATAGGCAATTTTATGGGCTTTTTAGATGCCGCCGGATTCTGGCAGCAATATCAAAATACCATCGAAATTACTTATGGTGCATGGGAAAAAGTGCCGATACCATATTTGGCAGGATACTACAATTATATTACCGGATTCAAATATTTGAACACGGGCCCGACCCGCGTGAAAGGGGTAGATGTTTCCATTGCCGGGGAAGGAGCAATTTCTAAAAACTTTAAAATCGATATACTGGGCGGATATACTTATACTCTTCCACAAGCTATGGACCCCAATTTGGTCTATGCCACCGATACAAATCATAATAAGCTATCCTATTTATCAACCAGTTCAAATACTGCCAACAATGTTTTGAAATACCGCTTTCAGAATATTGCCAAGCTCGATTTGGAATTGAAATATAAAAAGTTCTCTGTTGGTGGCAATTGGACCTATTACAGCTATATGCAAAATATCGATGAAGTGTTTTATACATTAACCACCCTCGCAGCTTATGGCATTGACCAGTACAGGGAAGAACATCATACGGGCATTAATGTTTTTAATGCCCGTGTTGGTTTACAAACAACCAAGAAAGTAAAGGTATCGTTTGTGGTGAATAATCTATATAATTTAAGTTATTCGCTCAGGCCGCTCAAAATAGAATCTCCCCGCACATTCGCCCTTCGGCTTAGCTATAAGGTTGGGTAGTGGTTTATGCCCTGTAATGGTCCGCTTTCCAATTCTTTATTAATTTCTTGATGTCGGCATTGCTTAGCTTTTCTTTTGCGGCGCGTTCTGCCAGCGCTATAAATTCCTCATCGGGCGCGAAACGCAGGGCTATTACCTGCTGAATTGAAATGGTTTTATCGATAACTTTTCCAGTTAGAACAAAATGACGGAGATTTTCTTCTGCCCTTATGGCACGGTCCTGAGCTTTTAATGCAAAGGAACGGAATACAAAATATCCTGCTAAAAGGGAAAGCCCTGTCAAAATGAAAAGTACCGCATCAATACGACCGCTGGCCCTGTAAAATGCCCGGCACAAATTCGCCATTGCCAAAAGATTTAAGGTGATTACGAAAATATATAAATATACCTGGAAAGGTGCATCCGGTTTCAATTTCCGGTGATTCTGATAGTTTTGTGTTTCCATAATTTTCGGGATTAATATTTTGTACAAGGTAAGGTTTAAATGCTTTACTCTTATCTTTGTTTTATTATCAGGATATAATATGAAGCATATAATTGGAATCAAGAAATATTTTACGTGGCTTTTCACATTGATAATTTTCTGCAATTGCACTACTCCTAAAAATAATATTCCGGTTGTAGGATTTGCCGATGCATTCGAAGACAATACCATTGCTCAAGCCAAACAGGGCTTTTTAGATGCGCTGAAAAAGAACGGGTATTCCGAGGATAACAATACCCTGAAAGTTATATACCGAAATGCACAAGGGGATATTCCCAAACTCACGCTCTCCATTAAATATTTCATTTCCGAAAAGGTAACCCTGATGGCTACCAATCCCTCGCTTTCCACCATTGCTGCCTTACAAAACAGTAAGGATATTCCGGTGTTTATGATGGTGTCTCCAACTCCCCAACTGATGAATGTGATGGATAAACAAGGCAATGCACCTGCCAATCTTTTTGGTGTGGCCGAAGATTTAGGATATATCGACACTTCTTTTTCACTGATACCTAAATTAATTAGAAAGAAGGATGATACAATTACTCCGTTAAGGGTTGGTATGATTTTTAATCAAAGCGAACCCCAGTCTGCCGAGGCATTAAAAAGGATTCAGGAACTTGCAAAGAAATTGCATATCGACCTTGTTTCCTTACCGGTTAATAATTCCGCTGATGTGCAATTAGTAACTCAAGCTTTGCTGGCAAAGCATATCGATGCATTTTTTGCCAATCCGGATAATACTGTTTTCAGTTCTTTTGAAACTATTTTAAAAGCCTGTAATGACGCGAATGTTCCGGTGTTTACCAGCGAGGCCGGATTAGTTTCTCGCGGAGCAGTTGCTGCGTATGGTGCCGATATTTACCAGTGGGGCTACCAAGCCGGTGAGCAGGCCGCACTGTTTTTGAAAAATAATTCCACGAGCGGAATGCATTGGGAAATGGTGAAACTACGCAAACGGGTGTATAATGAAGCAGCAGCCAAAAAATTTGGAATAACAATGCCCGCAAATTTTGAAGCCATAAAATAATGGAGTTTTACATTACAGCGCTTATACTCGGGCTTTGTCTTTCTTCTATGGCGCTTGGTATTTTCATTTCCATGAAAATATTCAACATCCCTGATATTACTACCGATGGAAGCTACACATTAGGTGCAGTTATTACAGCCGTTTTATTAACAGCCCATTGGAATGCTATCGCAATTATTCCTGTGGTGCTTGCAGCCGGTGCATTAGCAGGAATGTTAACAGGAATTATTCATACACGGCTAAAGATAGAAGCGTTGTTGGCGGGGATACTTGTTATGACAGGGTTATATTCCATAAACCTTACCATACTTGGCCGCTCCAATGTTCCCTTGCTTGAAGTGCAATCGGTGTTTTCCTCTGTTCACTTCTTTGCAGCATCCGTATATAATAATCTTACGTTGAGTTTGCTGTTTATTTTAAGTATCGCATTCATTGTAGGCTACGTTTTACGAACCGATTTCGGAATTGCCATGCGTGCCACGGGTAGCAGCGCATCAATGACAAGGGCATTGGGCATTAATAACAATAAAATGAAAATTATCGGGCTGGCTATTGCCAATTCGCTAACCGCATTAAGCGGCTACCTTGTTGCGCAATTCCAGAACTTCACCGATATAAATATGGGTATCGGTATTGTTATTACCGGCCTTGGCTCTGTATTAATCGGAGAAGCGTTAATTAAATGGTGGAGCATTACCTCTATACACTGGCAATTGCTTACCGTAATTGGCGGAAGTATTTTATTTCAACTGGTGCTGGCATTTACCTTGTCTATCGGTGTCGACCCGAATATGCTGAAACTGGTAACAGCATCTTTTGTTTTACTTATTGTAATAATTCCAAGATTGAAGAAGCATGATTGAACTGCAACACATATCGAAGGTATTCAATAAAGGCAAAGTGAATGAGGTTGCAGCCCTTAAGGATGTTTCGCTCACATTGCAAAAGCAAGATTTTTTGGTAGTGGTCGGCTCGAACGGTTCGGGCAAAACAACCTTGCTTAATATAATTGCAGGAGCTGAATTAAGTTCCTCCGGGAAAGTAATTATCTCCGGTGCCGATGTTTCCCGCCTTGCGGAATATAAACGCAGCAAATGGATAGCAAGGGTTTTTCAAAATCCGCTGAGCGGCACCGCCTCCGATTTAAGCATACTCGATAATTTCCGGCTGGCTGCAATCCGTACAACTAAAAAAAAACTAATAATCGGTATAAATAATTCATTCAGAAAACGGGTACAAGATAAAATTGCAACGTTGGGAATGGGGCTTGAAAATAAATTGGAGCAACCTATGGGCACCCTATCCGGCGGGCAAAGACAGGCGCTCACGCTATTAATGAGCGTAATGGATGATACGCAAATTTTATTGTTGGATGAGCCCACCGCAGCCCTCGACCCACGTAGCGCATCGGTAATTATGCAAACTGCCCATAGTTTAATTCAGCAATATAAGCTTACAGCAATACTTATTACGCATAACCTGAAAGAAGGCCATCAGTATGGCAATCGCCTGATACAAATGAGTGAAGGAAAAGTGCTCCGTGATTTAAATGCATCCGAAAAAAAATCATTACAGATGCAGGAGATGTATGAGTGGTTTAATTAAAAAGGACCATTCTTTTATTTAGTAAAAAATGGTCCTTTACAGAAGTATATTGCAGTCGGCCCCCGACAGGCCAGGGGCTATTTTACAAGATTTACTTTCCCAGTGTAGGAATGTTTCTCGCCTTGCGTGTCCGTAACATTAATAAGATAAACATAAACATCTTCCTGGCACTGTTCTGAGCCACTGCCCATAGTTCCGGCCCAACCTACATTCATATTATTCGAGTAGAAAAGTTTTTCGCCCCAACGGTCGAAAATGTACATTTCATAATCTTTCACGTAATTGCCTTTAGGCATAAACACATCATTCAGCCCGTCGCCATTCGGTGTAAACGCATCCGGAATGTAAAAAGTAAATGATGGGTTCACAACAAAACAATTGGTAACGCTGTCAAGACAACCGTGCTGGTCTTCTACTATCAAAGTTGCACAATATGTTCCGGTATCGGAATAGGTGTGTGTGGGATTTTGAGAAGTGCTTATAGAATCAGAATTATCTCCGAATGTCCATCCCCAATAGAATAAAGGATTTTTACCCGAACTGGTGGAGGTGAATTGCACCGTAGGATTTAAAATTGTAATGGATTGCGGCGAATAAGAAAAGCTTGCATGTGGAGTAGGGTAGACGGTCACCAAATTCACAATTTTTAATGTGCTGCTGCAACCGCTGTCAGAAATAGCGGTAAGGCTTACACTAAAGTTTCCGGTATCAGGATAGCAGAAAATAGGACTGTTGTAACTTGCGCTGTCTCCATTTCCGTATGACCATTTCCATTGTGCGATACCTCCGCTTGGAATAGTTGTCAAGTCGCGGAATTGTACGCATAATGGTACGCAACCGGCAACTGGGCTCGCCACAAAACTTGTTGCAGGAACAGGGTTTATAGTTACGGTAGCATCAGAAGTAGCCATTGTGGAGCTGCATCCATCATTCAGCTCTACAGTATATGTAGTAGTGGAAGTTGGAGTTACTGTAATTGATTGTGTAGTATTATTTCCAGGGAGCCATACAAAAGAATAAATCCCGTCTCCACCCGAAGCGGATGCTGTTAGGGTAGCTGAACCACCCGGACAGAAAGATGTTGCTCCGCTTATTGTAACCACTAACGGTGCGCTTGTTACAACAGTTACGGTGGTCGATACGGTGCAGCCATTTGCATCGGTAATAGTAACCGTATAAGTAGTAGTAGTTAACGGTTTAACATTGGTGCTGGAAGTAGTTCCTCCCGAACTCCATGAATAGGTGTAAGGAGATGTTCCTCCTGAAGCATTCGCACTAAGCGAAGCATTGTTGCCTGAGCAAATTTTTTGCGGTCCAACTGCCGAAACAATAAGCGCAGTGGGCTCTGTAAGCGTAGCAGAAGCAGTGGTCGAACAACTATTGGCATCTGTTAATGTAAGCGTGTAGGTTCCTGCTGAAAGGTTGGAAGCTACAGCAGTATTTCCTCCGGCTGGAGTCCATGTGTATGTATATGGCGCAGTTCCTCCGGCTGGAGTTGCAGTGATGCTACCGTCAGAAACTCCGAAACATTTTACATCGACAGGTGCAAGTGTAACAGTTAATACATTAGGTTGCGCAATGGTAGCTGTCGCTGTTGCGGTACAACCATTATTATCTGTTACGGTTACTGTATATGTTCCGGCTGAAAGAGAAGATGCAGTTGCAGAACTTCCACCTGCAGGGGCCCATGCATACGTATATGGCGCGGTCCCCCCTGCGGCAGCAACAGTTGCCGAACCATCATTTCCACCGCTGCATTTTACATTTATTGGAACCCCCATAGTTGCTGTTAATAGTTGCGGCTGTGTTATAGTAACTGTTGAAGTGGCTATACATCCATTGGCATCTGTAATAGTTACCGTATAAGTATTTGCACTAAGCCCGGTGGCGACGGCATTTGTTCCACCTGCGGGTGTCCATGAATAAACATATGGTGATGTTCCGCCTGTGGCGCTTGCAGCGGCAGAACCGTTAGCGCCTCCATTACATGATACATTTACCGGAGTTCCGATTGCCGAAACTAATAACGGAGGTTGTGTAAGCGTAATTGTTGCAACTGCCGTACATCCGTTATTATCAGTAACGGTAGCCGTATATATTCCCGCCGATAAACCCGTAGCAGTGGCATTCGTATTTCCCGAAGGATTCCAGAGGTAAGTATATGGTGCCGTTCCTCCCGCTGCAGTAACAGTAGCAGAGCCGTTTATACCTCCGTTGCAAAGTATATTGGTGCTTGCACTAATGGAAGCAGTTAAATTAGATGGGGTGGTAACTGTTGCGGTAGTTGTTTGTGTGCAACCATTATTATCGGTTACTAAAATGGTATATGTGCCCACGCTTAAACCTGTGGCTGTAATATTCGTACTGTTAGATGGAGTCCACAGGTAAGTATAAGCAGGATTTCCGCCATTTGCAGTTACGGTAGCGGTTCCATTATTATTTCCACAGGTAGATTGTGTTATCGTGGTTGATAATGTTATGGCCGTAGGTTCGGTTATTACAACTGATGCAGTAGCGGAGCATCCATTGTTATCTGTTATTGTTACTGTGTAGGTATTTGCACTCAGCCCTGTTCCGGTAGCATTTGTTCCGCCTGCGGGAGCCCATGCATAGGTATATACTGGAGTTCCGCCGGCAGCGGTAACTGTTGCAGCACCTGTATTCCCTCCATTACACAATACATTTGTCGGATTACCTATGGCAGCAGTTAACAGCGGAGGTTCAGTAATTGTAACTGCTGATGTGGCTGAACAGCCATTCGCATCTGTTATCGTAACTGTATATATTCCTGCTGATAGCCCTGTTCCGGTAGCATTTGTTCCGCCTGCGGGAGCCCATGCGTAGGTGTAATTGGGAGTTCCACCTCCTGCGGTAACTGTTGCAGAAGCATTATTTCCGCCATTGCATAATACATTGGTAGGTGTCCCCATTGTTGCGGTTAATAAGGGTGGTTGTGTTAAGGTGATGGTATCGGTAACGGTACATCCGTTATTGTCGGTAACCGATGCGGTATAGGTACCCGCCGATAAACCTGTAGCAGTGGCATTCGTATTTCCCGAAGGATTCCAGAGGTAAGTATATGGTGCCGTTCCTCCTGCTGCAGTAACAGTAGCGGAGCCGTTTATACCTCCGTTGCAAAGTATATTGGTGCTTGCAGTAATGGAAGCAGTTA
>CAIWVW010000009.1 GCA_903916255.1 uncultured Bacteroidota bacterium
ATTTTGATTTCAATAGGAATATTAGCTTTGCGCAATTTAAAATGAGTACGAATTTATATATTTCAGTAAATCAATGAATAACACAATTTAAACAAATAATTGTTGATAAGTTTTTAATTATGGGGGATTTTGCAATATTTTATTACTTTTGAACTCTATGAAGGAAGCAAAAAATATAGAAGAAAAGAAACCTAAAAAGGAAAATGAGGCATGGCGAACTATTAGATTTATTTTGTTTGGCGTATTAACGGGAATAGTTTTAACGTGTGGTGTATCTTTTATTTTTCGGACATGGTGGCTGAAAGATTACATAGAAGCACCGATTATAAATAACAAATGTGATACCTCTAAAGAAGCACTTGTTCAATCCGTGGAACAGTTGAAAGTCTTAAATGCAAGTTTTGTAGAGAAAATGGATGCGGTTAATAAGCGATTAGATGATTTTTTAGTATTCGGGGGCTTAATTATTACCTTATTATTAGCAATATCAATAAGCGTTTACTTAAAAACCGAATCAGAGGTTGATAAACACATGAAGAAAGACTTCGCAAAAAATAAAGAGGATATTGAAAAAGTGTGCGCCGCTGCAAATAATAAATTAGGCGAAATAGAAGGTATTTTAATAATAGCACAACAAAAACAAATTGAACTTGAAAATCTTACTAAGTCTCCTCAAACAATACCACAATGACAATGACTGCTGAAAATCCCATATTAAGTCTACGTACACTTAACGATATAGAGCTACGAATATCAAGTAATACTGAAACAATAAAAGATTATGAAACTCTTGATTTTTTTCTAAGTTCAATAGGATTAGCTGGTTATCTAATGGGGGTGCTAACCCGAAATGGATATAGTAATTATCAGCAATATCTTTCTGATAAAAAGAACCCAAGCAGACCAAACTTAATGGCTATAAATTCTATTTATGGTAACGTAAATGGACTATTAATTGGCCTTAAGAATTACGCACAATCTAAAAACTTAATTGTATGAACGTAGTATTGATTTTTGATGTTTCAGAAAATGCGTTTCCTCTTGTTAGAGAAACCATGAGGGCAAAGGGTTATTACTATAATTGGAATGCTAATGATAAGTTATATATTTTACCTCAAAATATTGTTTGGAAACCAAATATAGAATTTTTACAAGCAAAGACCGACTTAAGTGAAGCTATACAAACATTAAATACAGCAAGAATCGCAGCCGGTCAATCCGTTATAGAATTATTGCGCTATGTAGCATTAAGCGCAACACCTTGGGATGCAATTCAAGGGAAGCCATAGATTATTTACCAGTAAGAGTCTTATAGGTTAATCTTTCAGTTGCATTTACTACTGATAAATTGAAACGGTCTGAATCATTTGTTTCACGGGTATTGTAGCGATATGCGAACTCATCACAATATTTATTCAAATGCTTTGCGCTAACTTGGTGATAAATGCCATAAATACCTCTTTTTAGCAAAGCCCAAAAGCCCTCAAGACTATTGGTAGATAAACCGCTATCAGTAACATATCTTTCTTCATTATGCTTTACAACCTCATGTTTGTATTCAGGTGAAAGCCCTTTGTAACCGTTCCACTCATCAGTAACTATTATTTCGCCTTTCTTTACCATTTCTTCTATGATAGGGCGCAATGTCTTAGCCTTAGTGTCGGTTACTACACCCGTTGTTACTTTACCTTTGTTTAATAGCCCGAAAACAGGGGTTTTATCTTTCACGCTACGACCTTGCGAAAATTCTACTTTCTTATCAGCGTGTCTGTTTTTATTCTTCCCGCCCATAAAAGTCTCATCAGCTTCGGTTACACCAGTGAATTGTACGTTTATCTTTGATTGAAAAGAGTTACGCAACCTACCTAACATAAACCAAGCTGATTTTTGGGTAATGCCTAAATCTTTTGCTAATTGGTGCGAACTGATACCTTTTTTGTGTGAAGAAAAAATGTAGATAGCAATAAACCACTTGCGTAAACTGATATGTGAACCTTCAAACATAGTGCCAACGGTAACGGTAAAACGCTCTCTGCAATCTTTACATTTATATTGACCTTTGAACTCACCTTTTACATTTAGCTTGTAATGTTCTTTATGTTGTGTGCCACAATGGGGACAAGCAGGTGAACCTTCCCAACGTATATTTTCTAAAAACTCTCTGCAAACTTCATCGGTATTGAGAACGTCTAACATTTGTGCGAAACTCTTAAATTCTGTTACTTGCTTTTTCATATTTTGCTTTGATTTGATAGTACAAATATACATCAGAAAATGGTACATTCAAGTATTTCAAAATAATTATTATTGGCTTATTTATAGGTAGTTATGAAGATTGAAAAATTAACGTCAAAAATTCAGCCTAAAAAAACGTCATTTTTTGTTTTGGTACAATCAACTATATCATTACCTTAATTTATTCAAAATCCTAAATTTCATAATAGTCTTTAAACTATCATCAAGCTCTAACATATTTTATTTTGGCGCTTTACTTCTGCGTGCAATTATTTTTTTCATGTTTGCACCTTATTTAATAGTCTTATAGTTTACTGCAAATGCGACCAGTTATCTTAAAAAAACAGTTGGTACTTATTTTAATATGCGGCTGGCTTACTAATGTGAAAGCGCAGGATACTTTCATTAAATTCTCTTCGTTGAAAGACAAACTGATAACCCGCTATTTAAGCGATACGCTTAAAGCTGCGGTTAAAATACAGGAACTTACCGATTCAGCCCGGAAGGCCATAGATAGAAATGATAAAATTTCAGCAATAGAGGATTATGAGATAGCACTGACACTTGTTCCATATGCTAAAGACTCATTCAATATTCTTACACCCCTTTATGCCCATTTTGGCGGACTATTATATAATTCGGGTGCTGAGGATATGGGAAATATTTACGCAGGAAAAGCACTAATGGAGAACCGAAAGGCAAATAAAAAAGCAAGCGTATGGCGTTACAACCTGCTTAGCAGTATTGTAGGCAAATATATTCACCTGAAAGAATATGACAGTGCCGAGGTATACTATAAGGAAGCAAAAAAAGAAGCCTGGGCTACGGGCGAGCATTTGTCTATGGCCGCCGCTGAAAATAACATAGGCATGCTTTATGAATTGCGAAATATGCACGATTCGGCCTACAATTATTTTATACGTTCCATAAAAATCCTTTCTGCTTCAAACAGGAGGGATTCTATTCTATTGGGAAGCATTAATGATAATATTGCTCTTAATTACTTTAAACGTAATAAATTCGATACGGCAGAAAAATATTACAGCCAAAATATTACTCTCTTTACACATACGGAAATCCCTGTAGGAATTTTCAAATCTGAAATAGGTGCGGCCAACTGCATGATTGCCCGGCACAATTACCCCGGTGGGCTTTGTTGTATTAACCAGGCGTTAAATTGCATGATTCAATATTCAGGTCATTTTAATGCCCACGACCGTATTGCATTACTTCAAAGCCGCCAACACTATTATTCGGCGGTAGGCAATTTGAGGCAAGCGCTTGTTCAGCAAACCGAAATAGATTTGATTAAGGATTCATTGGCGATGGAACAAAAAAGGATTTCGGACAAACTATTGCAGGGGCTAACAAGCGCGGAAATAATAAAGGCTAACCGTGGGATTGAGATTTACAATTTGAAACTTCAACAAAACAAGGCATCCCTTGAAGAATCGCACAAAAGTGCGAGCATGCGTCTTTTACTTGCCATTATTATTGCCTTGTCAGGAGGTTCAATTATTATTCTACTGATTATATTTTTACGCAGCCGTCAACGTATTCACCAAGGAGAAATAAAATTGAGTGAACAGAAAGAGGCGCTTGCAAAAAGCGAATTGGAGCGGCAAAAACTGGAACAGGAAAAAATTGAACGGGAATTAAGCAATAAGAAAGATGACTTGCGTAACCTTGGTAAATATCTCACCGAACTAAAAGATGTGCAAGAAACCGTTGCTGGAAAGTTAGGGGAAATTAAAAACCAAAAAGCTGACCAGCAAAAAAGCAGCATCTCCTCATTGTTGAATGAACTGAATTCTAAAATCCACTCCCAGGAAAGATTGGAAGTGATTAATAAAAGTATTGAACAAGTGAATGCAGAATTCAATAAAAAACTTATCGGCCTATATCCCAATCTTACTAAATCGGAATTGGAACTTTGCGGGTATTTAAAACTCAATATGTCGAATAAGGAAATAGGCATCCTGAAAAACATTACTCCAGATTCTATAAAAAAGGGCAGGCACAGGCTCCGGAAAAAATTAGGATTGAATCCCGAAGCGGATATTTATAAGCTGCTTACTGAAATTTAGTCTGCCCAAAACGATAAATTGTTGTTGGCTATCAACAACATAATTTCTTGTCCCCCTTTTGTCTACCCCCTCCGCAGAACCATTCTGAAAAATGGGCGCTAATATTGAAAATGTAGTTTCTACATTACAGTTATCTGCCCATTTCTAAACCGAACAAAACCCTAAAAAAAGTTTCTATGAAAAGCTTAAAAAAATGCTTCATTTTATCTCTTACATCTTCGCTCTTGTTTGTTAGTTTGACAATTAATGCCCAAAATGTTGGTATTAACAGTAAAGGAAACAAACCAAGTTCTGATGCTGTTCTTGACTTGCGAACAGGGAATCTTGGGTCTGCCTTGGGATTCTTGCCTAACGAGGTTGCTCTATCTGCAACAAACAGTTCCTCTCCATTTTCATCTGTTGATACAGGATTGATAGTATATAATTATACCACCGCCGGAACCGCACCATATAATGTTGTTCCGGGATATTATTACTGGACAGGCTCTGCATGGGTAATGATGTTAGCGCCAAGTGTTGGTACTTCCGGGCAGGTGCTTACAAGTAATGGAGGAGGGACTCCGTCATGGACTACACTTTCTACATCCGGCACAGCATGGCAATTAACAGGCAACTCCGGAACAACAGTGGGTACAGATTTTATTGGCACTAACGATGCCCAACCTCTTGAGTTTAAAGTGGATGGTTCTATTGCCGGATATATTGACTATTTTTACATTTTGGGGAACGTCAGCTTCGGTTATCAGGCACTTGGTACAAACAATAATTTTGGCATACAAAATAGCGCTTTTGGTTATCAAGCATTATATAATAGTTTAGGCGAAGCTAATGTAGCAAATGGATACCAGGCATTATATTCTAATACGTATGGTAATGGCAATGTAGCAAATGGCTTGCAAACTCTTTATTACAATATTAATGGAAACTATAACATTGCTGAAGGATACAAATCATTATACAATAATAGCAATTCTTTTAATATAGCATCGGGCTATTTGACTCTTTATTCCAATACATTTGGAAATAATAATATCGGGATGGGGCAAAAAGCTTTATATGCTAATGTGAATGGCTCGAATAACCTTGCCAACGGCTATTATGCATTAACCTCAAATGTTAGCGGCAATGGTAATATGGCCTATGGTTATCAAACTATGCAACAGAACACTACCGGTTCAACGAATAGTGCTTTTGGTTTTAAAGCTTTACAAAATGGCACCACAGGAAATTATAATTTAGCGCTTGGTGATTCTTCACTGGGAGGAGCAAATAATACCGGAACCGAAAACGTTGCGGTTGGTTCCCAAACGCTTTATAATAATACAGCAGGAAGCAGCAATGTTGGGATTGGTTATTTGTCGGAAACAAATAATACAACAGGAAATTATAATACCGGAATAGGTTATAATGCGGGTGTATCTACCGGCGGATTAACGAACGCTACTGCCATTGGAGCCAATGCCATGGTAAGCACCAGCAACACTATATTACTGGGCGGCAATTCCGTTACTGCAACCGAATTTAACGGTGCTTTGATGCCCTATTACAGCAGTGCCTACAATGCAGGCACATCCGGGCAGGTTTTGGAATCGCAGGGTAGTGGCGCAGCTCCGCAATGGACAACACTTTCTACATCCGGCACAGCATGGCAATTAACAGGCAACTCCGGAACAACAGTGGGTACAGATTTTATTGGTACTACCGATGCCAAACCGCTGGAATTTAAAGTGGATGGTTCTATAGCAGGATATATAGATTACAGCAACAGTATTGCTAATTCCTCTTTGGGCTATCAGGCATTGAATAGTAATACCAATGGTAAGTTTAATAGTGCATTCGGTTATCAGGCTCTTTATTTCAACACTACAGGCGTATCTAATACTGCTTCCGGTTGTTTGGCTCTATATAATAATACCACCGGCGCAGCAAATGTTGCCGATGGCACACAAGCTCTTATTAATAATACAACAGGCCAGCAGAATACTGCAGTAGGAGACATTAGTTTATCGCAAAATACTTCAGGAAATTTCAATAGTTCAGTCGGAAACCATGCGCTTGGTAATAATACAAGCGGAGGTAATAATGTATCTATTGGCTATGAGGCTTTACTAAGTAACACAACGGGGAGTAATAATATGGCTTTAGGGTCTCTGGCAGATGTAGCTGCCGGCAATTTAACCAATGCCACAGCTATAGGAGCCAATGCCATAGTAAGCACCAGCAACACTATATTATTGGGTAGCAATTCCGTTACTGCCACCGAATTTAATGGTGCACTTATGCCTTATTATAGCAGTGCCTATAATGCAGGCACATCCGGGCAAGTTTTGGAATCACAAGGAAGTGGCGCTGCTCCGCAATGGGTTACTCCAACCGTTAACACATATATTGGCGGAACAGGCATAAAAATAAGCAACGATACTATCAGCAATACGCAATCATCAGGTGCAATCAATTATGTAGGTACAAGTTATCTGGGTATTACTTCCGGCGCAGGTTCAACAGGCACGAGTGAGGGAACTTCCAGCGACCTGGTGAATATTAATATTGGACAAAACGCAGGCAATGCCAATACAACGGGAAACAATAATTTCTTCCTCGGAAACCAGGCAGGTTATAGCAATACCAGTGGAAGTAACAATATTGCAATTGGAACCCAGACACTTCTGTATGATGATCGGATTTCAAACCTGATTGCAATAGGAACAAATGCCTTAGCCAACTCTAATTATAATCCGTATGCGCTTAATACCGGAGGGGATATTGCTATTGGGGTAAATGCTTTAGCAGGGGCCTCCTCCAATAAAAATACTGCCGTTGGATTTGCAGCAGGACATTACCTTAGCATTACAGACTCTAATAATACGCTGATAGGTTATGAAGTTCAGGGCGGTACGGCTGTAGACGGAACAAATAATAGTGGTTTAGGATATCTTTCATTGTTTAATAATACTGGTGGTAGGAACAGTGCGTTTGGGTCGAGTTCCGGTTTCTCAAACACTACAGGTTCAAACAACACCTTTATAGGATATGCGGCAGATGCTTCTTCATCGGGATTAACAAATGCCACAGCTATTGGCTCCAATGCAATAGTTAGCACCAGCAACACAATTTTATTGGGCAGCACCAGCGTAACTGCCACTGAAATAAATGGAGCCTTAATGCCTTATTATAGTAGTGCATATAATGCAGGCACATCGGGGCAAGTATTAGAGTCACAGGGTTCCGGTGTTGCCCCGCAATGGATTACCCCTTCTTTCGGAACGGTTACCGGGTCAGGTACGGCCACGCAAGTAGCATTCTGGAGCGGCAGTAGTGCCCTTTCTTCCAATTCAAATTTATATTGGGATAATACAAACGATAGATTGGGTATAGGCACTTCTTCACCTACTGCAGCTTTACATACAGTTGCAAGCGGTGCTAAAACGGCAGCCTATTCAGGAAATTTACTTACCAATACGGCAACCTCAAGCACAGCAAGTATTAAAAAGGCGGCATTGGAATTACAATCAACCGGAAGCTGGACTGGCACTTCAGCCACCAATATTGGTTTGTATGTATCATCTACTACCGGTGGGACCAATAACTACGATGCCATTTTTGATGGAGGCGGTAATGTAGGTATTGGAACAACTTCTCCAACTGCCATTTTACATACGGTTGCCAGCGGCGCAAAAACGGCAGCCTATTCAGGGAATTTACTTACCAATACTGCCACCTCAAGCACAGCAAGTATTAAAAAGGCGGCATTGGAATTACAATCAACCGGAAGTTGGAATGGCACTTCAGCTACCAATATTAGTTTGTATGTATCATCTACCACCGGAGGTACCAATAACTACGATGCCATTTTTAATGGGGGCGGAAATGTGGGTATTGGCACTTCTTCTCCTACCGCTGCTTTACATACCATTGCAAGTGGAGCAAAAACAGCCGCGTATTCGGGTAACTTATTTACAAACACGGCCACTTCAAGCACCTCAAGTATAAAAAAAGCAGGAGTAGAAATTCAATCTACCGGAAGTTGGACAGGCACTTCAGCTACCAATATTGGTTTGTATGTATCATCTACCACCGGTGGCACAAATAATTATGATGCCATTTTTAATGGGGGCGGATATGTTGGAATTGGAACCGCCTCGCCTCAAGCACCTTTAGAAGTGTATAGTGCAAATTACCTTATGTTAGATGCAGAGGGTTCAGGTACAACAGGCACTTGGTTGAGGTTAAATAATACATCTACTGGTGGAACAACATGGAATCTTATTTCAACCGGTTCAGGAAATAGCGAAGGTGCTGGAAATTTGTTATTTAATGCTAATGGTTATACTAAGATGACTATCCAATCATCCACTGGCAATTTAGGGATTGGAACTACTTCCCCCTCCAGCCCGCTTACTGTATCAGGATCATTTAGTGGTGCTACCAGTTATATAGCAGCGTTTATCAATACCAATAACCCTACTTCAGGTTATGGGCAAGTACTGCTGGTGCAAGGCGGTCAGGTTACAAACACATATAACTCAAACCTTATCGCTTTTGAAAATACTGCCAGTACAGTATTGGGCTCAATAAGCCAAAACAGTTCTTCAAGTATAGTTTATAACACAACCTCTGATGAACGTCTTAAAGAAAACATCAAGCCTACTTCATTCGGATTGAATGATTTGATGAAAATTCAAATCAAAGACTATACCTACAAAGCCGATAACGGAAAATATCCACAAACAGGTTTTATAGCGCAGCAACTTTACACTGTATTCCCTAATGCAGTGCATATAGGCGGCGATGACCCGAAAACCAACCCATGGATGGTAGACTATGGAAGGATTACACCCTTGCTTGTAAAATCAATTCAGGACCAGCAGCAGATTATTGATGAACAAAACAAAAAGCTGGATGCACAGCAAAAACAGATTGACGAATTGAAGAGCATGGTAGAACAAATGGTGAACAGCAAGAAATAATGGTAATAAAAAATATCATAAAATGAAAAATATTTTTTATACAATAATATTGCTGTTCTCCGGATCTTTAGCAATATGTCAGCAGCGGATGGTGTTGGAAAATGGAGCAGCGGTGGTATTGAGTAATGGTACATCAACAAAGCCTACGTATCTGGTAGTTGCCGATTCAAATGCAAATGCGATTGTCCGCGACAGCGGTTACCTGTATAGCGAAAATGAGTTTAATATGCTGCAATGGAATATTGGAGCCAATACCGGAAATTATGTTGTTCCATTTGGTGACTCTAATTCGCTTTATTTGCCGCTTACCTTGGAAATTAACAGCAACCCGGGTACTTCCGGAGGTTCTATAAAGTTTTCCACCTATCACACCCCGGCTTTAAATTCCGGTGATGAACCTTCCGATGTAACAAATCTAACTCCGTTTATTCTTCCGGGAAGTCCGTCAAATACCGATAATTCTTATAATATAGCCGACAGGTTTTTTATCATAGATGCAAACACTGGGTACACCACCAAACCCGCACCCGATAATATTACCTTTTCCTATATAAGCGGAACAGTGAATTCAGAAGTGTCATCGCCCAACACGCTAACCCAAAGCAGGATGATGGCGCAACGCTTCAATTCAACTACAGACACATGGACCGATTGGTTTGGCTATGGTTGTTCAGATGCTATAGTAAACAATATAGGAACAGTGCAAACAGGCCCGGTTCCTGCAATAGATATGTATCGCTCATGGTCACTTTGGGATAACACCATGTCGTTGCCTTTAAAAATTGCAAGCGTAAATGCTTCTTCAGGCTGCAGTAACAATGGTTCTGCAACTGCAACTGTGTATGGTGGTAAATCACCTTACACCTATTCATGGTCGAACGGAAGTACTGCCTCAAGCATCAGCAACCTTTCAGCAGGAACATATACAGTAACTGCAACGGATGCCGGCGGGTGCAATTCTACTTCATCAGTTAGCATTACCCAGCCAACTTCATTATCTGCTACAGCTGCAGTAACTGCCGAGGTAACTTGTTATGACGGCAATAATGGTAATGCCACTGCAACCATAAGCGGAGGTACAACACCATATACATATTCATGGAGTAATGGAACATCCACGGTATCGGCATCCAATCCAACCGGTGCCATATTATCAGCAGGAACATATACTGTAACCGCAATGGATAAGAA
>CAIWVW010000010.1 GCA_903916255.1 uncultured Bacteroidota bacterium
ACATGCTCCAATATTTCAGACATCCGCGCATGGATTATTGCAGAAAGATTGCGAATGGAAATTTCCTTGTTCTGCCTGCCTTTCAAACCTGGTATTACAACGATTTCATTTTCCTGCGACTCGGTTGGAATAGCGCAGCCGAATTTTACTTTCAGTTGTTCAGCTTGAGCTTGAATTATCTGGCAACCTTGTTTAATATCTTCGGTAATTACATTGCCACCAAAAGGAATCACTGCAGTATGGCGGATAATATCATCCTGGAAAATTGCTACGTCTGTTGTTCCACCACCAATATCAATCAACACTACACCGGCCTCCCTTTCTTCCGGGGTAAGCACTGCGTCTGAAGAAGCAAGGGCTTCCAACGTCAATTCACTCATGTGAAGACCCGACTTGGTAACACATTTTTCGATATTCGCAGCAGCCGCAACCTGCCCGGTAATAATGTGGAAATTGGCTTCTAATCTCGCACCGCCCATTCCAATCGGGTTTTTAATTCCCAATTCATTATCCACAATATATTCTTGCGGAAGGACTTCAATAATCTCTTCGCCGGGAGGCATAGCAAGCCTTTCCATGCTGTCGATTAATTTATCCACGTCATCCTGGGTAATTTCTTTGGATGCATCCAGGCGTGTGTAAACGCCACGGTGCTGAAGGCTTTTAATATGCTGCCCTGCAATACCTACATTCACATATTCTATTTTCACACCCGATTTATCGGAGGCTTCTTTCACCGCCTTTTCAATTGATGCAACCGTTTGGTCAATGTTACGCACCATTCCGCGCGCAATGCCGAGGGATTCTGATTTCCCCACGCCCATTATTTCTATTTTGTTTTGTTCATTTTTCCGTCCGACAATGGCTACAATTTTAGTTGTTCCAATGTCCAAACCGACGATGATGTTTGATTTGTTTTCCATAGAATTTACTTTTTGGTGCAGATTATTTGGTGTTTATATTTAAGGTTGATTGTTGCATATTCATTCCATTTCCCATTGCTGTTAAATCCTTCTTTATAGAGCGTAAATAGTTTATCGAATTTTGGTTTCAGGTTGCTTGTATCGCCGAGAATTATTCGCTGCCCCCCAACACGTGGAATGAGCGTGAATTCTTTTGCGCTGTCCACATAAACCTGCGTTATCTGTGCTTTCCAGAATGGGTCGTGATTAATGTATGAAGCAATTTTGTATATGGACGGAAGCAGACAATGAACGGAAGTATCGCTTTCCATTTTCTTGGCATTGCTTTTGTAATTGACCGCATAAGAGTCACTAATAAGGCCATTCACGATTAATACACGAGGTGTTGCATTATCTGTGAGTGGCATAAAATAACCTGCTGAATCCACGTAGTAGCTGTCATCATTTTCATTTATTATTCTCGCAATCGGGTTCTTTTTCGCTACTTTAATTTTAATGTCCCCGTCAAGTGTTGCATATACTTGCGCATTGGTTATATATGGGTTATCCTTAAGCATCTGCTCAATTTCCAGCAGGTTGATTTTGTTCATGGTCTTGCCTTCCACAACACCTTGGTCTTTGATAATTAATGCGCGGATTTCATCAGGAGTAATAAATAAGTCGGTGCCTCTTTGAGAAATAAGGATATCCACCGATTTGCATGGGGTATTATTCCGTTTTGATTTAGCAAAACCAAGCAACACTGTTGCCCCTGCAACCAGCACAACCCAACCCGATATAATTAATATGCGCTTTATCATGCTGTTTTCTTTAGTAACGCAATTTTTAATGGTTCTACTAACCTGTCAATATCCCCTGCTCCCATTGTTACAAGTACTTCAGGCATATTTGCAATAACTTCATTTACTAATTCCGATTTACTGCACAATTTTTTATTTTTAATATTTACTTTATCCAATAGCATTGTAGATGTAATTCCTTCTATTGGCAATTCCCTGGCAGGATATATATCCAATAAAATAAGGTTATCCACCAACTCAAGGCTTTTTGCAAAACCATCTGCAAAATCGCGGGTGCGTGTGTACAGATGTGGTTGGAATATGCCGGTTATTTTTTTGTCAGGATACATTGCCCTAACTGAATTCAAGCAAGCTTTTATTTCTTCAGGGTGGTGCGCGTAATCATCTATAAATACAAGGTTAGATGTCCTGATTTGATAATCAAAGCGGCGTTCTACCCCTTCAAATGTTGCAAGCGCTTTTCGGATTGCCTCATCATCCACATTCATCACCTTAGCTACCGCCGTCGCTGCAATAGAATTTTCAATGTTATGCAGCCCTACCACCCCCAGTTTTACTGATTTAATTTCCCCAAATGGGGTTATTACATCGTACACATAATATCCATCCTGAATATTTATATTTTTAGCATAATAATCCGCTTTCTTATCTAGCGAATAGCTGAAACATTTACCGCCATATTGTATCGTATCCTGCACTTTTTCCTTTGTAATCAGGCATCCGTCGGCATGAATACGGTTTGCAAACATGGAATAGGATTCCTCCATACTTGCTTTATTATTATAAATGTCCAAATGGTCGGGGTCAATGGAAGTGATTATTGAAATATCAGGATTGAGGGTTAAGAAAGAGCGGTCGTATTCGTCCGCTTCCACCACCATAACTTTGTTTTCATTTCCCAATTTACCTAATAAAATATTGGTGTGGTAATTCTTTGAAACCCCACCCAGGAAAGCCATGCACTCATTACCCGATGAACGCAGGATATGCGTCACTAATGTTGATGTTGTAGTTTTCCCATGCGTCCCCGCAACAGCCACACTAAAGTGCCCTTCTGTAATCCAACCCAACACTTCAGACCTTTTGTGCAAATTATATTTCTTATTTGAAAAGTATTTTAATTCGCTATGGTCAGAAGGAACAGCAGGGGTATAAATTATTAAGGTATCTGTTGCGGCATTATGGTTAGTTATTTCTTTATTAATTAATTCAACATTGTCTTCGTAATGAATTTCGATACCTTCACTTTCCATTTCATGTGTCAATGTAGAAGGCGTCTTGTCGTATCCACTCACTGATTTACCAAAAGACTTGAAATACCTCGCAAGGCCGCTCATGCCAATGCCTCCAATGCCAATCAAATACACATATTTTAATGAATCAAACCTCATTTTCCTGATAATTCAATTATTTGTTTGGCAATCCGTTGGGCTGAATCTGTTATGGCAAGGGCACTAATATTTTTGCTTAACGAATTACGTAGTATCTTATCCTTTGCAAGTTTTATTACCTCTGCACCTAATTGCTTAACCGCGACTTCATCTATGATAACAATTGCTGCATTCTTTTCCGCAAGGCTGTTTGCATTCTTTGTCTGATGGTCCTCTGCAACATTCGGAGATGGAACCAATATGCTCGGCTTACCTGCAATGCAAAGCTCTGCAAGCGATATAGCACCGGCCCTTGATATAACAACATCACTCGCTGCATAAGCAAAATCCATTTTAGAAATAAAGTCAAACACCCTGATGTTGGAATATTGCTTTGCCAATTCAGAGGCTTCTGTATAAAATGCTTTTCCAGTCTGCCAGATAATTTGAACATTATTTTCAGCAAAAAGAGCGAGTGAATTTTTTATGCTTTCATTAATGGTTCTTGCTCCAAGGCTGCCGCCAATAATTAATATTGTTTGGGCATCACTATTTAATTTAAAAAACTCCACTGCCCCACTTCGTTTGGCTTCTAAGCCTGTTATATCCTGGCGAACAGGATTACCTGTAATGCTAATTTTATTTGCCGGGAAATATTTCTCCATTCCTGAATAGGCTACACAAATTTTATTTACACGCTTTGCTAAAATCTTATTTGTGACTCCCGCGTAGGCATTCTGTTCCTGAATAAGAGTTGGTATATGTCTCCTGATACCCGCCCAAAGCGTTGGCGCGCTTGCATACCCACCCACCCCTACAATTACATCGGGATTAAATTCAGAGATTATTTTCTTCGCCTTCTTCACGCTTTTCAAAACTTTAGCAGGGAGAGAAATGTTTTTTATCATATTGGAACGTGAAATACCGCTTATCTCAAGGCCTTCTATCTTATATCCGGCAGCAGGCACCTTTTCCATCTCCATCCTTCCGATAGCTCCCACAAATAATATTTCTGTTCCCGGTCTCATCTGTTCCACTGCGCGGGCTATGGCAATGGCAGGGAATATATGCCCGCCTGTACCGCCTCCGCTGATTATTATTTTAAGTTGTTGCGACAATATTTCCTGTTTGTTGTTCTATTTCTGTTTCCGGTTCAGTTGCTCTGCTAACGCTCAAAATCACCCCAATTGCAATACTTGAAAACCATATCGAAGTTCCACCCATACTAACCAATGGCAGCGGCTGCCCCGTTACAGGCAACAGGTGTATGGCTACGCACATATTTACCATGGCTTGCATAACAAGGCTCAACGTAAGCCCAATTGCCAAAAGGCTTCCAAAAGTTTTCGGGTTTCGTGCAGCTATCCGCACACCTCGGAAGAGCAATGCGAGGTATAAAAAGACCATTCCTATCGCCATTACAAAGCCATATTCCTCTACTAAGATTGCATATATAAAATCAGAAGAGGCTTGAGGCAAAATATTTTTCTGCGTGCTATTACCCGGTCCTTTGCCAAATGTGCCTCCGGTCGCAATGGCAATCATCGCCTGGTCTGCCTGGTAATTGCTGCTTTTATCGCCCTTCACATAACTTTCAATACGAGCCCGGGCTGTGGCAATACGGTTATTAATATGCGGAAAGGCAAACACAATTAAAATGAACAACGCACCGCCTGCAATTGCCATGCCTATGGTAGAGAATATCAGTTTTGCGCTTGCTCTTCCAATAAAAAGAATAAACATGCAATTGATGAATAACAATCCGGCCGTTGAAATGTTGGATGGGAATATCAACCCGCAGATAATAAATATCGGAAGTGTGATGTGAAGTAACCCTTTTTTTAAATCCTGCATCTCATCTTGCAATAGAGTTACTGTCCTGGCGATATAAACTATCAGCGCCAATTTTGCAAAATCAGAAGTCTGGAAAGTAAGGCCCAAACCCGGTATTTGCAACCAGCGGGATGCACTTCCTTCATTAACACCCTTTAATAATGTGAACAATAACAAAGGCACGGAGAGGATTAAACCTATCTGAAATATGCGTGAATAATAGGTGTACTTTATATTATGTGTAATGTATATTAACAAGAACCCAAACAGCAAAATGATGACGTGCTTAATCAGGAAATAGCTGGCATCACCGGACCTGCTGCGATAGGCAAGTGTAATTACTGAACTGTAAACAGCCAGGATGGACACCACAGATAATAACAGGACTATTATCCAGATAACCTTATCGCCTTTTATATGGTTGAATACAGCTTTCATTTCTACAATTCCCTTATAGCCGCTTTAAATTGGTTACCTCTGTCTTCGTAATTTTCAAACAAATCAAAACTTGCACAAGCAGGTGAAAGCAATACAGTGTCTCCTTGCTTACTGGCCTTGGATGCCTTCATCACAGCCTCTTTTGCAGTAGACGCTTCCGTAATGAAAGGCACAACGGTTGAAAATGCGCTGATGATTTTCCGATTGTCCTTGCCCAGGCAAACAATGGTATGAACTTTCTCCTTCACCAAATCTTTCAGGATGCTGTAATCATTCCCTTTGTCGGTTCCGCCAACAATCCAAACTACAGGCCTGTTCATGCTTTCCAGCGCATACCAGGCAGAGTTTACATTTGTAGCCTTGGAATCATTGATAAACTCCACGCCGTGAATGGTGGCAACAAACTCCAACCTGTGTTCGATATTCTGGAAGTCAGCAAGGCTTTCGCGTATGCTGTCTTTGCGGATATCCATCACCTTGGCAGCAATTCCTGCGGCCATTGAGTTGTAGATGTTGTGTTTTCCGGGTAATGATAATCTGTTTGCTGGCATTGTAAATTGTGATTTGTTTACGTTAAGAACTATTTCCTGATTTATAAGACTGGCGCCTTCTTCCACACTTTGTGTAATGGAGAAAGGGTATTTTTTCGCGGGTATATTTCGTTTTTCTACTTCGGTTTTTGTTATTTCATCGTCTATACAATAGATGAATGAATCTTGCGGAGTTTGATTTTGAACAATGCGGAATTTGGCATTTACATAATCCTGCAGATTATAGTTGTAGCGGTCCAAATGGTCCGGAGTAATATTTAAAAGCACCGACACATCTGCTTTGAATTTATACATGTCGTCCAACTGGAAACTGCTCAATTCAATTACATAGTAATCGAAATTTTCGGTAGCTACCTGATAAGCGAAACTCTTGCCCACATTGCCCGCAAGGCCAACATTCAATCCTGCATTTTTAAAAATATGATAGGTCAAAAGTGTTGTAGTAGTCTTACCATTGCTGCCGGTGATGCAAATTAATTTTGCATTTGTATAACGTGCGGCAAATTCAATTTCTGAAATAACAGGGATATTTTTTTCTCTCAACTTTTGAATTAACGGAGCCTTTTCAGGAATACCTGGGCTTTTTATTACTTCGTCAGCACTCAAAATAATATCTTCCGAATGATTGCCTTCTTCAAATGGAATTGCTTCCTTATGGAGCATATCTAAATACTTCGGCTTAATCTTTCCTTTATCAGACAGCCACGTTTCCATACCCTGCTTGCGTGCAAGAATAGCTGCGCCCACACCGCTTTCGCCGGCACCCAACACTACTATTTTCTTTGCACTGTTCATTACTATCTTAACTTCAGTGTTACAATACTTAATACTGCGAGCATAATTCCAACAATCCAGAAACGGGAAACAATTTTTGACTCATGGATACTTTTCTTTTGGTAATGGTGATGTAAAGGCGACATAAGGAAGATGCGTCTTCCTTCGCCAAATTTTTTCTTGGTATATTTGAAATAAGTAACCTGAGTCATCACTGATAATTCTTCGATAAAAAATACTCCGCATAAAACAGGAAGCAGAAGTTCTTTCCTGATGGCAATTGCAAAAACCGCAATGATTCCGCCCAATGCAAGGCTGCCGGTATCTCCCATAAAAACCTGTGCAGGATAAGAATTATACCACAAAAACCCGACACAAGCACCTACAAATGCTGCCATAAAAATCACCAGCTCGCTACAGTTGGGTATGTACATTATATTTAAATAATCTGCCAGAATAAAGTTGCCGGATACATACGCAAAAAGCATAAGCGTAACGCCTATGATAGCTGAAGTACCCGTTGCAAGTCCATCTATGCCATCTGTAATATTTGCTCCGTTTGACACGGCGGTTACTATAAATATTACGATTGGAATAAAGATTAACCATGCCCATTTTTTATATCCATCACCCAGAAAGGAAATCAAAGAGGAATAATCAAACTCATTATTCTTAATAAATGGAATAGTTGTTTCCAACGTTTTGGTTGCCTGCGGAGCATACTTGGGCAATTCTGTAATGCCAGAAGCCTGTCCTGCAGTCATAGTTTGAGGGGCACTTTGAATTTTTTCCTTAACCACAACATTACTGTTAAAGAATAATGTGAAACCAACAATAAGGCCAATACCAACTTGTCCCACTATTTTGAATTTCCCGCTTAGTCCTTTCTTATCTTTTTTGAAAACTTTGATATAATCATCGAGGAAGCCAACAAAACCCAACCAAATGGTTACGGCTAACATTAAAATTACATATACATTCTCTAGTCTTGCAAGCAAGAGTGTTGGAATTAATATGGATGCGAGTATGATTAACCCGCCCATTGTTGGGGTTCCTTCTTTTTCCTTTTGGCCTGTCAATCCGAGGTCACGGATTGTTTCACCAACTTGCCTCCGGTGTAATATTTTGATAAGTCTTTTACCAAAAACCATAGAAATTAATAACGAAATAATTATCGCCAATGCGGCCCTGAATGAAATGTAATTAAACACATTCGCTCCCGGCATGTTATAGTGCTCCCTTAAGTAATGAAAGAGGTAGTACAACATTAGCTTTGTAAAAGATTTAAAGTTTCCGTTAATATTTCCATATCGTCAAAAGGGTATTTCACCCCTTTAATTTCCTGATATTTTTCATGCCCCTTTCCTGCAAGCAGAATAATGTCACCTCTTTGAGCCAGTTGGCATGCAGTCTTAATTGCTTCCTTTCTGTCAGCAATGGAAAGGGATTTTTTCTTATTCATCAGGCTTAATCCTTTTTCCATCTGGTGAATAATTTCAGCAGGCTCCTCCGAGCGTGGATTGTCTGATGTAAGAATTACCTTATCACTTTTCTCACATGCTATGGAAGCCATAATCGGGCGTTTTGTTTTATCCCTGTCGCCACCGCAACCAACTACCGTAATTATCTTTTCTTTACTTGCACGGACTTCATGGAGCGTGGAAAGCACATTCGCTAAAGCATCCGGAGTGTGAGCATAATCAACAACTCCAATGGTCCCGTTTGGTGCTTTTGTATACTGGAAGCGACCTTCCACGGCATCAAGACTGCTTAATGCTTTTAATGTTTCTTCTTTATTTTCACCTAACAATATTGCTACAGCATATATTCCAAGTGCATTATAAGCATTGAATGCCCCTATTAATTTAATCCAGATTTCCCTTCCGTCTATGGTAAGGTCAAGTCCTGAAAATGTATTTTCAATAATTTTACATTTATAGTCTGCAGCATTTTTTAACGCAAATGTTTTCTTAACTGCTTTCGTATTTTGTAGCATCACCATTCCATGGGAATCATCCTTATTTACCAATGCAAATGCGGAAGACGGAATATCATCGAAGAATTTCTTCTTTGCTTTTATATACTCGTCGAATGTTTTATGAAAATCCAAATGGTCGTGTGTGATATTAGTGAAAACAGCTCCGGCAAATGTCAATCCGACAATTCTTTTTTGCACCACGGCATGAGAACTAACTTCCATGAAACAATGCGTGCAGCCTTCAGCAACCATTTCAGCAAGAAGCCTATTTACTTCAAGCGCATCAGGAGTAGTATGCGTAGCTGGAATAACCTTATCATTAATTTGGTTCTTAACCGTTGAGAGAAGTCCAACTTTATATCCTAATTTTATGAATAACTTATATAATAATGTAGCTGTAGTCGTTTTGCCATTAGTGCCTGTGATACCAACTAACTTTAATTTAGAGGAAGGTTGGTCATAAAAATTGGAAGCAATAATTGCCAAAGCTTCGCTGGAATCCTTAACCTTAAGATAGGTTATTCCCCTATGTTTCTTTTCGGGCAATTCTTCACAAATAATAGCAGTAGCGCCATTCTTAATGGTTTGGTCAATGAAGTTGTGTCCGTCAACAGTGAGGCCTTTTATGGCGACAAATAGACAATCCTCCTTTACTTTCCTTGAATCGAACTGAACAGAAGAAATTAAAATATTGGTTGAACCAATTACTTCAGTTAATGCAACTCTATATAATATGTCTTTTAAAATCCTTTCCAATTTTACGACAGTTTCAATGTTATTCGTTGGCCTTTTGTATATATAGTTCCGGGTTCTAATGATTGTTCTTTCACTGCTCCCGAACCTTTCACACTTACTTTCAAATGCGCATTCTCCAAAATGTAAACCGCATCCTCTGCATTCATATTTTTCAAGTCAGGGATAATTCCCTTTTCCAATTGCTTTTGCGGGGTATATCCAGTAACGGTCAATGTTGAATCCTGAATATTAAATTCCAGCCAGGAAGATAACGTGGAGGCTGTTTTATATTTTACATCCAGTGTTTTGAATACTTTATACGTATCACCTGCATCTCCATTCTTTACAAATAAATTATTATTTATTGCTTTATGGTTTGTATCATTTACGGAAGGGTCAATGCCTATGCTGCTTGCATATACTTTATCAGCAATCTCGCGGAATATTGGCCCGGCGGTAATGTTCCCGTAATACCCGTCGGTACTGGGGGAATTAACAATTACAATACAAGAGTATTCCGGATTCTCCGCAGGGAAATACCCAACAAATGATGCACGATAGTTCGCTTTCGCCTCTACTTTATATTGTCCTTTCGATGCAATTTGTGCTGTTCCGGTTTTTCCGGCAATAGAATAAACGGTATTTTTTAAATTACTTGCAGTGCCGCGTAATACAACACCTTCAAGCATTCTGCGCAATTTCTGTAATGTAGAGGAGGAGCAAATTGAGGGATTCATTATTATTGGTTGGAACCTCTTCACCACTTTTCCATCCTTCGTAATTGCATCTACTAATTGCGGTTTCACCATCACACCATTATTAGCGACAGCATTATAAATAGTAAGCGTTTGTAATGGGGTTATTGTCAAACCATAGCCTACGGATAGCCATGGAAGAGTTGTCCCATACCAGTTGCTGCTACCGGGGTTAGGAATCATTGGCATACCTTCGCCCGGAATACTCAAATGTAAAGGTTGGTTAATTCCTAGTCTGCACAAGCCATCCACAAACTTTTCAGGTTGAGAAGAATAGTGCTTTGTAATTACTTTTGAGATGCCAACATTGGAAGAAAGTTCGAAAGCCCGCTGAATATTTACGGTTGTAGCTTCTTCATCGTTATGCTCTGCATCTTTCATTACCCTATCATAATAAGTATGCTTGCCACCTTCCAAGTTAACTGTATCCGTAGGGTTTACAAGGCCATCTTCCATTGCAACCAAGAGGGAAAATAATTTGAAAGTGGAACCCGGTTCCATTGATTCGCCTGTTGCATAGTTGTACATTTCCTGATATGATTCCGAACCAGAATCTTTACGCGTAAGATTTGCGATAGCAAGTATCCTTCCGGTTTTAACTTCCATTAATACTACACAACCATGCTCGGCGTGGTGCTTCATTAACTGTGTGCGTAAAGCGCTTTCAGCCACATCCTGATAATTCACATTAATGGTGGAGATAATATCGCATCCGTTTTGCGGTTGCATATTTTCCCCATTATCAACTGGAACCCAAACTCCGCCTGCAGTCTTTGTCATCAAGCCCTGACCGTTTACTCCAGCTAGGTATGAACCATAAGAACCTTCTAATCCAACAGGCTGAACATTTTCCCTTTCATAACCAATGGTGCGTTCAGCAAGGTCTTTAAAGGGAAGTTCGCGGCGGTTATTTTGCTCTACAATTAATCCGCCTTTATATTTACCCAACCGAATTAAAGGGAAGTGTTTAAGTTTTTGCAAATCATCATACGAAACAGTTTTATGAATCATCACATACCGTTCTCCATTATCCCTTGCGGTTTTCAAAAGCCTGTAATATTCGTTTTCTGTTTTATCTTTAAATAGTGAAGACAAACACATGCTTAATGAATCGACGCTTGAACTGAAAATTTCATCCGTCATATATTCAGTGTTCACATCCATAGCCACATCAAAATATGGGAGCGATGTTGCAAGCAAACTACCATCTTCTGCATATATATTACCGCGCACGGCTTCAATGGTGCGGAAAGAAGTGGTAAAATTTGCTTCCTCTTTTTTCCATTTATCGCCTTGAACACGTTGTATGTAAAACACACGGCCGCAAATAGCAAGACCTATAAAACCTATAAGTGTATATAAGAGATAGGTGCGAACCACTATGTCCTTCTTAGCATCCATCAGTGTTTCTTATCAGTATTATAGACTACAATTTTATTGGGTGGAATAACGGATTCCTTCAACCCCATATCACTAGCAGCATTATTCACTTCCGATTCTTTGCTTAAATACATCAGCTTATCTTTTGCTATAATGTATTGTGTGCGCAACTCGGTAATGCTATTATCCAATGAATCCAAATCCTTTAATCGGTTGTGCGCATAGTAGCCATTAGCAATATAAAGCATCCCAAGGAAAGCTACATACAACAGGAATGGCAATGAGCTAAGCGCATTATCCTCTGCCAGAAAGCCACCACTGATAATAGACAGAAACCCACGCCTCATTTTATTCACTGGTTTGCGTGTTTCAGGCTCGCCCATATCGGCTGCTTGCATTTGTTCTTCTTTATCTATGTCCGATATCAACTGGTTCATGCTAATCTTTCGGCTATTCTGAGCTTGGCGCTTCTCGCCCTGTTATTAGTTTCTATTTCTGCTTCTGTAGGAATAATGGGTTTGCGTGTAATTGGGTCGAAAGGTTTTATATCATGCCCGTACATATTTTTTTCAGGAATTCCTTCAAAATTCCCTGCACGCATATAATTTTTCACCAACCTGTCTTCTAAAGAGTGATAGGAAATAACAACTAACCTTCCACCCACATTTAACAAGTCCGCACTTTGTTTCAGCAAATCTTTCAGCGCGTCTATCTCCTGATTCAGTTCCAAACGCAAAGCCTGAAACACTTTTGCGAGATACTTATGCTGATATTGTGCAGGCGTGCATTCTTTTATTGCTTCAATCAGTTCTCCTGTTGTATGAATGGTTTGCTCTGCTCTTGCATTTCCAATTGCTTGTGCAAGTCTGTGGGAATTGGCTATTTCACCATATTCCGAAAAAATAAGAGTAAGTTTTGAAACGGAGTATGAATTTACAATATCAGCTGCTGTTTGTGTTTCAGTTGTATTCATTCGCATATCGAGAGGCGCATCAAAACGAGTGGAAAAGCCGCGCTCAGGAGTATCGATTTGATGAGAAGACACTCCCAGGTCAGCAATTATGCCGTCTACTTTGGAAATATCCTGTTCACTCAATTTTTCCCTCATGTACCTAAAGTTGGAATGTATGGTATATAAATTTTTATCGTTTTTACTATTTTTAAGTGCATCGATATCCTGGTCAAAAACAAATAATTTTCCATTCTTAAGCCGCTCCAAAATTGCATTTGCATGCCCTCCTCCCCCGAATGTTGCGTCCACATATATGCCATTCTCTTTTATATTCAATCCTTCTATACTTTCTTCAAGCAGTGCCGGTTTATGATACATCCCCTTTATTATTTGGCATGTTACCCATCACCTGTTCTGCAAGCCCTGCAAAGTCATCCGCACCTTCCTTCATAAACTCATCGTATTCAGCTTTCGACCATATTTCTATCCTGTTGGAGTGCGCAAAAAGAATCGCTTCCTTATCTATCCCCGCATACTGCATTAATGTTTTAGGAAGCAGAATGCGGCCTGAACCATCCACTTCCACTTCGGTAGCGCCATTATTAAACTTGCGCACAAACTCACGGTTTTGCTTCACAAACAGGTTCAATTCATTTATCTGCGAGGTGATTTTTTCCCACTCCTTGCGCGGGTAGAGGTTCAATTGCTTTTCAAAACCACGATTAACAACGAACTTCTTTTGCTCTTTGGCGGGCAACTGCTTTTTCAGACCAGCAGGGACCATAAGCCGTCCCTTCTCATCCAATTTGCATTCATATTCTCCTATCAGTGCGCCCATGTTATTTTTTAAGACATCGTAAAAGTATAACAATTTTTCCCACATTTTACCACTTTCTCCCACTTGTTAATAACTTTTAACTTTCTATGTATCGGAAGTAAAAACAGCCGGATGCACCATTTCCCTTTATAGTAAAGGGAGAAACGGTAATTCTGTAAACAAAAACCATGTAAAGGGAACAATAAGTCCCTTGAATCCCATTGTTAAAAACTTGTCTTTCGAAAGGTTCCAAAACCCGCTTTAAAAAGGGGTTTAAGAAAAAGAAAACACCGAGTGGGAAAAAAAGGGGAAAGAGAAAATTTCGCTTAAAAGTATATTCCCATACAGGATTTCTTTTATGCCAACCACCTCAAAAATAATTTTACATTTGTAGAACGATAACTCTATCACAATCATGAAACAATTACAAAAATTATCAGCTATAATTATTGCAATATTATTTGCAGTGGCAATTCATCCATTTATAACAAGCGCCCAAAGCCTTGATAAACCTATTCCGTTTGATGATTCCGTAAGGATGGGGAAATTGCCAAATGGCATGATGTATTATATCCGCCGGAATGTAAAACCTGAGCATCGCGCAGAATTAAGGCTGGCGGTGAATGCCGGAGCAATGGAGGAAAATGACGACCAGCAAGGGTTGGCGCACTTTAACGAACATCTATCATTCGATGGAACGGGAGAGTTCAAGAAAAATGATATCATCAATTTTCTGGAATCATCGGGTGTGAAGTTTGGCGCGGATTTGAATGCCTATACCAGTTTTGATGAGACTGTATATATGATTCAAGTACCCACCGACTCGGATGTTGTATTTAATAAAGCCTTTCAAATAATTTATGACTGGACCCATTTAAACTTGTTCGACTCGATAGAAATCGAAAAAGAGCGCGGCATTGTTATTTCTGAAAGAAGGCTTGGATTAGGTGCTTTCCAGCGTATGCAGGAACAATACTGGCCCATTTTATTTAAGGATTCAAGATATGCAACGCGCATTCCCATCGGGAAATTAGATGTGCTTGAAAACTGCAAACATTCCACCCTCCAACAATTTTATAAAGATTGGTACCGTCCCGAACTGATGGCTGTTATTGCGGTTGGAGACTTTGATGTAGATAAGGTGGAAAAAATGATAAAAGAAAAATTCTCCACAGTTCCTGCCAAACCAAACCCCAGACCGTTGGTATCCTATCCTGTGCCCGATAATAAGGAGTTGCTGATTGCAAAAGCTACCGATAAAGAATGTCCTTATAATATAATAGAACTGGAGGTTAAACACGACAAGCAATATACTCGCACTGTTGCCGATTACAGAAGAGACCTTACCTATGAATTATTCTCAAGTATGCTGAACAGCCGTATCGGGGAGCTTCAGAAACAGGAAAACCCGCCATTCCTTTTTGCCCAAATGGGTATTGGCGGGCAAGTAAGAACTAAGGATGCCTTTTCTGCATTTGGCGTTGTGAAAGAAGGTAATATCCAAACAGGGTTGGAAACCCTATTGACAGAAGTGGAAATGGTAAAACGCTATGGGTTTACCTCCGGCGAGTTTGACCGGGCAAAAAAAGAATTGTTGCGAAAAAAAGAGACTGCCGTAAAAGAACGGGATAAAACAGAATCGAGAAGGATTGTAAATAAATATGTGCAGGCATATCTTGAGAAAGAGCCTGTTCCATCAGCTGATTGGGAATATGTATACTGCCAGAAGAACCTGGATGGAATTAAAGTAGATGAAGTAAATAATGTTGCTAAAGAATGGATAACGGATAACGGACAAAATACGGTTATCATAATACAGGCGCCGCAAAAAGACAGTGCAACTTTACCTGCTAACGACACCCTACGCAATATTTTCAACAAGGTTAAGAAAGAAAAAATTGCACCTTATATAGATAAAACCAGTAACCAACCGTTAATGGCTACTAAGCCTGCTCCCGGTAAAGTGGTAGATGAAAAGCAACTGAAAGAACTGGGTATAACCGAATGGAAGCTTTCAAACGGGGTGAAAGTGGTTTTAAAACCAACTGATTTCAAAAATGATGAAATTTTATTTAATGCATATCGTTGGGGTGGTTCGTCGCTTGCACCGGAAAAAGACGATATGTCGGCTTCCGCATCAGCAGAAATCGAGGACCAGTCGGGCTTAGGCACTTTCAATTCCACCACACTCGAAAAAATGATGGCCGGCAAAGTTATTGATGTATCTCCGCAGATGGAGGAACTATCGGAAGGATTCAACGGTAACTTTTCCCCGCAGGATATGGAAACAGCTTTCCAATTACTAAACCTTTATTTTACGCAGCCCCGCAAAGATGATACCGCTTACGCTGCCTACATGGACCAGCAGAAGGGCTTTGTACAGAATCTGAATGTCGACCCTTCCAATGCATTTTATGATACTATAGAGGTAACCATGAGCCAATATAATCACCGCAGGAGGCCTTATACCGTAGACTTGCTGAATGAAATAAACCAATCGACTGCCTTTAATTTTTATAAACAGGAGTTTTCAGATGCGGGAGATTTCACGTTCTTCTTCGTTGGCAGTTTTAAGCCAGAGGATATTAAGCCCTTCGTGGAAACTTATCTTGGAAGCCTGCCGGCAGGAAATTCCTCCCATAACTTTAAAGACTTAGGCATAAGGCCTCCAACAGGTGTTGTTTCAAAAACAGTTTATAAAGGAAAAGAACCGAAGAGTTCCGTTCAGTTGGCATTTTCGGGCCCGGCACAGTTTACCAGGAAAAACACACGAGATATGGAAGCGCTCTCATCGCTGCTGAGTATAAAGCTACGGGAACAATTACGCCAGGAGATGAGTGGCGTGTATGGTGTAGGTGCAAGAGGGGCTATAATTCACTACCCTAAGGAAGAATACCGATTTACCGTATCCTTCGGCTGTGCCCCTGAAAGAGCAAATGAACTTATAGCTGCAACATATAAAATGATTGATTCGGTTAAACAATTTGGTGCAGGGGATATTAACCTGCGTAAAATAAAGGAAACCTTCCACAGGCAGCGGGAGGTAGATTTGAAGGATAATAAATTCTGGCTGAACGCAATTTCGCAAACCTATAAAGATAAACAGGATTTGATGGATATTCTGAACTATGACAAATGGGTAGATGGCTTAACCAATGACGATTTTAAACGATTGGCAACCCAATACCTCAACATGAACAACTATGCCAAGTTTGTGCTTATGCCGGAACAGCAATAACGGAGTTAAAAATAAAAAGCGCATAAAGTGAAAAGGTGAACCTTAAAACTTTATGAACTTTTTTATTTACTGCCCAATTAGTCTTCCAACACACCGAACTTACCGGAATTAAAGTCCTCGTATGCTTGCATGAGTTCTTCTTTTGTATTCATTAAGAATGGGCCGTAAGGAGCGATAGGCTCATTGATAGGTTCGCCGCTTAAAACTAAAAGTATGCAATCTTCCAATGCTTCCAACTCAATCGTTTCTCCGTCATTTTTAAAGAGTATGAAATGGTCAACGGGAGCATCCTCGGTAGTATTTACTTTCACTTTTCCTTCTACAACCAGGATTCCTGTGTTGAAGTTTTCAGGTAGATTCAATATAAGTTTAGCACCTTTTTTTAGTCGTGCGTTATACATTTCAATTGGTGTAAATGTAAAGGCAGGTCCTTTGATTCCATTTAATTCCCCTGCAATAACTTCCACTACTCCACTCTTATCGGGCAAATTATATTTACCCATTTGTTCGTTAGTTATGCCCTGGTACTTAGGTGTTGACATTTTATGCTTGGCAGGAAGATTCACCCACAATTGCACCATTTGAAAAAGTCCGCCCTTTTTGGCATATTCTTTTTCATGATATTCTTTATGCAAAATACCCGATGCAGCAGTCATCCACTGCACATCACCTTCGCCAATTACGCCGCTGTTTCCGGCACTGTCGTGATGCGCCACTTTGCCCTGATAGGCAATAGTTACCGTTTCAAACCCTCTATGTGGATGGACTCCAACTCCACGTGGAGTATCAGTTCCCGGAAAATCGACCTTGGAATTATAGTCTAAAAGAAAGAATGGGCTCATCCGTGCAATATGCATATCATATCCGCTAGGGAAAAAATTATGCACCCGGAATCCATCGCCTACCATGTGTGGTGCCGGCGGTGGTAATATTTGTTGAATTGATTTTGTTTTCATAATGGTATACTGTAAATTTTACAATGCAAAGGTACTATCGTTTTGAATGGAACTTATTAATGTAGGACAAGAAATGGATGTTGCGCAAATCTCCTAACTTTGCATCAATACATATATTATGAAAGCAAAACTAAGGATTGAATCTCTTGAATTACTTAATAGTTGGTCGGAAAACACCATTTTGGAGGTTTTAGGCATTAAAATTTCAGGTATCGGTGAAGATCACCTTGAAGCCACTATGCCCGTAGATGCCCGTACCCATCAACCCTATGGCATATTACACGGCGGAGCCTCTGTAGTGCTTGCAGAAACACTGGGCAGCATAGGCGCCCTTCTTTTGATAGACCCGACCAAATTCCGGTGTGTGGGACTGGAAATAAATGCTAACCATATTAAAGCCGTAAGAAGCGGAATTGTTATCGGTAGGGCAAATCCAATTCATGCAGGAAGAAGTACGCAGGTATGGCAAATCGAAATAAAAACGGAAACGGGAGATTTGGTTTGCATAAGCAGAATAACTATGGCAGTAGTGCCTATTGAAATAAAGTAAACTATTAATGAAAATATTAACGGCAGAGCAGATTAGGACAGCGGATACATACACCATCGCCCATGAACCCATTAAATCGATCGATTTAATGGAAAGAGCTGCTAATACTTGCTCTCAATGGGTCACAGAACGTTTCCCAAAACAAACACATTTTTTGGTTATCTGCGGAACAGGCAATAATGGTGGTGATGGGCTGGCTATTGCGAGGAAACTGATTTCTGATGGCTATATGGTAGAAACTGTAATTGTACCTTTCTTTTCTAAAGAATCGGAAGACTTTTCAGTCAATAAAAAGAGGCTTGAAGAAATTAAGAATATAAAAATTACGAAAATAAAAGAAGCAGAAGATATTTCCATAAGCCATGCTGTTGTTATAATTGATGCCTTGCTTGGTTCAGGCTTATCCAAGCCTGCCGAAGGAAAACTATCGGAAGTAATTCAAAAAATAAATTCATTTCATCTGCCCGTTATTTCTATTGATATGCCTTCGGGTTTGCCAATGGAAGATGCCGGAAAATTTGACAAGAAAAATATAATCCGTGCAAGTTTTACATTGACATTCGAGATACCCAAACTTAGTTTCATGTTTGCAGATAATGCTGAAAATGTGGGGGAGTTTTATTTGCTTGATATTGGCATCGATAAGAAATTTCTATCGGAACAGGAATCATCCAATAATTGGGTAACGCATGCTATGATTGCACAAATACTGAAGCCGAGGGCGCGTTTTTCACACAAAGGAACGTATGGACATGCCTTATTAATTGCAGGAGGTTATGGCAAAATAGGCGCTGCCGTATTAGGCGCCAAATCATGCTTGCGTTCAGGAGTTGGTTTATTGACAACGCATATTCCAAAATGCGGTTACCAGATTATGCAAACATCTGTCCCCGAAGCAATGGCATTGACGGACGAGCAAGAAAATGAATTCTCAGGGATTAAAGACATTTCACCCTATAATTCCATTGGAATCGGACCCGGAATAGGCACATCCGACATAACTGCAAAAGGTGTGAAAATGCTCATACAACAAGCCCTTGTAAATATGGTAATTGATGCGGATGCTTTAAATATCCTTTCAGAAAATAAAACATGGCTCTCCTTTTTGAAACCTGGAACTATTATTACACCGCATCCGGGAGAGTTTGCAAGGCTTGCAGGAAAATCGGATACCGCTTATGAAGCGTACATCAAACAACGTGACTTTGCTGTAAAGTATGGAGTATATGTAATACTGAAAGGAGCATACACATCTGTTGCCACGCCAAACGGTGAGGTATATTTTAACTCTACAGGTAACCCCGGAATGGCAACCGCAGGCAGTGGCGATACGCTGACAGGAATTATTTTAGGCTTGCTTGCACAAGGTTATACTCCCCTTCATGCATCTATACTTGGTGTATATATCCACGGCCTTGCCGGAGATATTGCAGCACAGGAATTTGGCGAAAACGCTTTGATAGCCGAAGATATTACCAATTACCTTGGATTAGCATTCCAGCAAATTGCCCAGTAACAAGACGGTTTTTCAGGTCGATTTTCGAAATTAACATGGGAATTACTTTAAAATTTTACTTTTACACCTTTAAAAGAAAGAGTACATGCTGCGCAGGTTCATCTATAAAAATCTTCCTGTAACCAAGATATACATATACATTGCTAAGGTTTTGTATTTCTTCACAACTATTATTTTCGGCAAAAAGCCAAGGGTAATAGTTCGGGATGGCATTACCTATGAAGTGGACCTTTCAGAAGGAATAAATTTATCGCTGTTTCTGTTCGGCAGTTTTCAAAAGCATGTTACAAAAAGCGAACTGCTCTCGATTCCAAAAAATGCGACCATTATTGATGTTGGAGCAAATTTTGGGTTGATGAGTCTGCCATTTGCACAACTGGTTCCGCAAGGTAAAGTATATTCCTTTGAACCTACATTTTATGCACTTGAAAAATTGAAGCGGAACCTTTCACTAAATCCTGAATTAGCTAAACATATCGAAGTCATCAACTCTTTTGTATCGGCAAAAACTACAGAGAATGCGGGTATTAAAGCATTCTCAAGCTGGAAAGTAAATAATGAAAAAGCGGAAGTGATGCATCCTACCCACCTTGGTGCTGCCAAATCTGCCGATGGAGTCCCATCTATTACATTAAACGATTTTTGCAAAAAAGAAAACCTGGGCCGGCTCGATTTTATTAAAATAGATACCGACGGCCATGAATATGAAGTGCTGCAAGGCGCTGCGGAAGCCATTGCCAGATATCGCCCCCAAATAATTTTTGAAATAGGGTTATATGTAATGACGGAAAAAGGAATCGATTTTTCATTCTACAGCAGCTACTTCGGAAAGTTAAATTATCGCTTGTACGATTCCAATTCAAAAGCATTGATAACATTGGAAAACCATAAAAAATATATTCCGGCAAAAGCTACCATAGATATAATTGCCAAACCGGAATAAAATCCTCTCCTATCAAAACCATTCTACATAGCCTGTTCAGACTTTGGATAAAAGCGACATCCTATTTTTTCTTTGATAAAATCGAAATTCGCGGCAAAGAAAACTTGCCTGTAAATTGCCCTGTAATCTTTGCATGCAACCACCCCAACGCCTTTCTCGATTCCATTATAATGACCACATGTGTTCAAAGGCCCTTGCACTATACTGCCAGAGGAGATTTCTTTAAGTCAAAAATTGCAAATTCCTTGCTGCGGTTTATAAATATTTTACCTGTATATCGCAGAGAGGAAGGAAAGGACCTGATGTATAAAAACGCGGAAACCTTTGCGGATTGCATTGAACTATTCAAAAAAAATGGTGCTGTAATAATTTTTTCGGAAGGGCTGTCGGAAAATAAATGGGAGCTTAGGCCGCTCCGAAAAGGCACAGCACGCCTTGCTTTTGAAGCTTGGAACAATTCGGATATAGGGGAGAAACTGAAAGTAGTGCCTGTTGCAATTCATTATTGTTCTTGGTTGAAAATACACCCGGTAGTGTATGTCGATTTTTTACCCGGCATTGAAAAAACCCACTTTTCTGATTCAGATGAAAGCGGCCTTTTCAATAAAAAATTTAATGATTTGTTGCGCGCCATTCTTACCGGCAGGTGCATAAATCTCGATAAAAGCACTGACATCGTTTCGCAAAATAAACTAACGGGCTTTATGCTTAAAAACTATATCGATGGCGCATGGAGTGCAAAAAAACTTCAGAATAAATACTCCTCGTCCAAAGAACCTGAGTTCAAATTGAACTATAAAGTCCTGGCCGATTTCCTGATTAAAGAAAATATTAATTATGATTTGAAGTTCACCTCTTCCATTATGAATGTTATTAATTTAATAGGATGGATGATTGTATTTCCTGTGGCATGGCTATCCAATTTTATACCCTATTATTTCTGCAAGGCTATTGTTTGGAAATCGACCGGGGGCAATGACTTCCACGATTCTCTCTTTTATTGCATGTTGCTGATTACTTACCCGATTTATCTTTGGGGGCTATTTTTAACAATTGCTCACTTTAAAGATTTCATTGCGGGACTAATCGTACTATTTTTGGTTGTCTTCAGCGCCTATTACTATGAAGCCTCTAAAAGATATATCCTCTGCTACTTTAAGCGAAAGCAACTGATTGAAGTGAAGGCTATGTTCAGGAAGCTTTTTGAAAAAGGTAATGACTAACCATCCATTCTTTTCCAACCTTATAGCCCCATAATTCGGCGCACGACATAAAAAATATACGCCAATAGGACCACCACTTTAAGGCATCCGCCCTCCCATAAACACGCTCCATAATTTTCATTATTTCCTGTTTATGTGCATCCATATTTTGCAACCAGGCATTGGATGTTTTCTCATAGTGAGTGCCACTAACCCGCCAATGTTGCTGAACCTTTAGCTCCTTTTGAAAATAGAGCAATAAATGATCGCTGGGCATTATCCCTCCCGTAAAAAAATATTTACTCATCCAGTCCGAATCATCTATAACTTCAAACTTGTAGGCGTAGTCCTTATGCGTAAAAATATGGACGAACAATTTCCCTTCCGGTTTAAGAAAACTGGCAACTTTCTTCATCAGCAAATCATAATTCCGCATATGTTCAAACATTTCAACAGACACTACTCGGTCAAATTTTTCTGCTATTTGAAACACGTTCATATCGGCAGTTATTATTGTAAGGTTATTTATGCCCCTGTTCTTTGCTTGCGCATCTATAAAAGCCTTTTGGCTATGTGAATTAGAAACCGAAGTAATTTTACTATTCGGAAATTTCGCAGCCATAAACAATGAAAGAGAGCCCCATCCACAACCTAATTCTAATATATTTTGACCATCTTTCAGTTCAGCTCTTTCGCAGGTAATTTCGAGCATATCCTTTTCGGAAACATCAATCGAAGTAACGCCGTCTTTCCAATATCCCGAACTATATTTAAGGTGTTTCCCCATGACAAGCTGAAAAAAATCAGCAGGAATTTCATAATGCTGTGCATTGGCATCTTCAGTATTTACAGCAATTGGCGATGCTTTCAACTCCTCCAGCAATTCCATAAAATGCCGCTGCTGTGCTTCGGCGTTACCTTTATCCTCATCCTTTAATCTTTCAGCCAATAGCTTTCGTATGCCATAACGCACAACAAAATCAGGCAATAAATCCTTTTCAATTAAACTACTATACCACATAGATTTAAAACAAACATTTTATTATTTCTTGAACCAAGGCACAAACATAGAAGTTGTTCGCTGATATTCCCTGTATGCATCTCCTTTCGAGCGGATAGATTGTTCCTCGGTAAGCGGAATACCCGTAACACGAAATAATAATAATGTTATTGTCAACGGGCTTAGAATTGCAATCCAACCATAGCTTGCATTAAGCGCAACAAGGAAATAACCCACCCAAATCATGGATTCAAAAAAATAATTTGGGTGGCGGGAATAATTCCACAAACCTGCATCACAAACCTTTCCTTTATTGGCAGGGGTTTTCTTGAACCGCTTTAATTGTGCATCGGCAAGGGCTTCGCCCATTATGCTTATGGCCCATACTGCAACGCCAATTAATTCAATTATTGACAACCCTTCCTTATTATTAAATGCAATTATAAAAAAGGGAATTGCCAGGTAAATGTTTGACAAAGCCTGAGCCTGAAAGAAAAAGAATAGCTTAGTGTTTGCACTGGTACCCCAATCGGCCCGCATTTTTTTGTAACGGCCATCTTCTATATCCAAATGTGAGCCAACTCGTATTAAAAGATAAAACCCCAAACGAAGGCTCCATAACAACACCATGCTGCATATTAAAACTTTCCGTGTGTAAAAGCCGTCCGCTAAAAAATAAAGCAGGAAAGCGATAACCGAAAAATTAAAAGACCAGAAAATATCGACCACTCCGGCGTTTTTAATACGGTAGGCCCACAGATATACAGCAAGCATAACAAGGCAACAAACAGCCAAACAAACCGGAATTGAAGAAATAAATGCGCTCATATTTTATATTGCATCAAAGGTACGAAAATCACAGGGTTAATGGATTTTAAAAATAACGAATATATTTACAACATAAATACATTATAAATATGCTCGTTAAGGTATATGGCAGTACAGTAAGTGGTATTGATGCAACCCTTATCACTATTGAGGTAAATATCTCTCAAGGTGTGAATTTCTTTTTGGTCGGGTTGCCTGACAGTGCCGTAAAAGAAAGCCAGCAGCGCATTGACGCCGCGCTTAAAAACAATGGTTACCGCATTCCCGGAATGATGATAACCATTAATATGGCGCCGGCGGATATCCGCAAAGAAGGCTCATCGTATGACCTTCCACTCGCCATTGGAATATTGGCTGCATCAAACCAAATCAGCAGCGAAAAGGTGAAGGACTATATTATTATGGGTGAGCTTTCGCTGGATGGAAGTTTGCAACCCATTAAAGGAGTTTTGCCCATTGCATTGAATGCTAAAGAAAATGGGTTTAAAGGAATCTTGCTCCCTTCTCAAAATGCGAAAGAAGCTGCTATAGTTGATGGGTTGGATGTATACGGCATAAATACAATTAAAGAAGCCATCGATTTCCTGAACGGTGATTTAGGCCTTGAACCTGTTAAAATAGATATTGCGGCAACCTTTTATGCGCAACTGGCGCATTCGGAAATAGATTTTGCCGATGTAAAAGGGCAGGAAAATATTAAACGCGCACTTGAAATTGCAGCCGCCGGCGGGCACAATGTTTTACTAATTGGCCCACCCGGAGCTGGAAAAACAATGCTTGCAAAAAGGCTGCCAACAGTATTGCCGCCATTAACGTTGGATGAGGCTCTGGAAACCACTAAAATTCATTCCGTTGCCGGAAAAACAATAGATGGCGCAGGGCTTGTAGCTACCCGGCCATTCCGCTCACCGCACCATACAATTTCCGATGTAGCGCTTGTTGGCGGAGGAAGTTTTCCCCAACCGGGAGAAATTTCATTGGCACATAATGGAGTTTTATTTTTAGATGAATTACCGGAATTTAAAAGAACGGTACTTGAAGTTATGCGCCAACCGCTGGAAGACCGTGTGATACGAATTTCACGCGCAAAATTCACGGTGGAATACCCTGCAAGCTTTATGCTTGTAACAGCTATGAACCCATGCCCATGTGGATATTATAACCACCCGACCAAGGATTGCGTGTGCCCTCCGGGAATGGTGCAAAAATACCTTAACAAAATTTCAGGGCCGCTTTTAGACCGGATAGACATTCACGTCGAAGTAGTACCTGTAGCTTATGGAGAATTATCTTCTGAACGGATGAGTGAGAAAAGTGAAAAAGTGCGCGAAAGGGTTGTTGCGGCAAGAGAGATACAAGCCAGACGCTTTGCAGGAACTCCCATTTATTCCAATGCAGCCATGAGTTCGAAGCAGTTGAAAGTATATTGCCAGATAAATGAAGCAGGCAACCAGTTATTGAAAACCGCGATGGAGAAATTAAACCTCTCTGCCCGTGCTTATGACCGCATTTTGAAAGTAGCCAGAACTATTGCCGACCTTGATAATTCAGCGAATATTGAAACCAACCACCTTGCCGAAGCTATCAACTATAGAAGTTTAGACAGGGAGAACTGGGCGGGGTAGTAATAAAAAGAATGGAGCTGACCGGAGAAAAAAAATCATTGGAAAGGTTCAAACCCTTTATATTGGCGGGTATTTGCCTGCTCACATTTTTCTGTTACCACCGTTCGCTCAATAACAACTTTTCCGATTGGGATGATAACATTTACATCAAAGATGATTATTTAGTCAAGGAAATGTCATGGGAAAATGTGAAGACCCTTTTCACCGAAACAAAATATTACTACCACCCGCTTACCATGTTGAGTTTCCAGTTGAATTATTATTTTTCAAAAGACTCACCTGAATCCTATTACATTGTTGACATCTTATTTCATTTAGCAAACGTTATCCTTGTATTTCTTTTAATCAGTTCCCTTTTTTCCCGATTAAATTTTATGGACAAAGCGGGAAGCCTTCTTGCAGCTTATCTTGCAGCCTTATGGTTCGGCATACACCCTATGCACGTTGAATCTGTTTCGTGGCTTGCCGAACGTAAAGATGTGTTGTACACTTTTTTTTACCTGCTTGGCTTATTGAGTTATTTAAAATATGTGGACTCGAAAAAATTAAAGTGGTATGGAATTACTTCATTGCTGTTTATCGCTTCCTGCCTTTCGAAGCCAATGGCAGTTGTGTTTCCGTTATCGCTGATATGTATTGATTTGCTGCTTGCGGAAAAGTACAGTTTCAAAATTCTATTAGATAAAATCCCGATTTTAGTAATTGCATTTTTGATTGGGGTGGTTAACTTCCACTTCCAGCAGCAGGCTAATACTATTACCCCGTTCAGCAATATACCTATAACCATGCGGTTCATGTTTGCCAGCTATGGATTTGTAATGTATATCGTGAAGTTTTTTGCGCCCGTTCAACTCTCCACCTTCTACCCCTACCCTTGCATAAATATGCAGTTGCACACTGACCAACCTTTACCATTTTTTTACTATCTCTCCTTTTGGCTTACATTTTTAATAGTGGCTTTACCGCTTTACTTCAGCTATAAATTCAACCGCAATTATTTCCGGATTTTAATTTTTGGACTCGGTTTCTTTTTTGTTAACGTGCTGTTCGAATTACAATTCATCTCCTCCGGTATGGCTATTATGGCAGACAGGTATTCCTACCTTTCCTATATCGGATTGCTTTTTATTGCAGTATTCTTCCTGCGGGAACTAATCAAACGCTATCCCATCTTTAAAATAACCGTCTATTTTTTCATAGCTTTATTTACCATTGGCCTTACTTATCTCTGCGAAGCAAGAACGGCCGTTTGGCAAAACACGGAAACTATTTTCAAAGACGGAGCCGACCAATATGGCGACCAAGCCTCCCTCTTTTACTTAGGCCTCGGAAATTATTACCTCGAAAATAATCAACCTGAAAAAGAACTTGAATATTATTTAAAATACGCCCGGTTGAATAATGATGCTGATATTTTGAATACGGTAGGAAACCTTTTTAAATCAATGAAAGATTATCCCAATGCAGCAAAATATTACGAAAGGTTACTACAAACAAATGCAAACCCTCTAACTACTTATATAAAAGTCTCGGATGCATGGGCCACTATGGGCCAAACTGACAGCGCTGTTGTTTATTTCAAAAAGGCGAAGGCTTTAAATTCTGGCGGAGCAGATGGATATTATAGTGAAATTCTAACTGCTTTAAATAAAGTAAAACAATACAAGAATCTTATTAATCATTATAATGTACTTATTGCTGCCGAACCTTGGGTTATTAACTATCCTTTTAATCGGGGAGTTGTGAAGGTTAGTGACGGTGAACTGAAGGAGTCCATTGGTGATTTCCTTTATGTGATAAAGATACTTCCGAAAGTTTATGCTCCTATCGCTGGGTATAATTTAGCTGTTGTATATGATAAACTGGGCAATGGCGAGGCTGCTTTTAAATATGCTGTAATGGCAAGGGATGGTGGACAAAAAATAGATTCTGCATTTTTTAATTCACTGGAAAAGAAAAAGAATATTCATCCCGATAGATAAGCAAATACCCTTCATTTATAAGGTAAAAGTATATTTGCAGCAAATTTTACCAAAATGAACACAACCCCTATAGTGAATATTGCGCGGAAAATCCTCCTTCCTGTAATTCTATTTTCCCTGATATTAAATGCATCCACAAGTGTTGCCCAAAACTTACTGCCCTATCGGAATGAGGTTATATCGCATAAAATTTCGAGTGTAATTATTACCAATTCTGTAATGCAGGAGGAAAAAGGCAAGAAAGGAATGACGGAAAAGAGTAAAGTAAAATATGTGGATACCGTTAAGTATGATATGTACGGAACCCTTACCGAAAAAAGGATTACAGCCTATGATACCGATTCGAAAAGAGAGTATGCCGGAGATTGGACCTATACATACGACAGCCTTGGTAACCGCCTGCTGGAAACGCGTGTTGAGCCTGAGCATAACAGCATGGACTATTACAAATATGTATATGATTCAAATCGTATTTATAAGCAGATTTGGGTTAACTGGGTTAACATGAAACATATTTTCGACCGGATATATGCAGTGAAATATGATGGCTATGGTCGTTTGAAAACAGAAATTATAGAAGAAGGAAATGAAAAGATAGATTCTGTTTTGTCTTTTCAATTCGATACACTCAATCATTTGCACGATATCCTTTGCACAAGCGATAAAGACCTGAAGGATACTATAAATATAGTCACCTATTTTTACAATGCAGATGGCAGCACCGCTAAAACCATTACTACCACTAAATCGGGTAAGAACACAGCAGAATTTACGTATGACCCGACGACCAAAAAGATTTTGAAAAAGTCTTCCGAGGAAGAAACCGATACCTATACATACGACAAAAACGGGCTGTTAACCGAATTCGATATTGTTCCGAAAGATAGAAAAGGAATGAAGCATAAATATACACTCAGCTATATTTACAGGTAACAATTAGCTCTATAAACGTAAAGAAACGCCCAATCGTCATTGCAATGACAAAACTATCATTCACGGAATAGATTATTCAATCACTACCCTGCCGGTCGCAATAGATGCTCCCGTTTCAGAGAATACTCTGTAAATGTATATTCCCTTAGCCTGTGCGGATAAATTAATTTGTGTATTCTGATTTTTCAATTGGCCGGTATAAATTTCCTGTCCCAATACATTATAGATTTTCACATACGGAGTTCCGGAAATATTTGTCATTCCAATCGTGAATTGTCCGCTATTTGGATTAGGATAAACCTTGATAGCCGGATTGGCCGAAATACTTGGAACTACAGTAGGAATACCCGGTATGTTAATATTATCTAAATATAAAGGAGACCCATTTCCTGAACGGTTTTCAAAAGAGAACATCACATTATTTATGTTCGCTATTGCAGGAATGTGAATAGTATCTGTCCTCCAGTTGGAACTTAACGGAAGGAAGCAACCGATAGAATTGGTATCGGCTCCTGTGGTTACATAATTGCCCGTAGTTCCTAGTGTTAATCCACCTTTAGAATAAACTTGATGGAACGTGGTACCGCAATCTGTCGAGTAATAAATTACGAGCGTGTCGCTGTATGTGCTGCTGTATGGAGCGTATGCCACATCAAAATATACTTTCGGATTTGATATCCCGGTAAAGTCATATTCAGGCGTATAAATTTGCTGGCGTTGGCCAATAATATCCAACCCCGTTTTACCCGGAGGAGCATAATCCTGATAGCCCTGGCAGTTGTTAAAATACATCGATTGCGTAGTGTTTCCGAAACCACCTACATTGGTATTTAATTGCCAAACGTAGCTATAGTTATTCGGGTTATTAATCACCCATCCGTTTGGCGGAAAAGTTGGAGATTGAAACCCTTGCGTCAATGGAAGCATAGAGGCAGAAGCCACGGAAACATATGCTTTTCTGGTAAGCGTATCATTACCTCTTATAGTACTTATTATTTCAGAAACATCATACGTTCCGGGAGTATTATATACAATGGTTGGATTAACTGCGCCGGATGTATTTGGGCTTCCACCGGGAAATAACCATGTGCGTGAAGTAATGGCCAAATTAGAATCGGTAAAGCTTCTATCGGTAAACTGTACGCTCATTCCTGTGCAACCGAAAGTAGGTGAGGCTACAAAATAAGGAGAAGCGGAAGGTGGTTGAATTCCTATTAGTGCTTCGTTCCACCAGTTAAATTTATACCCGCCCGCATTCAGAGCAGTAAGGGCAAAATTACCGTTACTGGAACCTCCCCATCCCCAGTTCATATGGAATTGGTTACCGCTGGAATATCCATCACAAACCCAGGTGTGCCCAGCGGCATTGTTAACCGAAATTGAATCCCAGCCAACATATTCGACAACGCGTTTATTGTTCAATTCATTTTCTATAAGGTTGGTCCAATTTGTTAACGTATAGCTCGATTGATATAAGCCTTGAATTGTTTTAGGGTTATATCCAAAATACTTCACAAAAGCTGTCTGCGCACAAACAGGATAATCACCTGTTATTACCCAAGCACCGCTCTCCGACGGGCTGTAATCCATATCTACACTTACTCCGCAATCATACATCAGTTTCGCAATCTCATTATTATTCGAACTGAGACTGTTCGGCATAGCCGACCACACATAATCAGATGTATCATAATTGGCAGTGAGGTAACCATAATTTTCCTGATAACTGTATGCCTGTTCATCCCAATAAGAACTCGAACCATGCCCGCTAGGCGGGTATGCCCAATATTTCATTATTTGCGCCATGGCAGTTGCTACACAACCTGTTACAGAACCACCGGGACAGGTTGCATTATAATAAGGCGATTGGTCCCAATTGCAGGGTAAAAGGGGGCCAACAGTGGTCATTACACTATGGGTATTCCTACTTGTATTATTGATGTAACCGTTCCATTCTTCCACAATTTCAGATGTTGCAGCAAGGCTAAGCGCCCTTGCAGCTACTATTTCCTGTTTGCGGCAGTTCATCCACCAGGCAAGGTTATTGTTCTCATTCGGAATTACGTACTGTCCTTCGTTGGAATAGCCTAATATTGGATGAGCAGCATCTTCTGCTGAAACAATTACAAAACCCTTTTCCACATTATATACATAGTAAACAGGAATGCCATCGCTTGCAAATTCGGTATATGCAAGAGTCAATCCGGCCGGTGCTGTTTTGTACGTCTGTGCATAAAAATTAACAGCAACAGTTTCTGCCGTTTTGGGGGTTACCGGGTTTGCAAAGGCTACTCCAGCAAAACATACAAAAGCAAAGGATAGGTAATTTATTTTTTTCATTCGCGTATTATGTCTTTACTAATTTAACTTAAAACAGAATACAAATTAACGAAAAAAAGCCGACTATACCAAATTCCCTTATGCCAATCTTTACCCGCATGAAAAGCCGAGCAAAAAACATGAGAAAAATCATCAAAAAACAATCTTAAAAATAGGCCTGCACCCTGAACGATTGTATAGTTTTGCCCTTGAAATGTTCACCCCTAAATTATTCACTACCCTAAAGACTTATTCGTGGAAACAATTTTCAGCTGATTTAACAGCCGGAATTGTAGTGGGCATTGTGGCATTGCCTTTGGCCATTGCCTTTGCCATAGCATCGGGCGTATCTCCTGAAAAAGGCTTATTCACGGCTATTATAGCAGGATTTATTATTTCCGCTCTTGGAGGCAGCAGGGTGCAGATTGGAGGCCCTACGGGGGCTTTTATTGTTATAGTTTACGGTATTGTTCAAAAATATGGGGTAGATGGATTAACGGTAGCAACCCTCATTGCCGGCGTAATGCTCATTTTAATGGGCCTTATGCGCATGGGCTCGGTTATTAAATTCATCCCCTACCCGCTTATTGTAGGCTTTACAAGCGGCATTGCGCTCATTATTTTCTCCTCACAAGTAAAAGATTTTATGGGCCTGAAAATGGATACTGTCCCAGCCGATTTTATTGAAAAGTGGACCGCGTACTTCGAGCATTTTAATTTCATCAGCATTCCGGCTATTTTAATCGGGCTTTTCACCATATTGGTTACACTTTACTTTTCGAAAGTAACCCATCGCATACCCGGCTCATTGGTAGCAATATTATTATCTACCGCTGCAGTAAGTATTTTTAAATTTCCGGTGGAAACAATAGGCAGCCATTTCGGCGCTATTCCATCCACACTTCCGGCGCCGCATCTTCCCCATATTGATTGGAAAACGATTCAATACCTTATACGGCCTGCCTTTACTATTGCTATGCTTGGCGCCATCGAATCCTTATTGTCGGCAGTAGTTGCTGATGGCATGATTGGCGGCAACCACAAATCGAACATGGAACTGGTTGCTCAGGGAATTGCCAATACAGTAGCTCCCTTTTTTGGCGGTATACCTGCAACCGGCGCCATTGCCCGGACAGCCACCAACGTGAAAAATGGCGGGCGCACTCCCGTTGCCGGAATGATACATGCGCTTACTTTATTTGTCATTATGCTTTTTGTAGGCAAATGGGTAACCCTGATTCCCATCTCCTGCCTGGCCGGAATACTGGTAGTGGTATCTTACAACATGAGTGAATGGCGTTCTTTTGTTTCTATTATAAAATCGTCGCGGAATGATACAATTGTTTTGTTATCCACTTTTTTCCTTACTGTTTTAGTCGACTTAACTACCGCCATAGAAATAGGAATGGTATTGGCAGCCTTTCTGTTTATGCGCCGAATGATACAAATAAGCAATGTGGATGTAGTAACCGCTGAACTGGCCAACGAAACAGACGACAATGATGCTAAAGCCATCCATAAATATGATGTGCCCAAAGAGGTGGAAGTTTTTGAGGTGAAAGGGCCTTTCTTTTTCGGAGCAGCCTATAAATTTAAAGAATCGCTGCATATTATTGAAAAATCGCCACGCGTTTTAATTATCCGAATGCGCCATGTTCCGGTAATCGATTCCACCGGGCTGCATATTTTGGAAGAAGTTTTTCAGCAGGCTAAAAATACGGAAACCACCCTGATAATATCTGGCATACAAAATGATGTTTTTAAAGAATTTGAGAAGTCGGGGTTACTCGATAAAATAGGCCGTGAAAATATATTTACTGTTATAGACGATGCCCTCGCACATGCCAGGGATATAGCAGCCAACCCAAAATCACCTTCGGGAATTAAACGGATTTGATAAACACCCTCCGGGAATATTTCAGACAGGTTCCTTTTCTGTAGTAAAAAACTGACAAATGTCAGTTTTTTAAGCTTCTTAATTGAATTTGTAATCACCAATTAACCAGTATATTAATTTCTTTTGATGTTATTATAACTATCGCAGGCAATATTTTTTGCCCATTAAAGTTTATGCTACATATATGGTTTGATGGCTATCATTTGATTATTGCCTTTTATTTTTAATTTTGCCCAATAATACCCTTTTGACTTGAAAAAAATTACGCTGTTCTTATTTATCGCTATCGGAGTTCTATCAACTCCGTTTTCGGGATTTTCCCAAAACAAAGATGAATTAACCAGGCCTGTGGGCGCACATGTTTCTCACGACAAAATCGAGGTGTTCCAGAAAATACTAAAGTCGCAGCGTTTGTTTGCTACCGTGAAGCAAGTTGCGGGAGCCACCAAGGAGGAAATGCAGATGTTCCACCAGTTTTATCTCGATACGCTGATGCGTGATAAAGCGGCTTTCAACAAAGCAGTGTTAAGCGGAAGAATTGCCAATCAATTAGACGTAAAAAAATATGTAGATAAAAAAACACCCGAGTATGTAGCGATGCTCCGCAGGTTTCAAAAACTGAGACACGATGCCCCTTCCACAGTCGATGAATATATGCACCCAAGTGCTCCGCCTCTCACATGCGTTACAGGATGTAATAACCTCGATTTTGAAAATGGAAGCCTTTCCGCATGGACAGCTTGCTATGCCGCCAACACTTCTACATCTTCCAGTTTTGCAACTTCGGCATTTACCTGTTTTGGCCCCTTGGCAGCCGTTACAGTTGCTGCGTATGACCCATCAACTTCATCTAACCAGGTATCCCTTACTTCCGGTGCGGGTTTCGACCCTATTGCAGGCGCGCTTATTCCCGTTGTAGCGCCCGGCGGTGGCAGCTATTCCTGTGAAGTGGGCGACGGAACAGGAATTAACTATGGCGTTGCCATGATTGAACAATCCTGGCAAGTGACAGCGGCGCAACCCAATTTTACATTCATGGATGCCGTAGTGCTTGAAAACCCGGCCCACCCGTTTTATGAACAACCCTACTTTGAAATACAGTTATTGGACCAATTGGGCAATCCCATTCCCGGATGCGGACAATATGACGTAGTTTCCGCCCCCGGCCTGCCCGAATATACCCCTATATATTATGCCCCCGATGCCGATACTGTTTATTGCAAACCCTGGACAAACCAATATGTATCATTGGCAAACTATGTCGGAACGTGTGTTACCCTGAAGGTACTTTCTTCCGATTGCGCAGCGGGAGCCCACTTTGGCTATGGCTACTTTGATGCGCTTTGCAGTCCGCAGGCCGTTATATCTTCCTCCCCTGCTATTTGCGGAAGTCAAAATGTAACACTTACAGCCCCTCCGGGCTCTGCCAGTTACAAATGGCTGGGACCATGCATTACCGGACCGAATAACCAACAATCTACCACCGTTAATTGTGCCGGAACCTATAGCGTGGTGCTTATAAGTAACCTTACACACCCTTGCCCAGATACACTTAAAATTACGATTACAGTTTCACCGTTGCTTAACTTTAACCCTGTATCCCAAACCAATGTTAAATGTTTTGGCGGAAGTACCGGAAGTGCAACCAATGTAGCCAGCGGAGGAACCCCACCTTATACTTACAGCTGGACTCCTTCCGGAGGAACCAACGCAACCGCAACAGGGCTTTCAGCGGGAACATACACTGCCTATGCCACCGATAACGCCGGCTGTAAAGATTCCATTATAATTACCATTACACAACCGCCTTTATTAACCGCAACTGCCAGTTCAACACCGGTTGCCTGCAATTCCAATAATGGTTCAACAACAGTTGTAGTCGCAGGAGGTACACCCAATTATACTTACTTATGGGCACCTACCAATAATACAAACGCAACCGAATCTAACCTAAGTGCCGGAACATACACCATTACGGTAACCGATGCGAATGGATGTACTGCTACTTCCACCACTACCATCACTAACTCAGGCGGATTAACGGTAACTACCACAGTTACCAATGTGCCATGTTTTGGAGGCACAGGAAGTGCAACAGCAACTCCTGCCGGAGGAACAGCTCCATACACTTATGCCTGGACACCCACCGGTGGAACCAACGCCACCGCAACAGGACTAAGTATAGGAACATACACTATTACAGTACAGGATAATAACGGATGCACGGGAACAGCCACCGCCAGCATTACGCAGCCCACAGCCATAACATTAACAACGGGTGCAACACAAACCCCGTGCGGAGGAAATACCGGAACAGCTACTGTTACAGCCGCAGGAGGAACACCTGCATATACTTATGCATGGACCCCATCGGGAAGTACAAATGCAACAGCAACAGGCCTTACCGCAGGTGTATACACCATAACGGTTACCGATGCCAACGGTTGTACACAAACCAGCGCAGCCGTAGTAACCACTACAGGTGGGCTAACTGTAACTGCGGTCAGCACCGGTATATCATGCTTTGGAGGTTCTAACGGAACCGCTACAGGAACACCGGCAGGCGGAACAGCCCCTTATACCTATACATGGACCCCAAGCGGAGGTACAAACGCTACCGCTACCGGACTTAGCTTAGGCACTTATACTATCTCTGTTCAGGATGCAAATGGTTGTTTAGGTACGGCGTCGGCTACAATTACCCAACCGACAGCCATTACCGCAACATCTGCTGCAACACAAACCAACTGCGCCTCCAGTACCGGGTCAGCTACCGTTACCGCTGCCGGTGGAACACCGGGTTATATTTATGTATGGACCCCATCGGGCAATACCAATGCAACCGCAACAGGTTTAAGCGCCGGAATATATACAGTAACCGTTACAGATGCCAATGGATGTACCCAAACAAGCACAGCTACTGTTACTTCATTGAATGGCGAAACAGTAACCATTTCGGCAAGTACCAATATTACTTGTAACGGTGCCAATAATGGAACAGCCACCGCATCAGTGGTGGGCGGAACGCTACCCTATACCTATGCATGGACCCCGACAGGCGGAACTAATGCTGCAGCCACTGGCCTAAGTGCCGGAACATATACCATTACGGTTAAAGATGCCAACGGTTGTATTGCATTTACTACCCAAACCATTACAGAACCACCTGCACTTACGGCAACCATAACTTCTACCACCAATATTTCATGCCCCGGGCCAGCTACCGGCACATTGGTAATGGCCGCAGGAGGCGGAACACCGGGCTATACTTATAATTGGACACCTTCGGGCGGAACTAATACCACCGCCAGCGGATTATCTGCCGGAACATATACTGTTACCGTAACAGATGCCAATAATTGCGCAGCAACCACCAGCGGAACCATCACAGTATCGTCAGTTAACCCACTTACCCTTTCTGTTTCGGGCGCTAAATCATACTGCCCGGGAGGTTCTGCAACCCTTGTGGCAACAGCTTCCGGCGGAAGCGGCAGCTACAATTTTATCTGGATACCCGGAAATAATACCACTCAAACTATTTCGGTTAACCCAACCGCTACTACTACCTATACCGTTCAGGTTACAGATGCCTGCGGCCAGTCAGTTAGCAATGCGGTAACGGTAACCGTAAATCCGGCACCAAGTGTAAGCTTCTCTGCCGACCCAATGGCAGGATGCGCACCGCTTTGTGTGCAGTTCAGGGATTTATCTACCATTCCGAGCGAGAAAATCAACCAATGGAGATGGAACTTTGGCGACGGAGACAGCTCGATAGGCAGAGACCCTATTCATTGCTATCAAACCACTGGCTCTTATAGTGTCGACCTTACAGCCATATCCGACAGCGGTTGCAGCAGCACACTCCAGATTGTAAACCTGATTACAGTTTATCCTTCTCCAATTGCCGCTTTCTCCTACTCGCCGCAGCCTATTAACATTACAGAGCCGGTGGTTCAGTTTACCGATAACAGTTCTTCCAAATACCCGCTTATATATTGGAACTGGTCATTCGGAGACGGAGCAGATTCTACCAGTTCGTTGGAAAACCCCACCCACCAATATGGCGATACAGGTACCTATTGCGCAACGCTTGTTATTATGGATGAACATGGATGCGTAGACAGTTCCACCTATTGTCTCGTAGTAAACCCGCTGTTCACGCTATACATTCCTGATGCATTCTCCCCGAATGGCGATGGACTGAATGATGTATTTATGCCGAAAGGGTCTTACATTAAAGATTACGAAATGTATATTTTCGACCGTTGGGGCATGAAACTTTTCTATACCAATAACATTATGAATGGTTGGGATGGAACGGTACATGGAGGCTCCACTATTTCACAGGAGGATACATATATTTACCAGATTAATGTAACCGACACACAAGGAAATAAACATTCCTATAATGGCAAGGTTACCCTGATTAAGTAACTTTACTGAATCAGGCATTTTCCAAATGCCGGTATAAATAATACCGGCATTTGTTTTTTACCTCCACCCGCTAAAACAGAATTCCCGCCTGATAACTAATAGCTTAAATCTCCCATTCCGAAGATTTCAGGAACTTTTTTCCGTAATTCCCGTAAAACGGTAATTAGTCACCTCCTAATGAAGATTGCAAGGCTATACTTGCTGCCTGTAAATCATTCGTTTTAGGGAAATTATTTATTTAAACAGAAGGAACCGAGGGAATAAAATTTCCCTGAATATATTAATGAAACTCAGAGTCCCGCGAAACCTCATATTCATTTTCATCCTTACAGGAATAGCAATTGGCAGCGCGGCTTATTATTCCTATAAAAATGTGGTGCTCACTTCCCAGTCGGGAGAAATGGTGTCGCAGGCTAAAGAAACCTTATTCCGCATAGAGCGGGTAATTACCCAAATCAACTCGGTGGAAACAAGCGCAAGAGAAGCTTTTATAAACGCCGACAAAAAATCGCTTTCGGAATACGATAGCAATAGTGTAGAGCTTACCCAAAAGATAACGGCGCTTAAAAACCTGATAAAAGAAAACCCCATACAGGAACAAAGCATTATAATGCTGGAAGCGCATCTGAATGCCGAAATGGGAATTGTCGACACTGCCCTTCAATCAAATGCCGCTTTTCCGGGGAAAGCCGGAAAATATTTGGAAATTGGGCCGGGGAAGGCCAATTTCGATGAAATTAAAGCCACGCTGAACAGCATGAAGGAAAATGAAAACAACCTTTTGCTCTTGCGGGAAGAAGAAAACAGCAAAGCCACATATAAGTCGGTGCAGGCTATTTTATTGAGCGCAGGGCTGGCCATATTACTTATTCTCTGGTTGCTGTATATGCTGAATTCCGATATCTCCAAACGAAGAAAAGCGGAAAAACTGGCATTTGAAAATGAAAAGAAATACCGTAATATTTTCGACAATGTAGGCGATGTGCTTTTCACAAGCAACTACAAAGGTATTTGCACCATGGTAAATCCGCGTATTACCGATTTATCAGGATATAAACCCGAAGAACTGATTGGAAAACACTTTAGTTATCTGGTTGCACCCGAATGGCAGCAGGAAGTCGAGGAACATTATCTGAATCAATTTAAAAACAGGATTGAAGAAACGCTGAAAGAATTCCGGATAATTACCAAAAGCGGGCAGAAAAAATGGGTAGAACAAAAAGCCGTGCTTACAATGGAAGGAACCCGCGTGGTAGAGTACCAATGCACAGTGCGCGATATTACCGAGCGAAAAAGCATGGAATCGGCGCTGGTTCAAAGCAATAAAAAATTTCAGAATATTTTTAACTCCAGCCCTTTTGCCATAGCAATTATAGAACTGGAAAGCGGAAAAGTACTGGAAATTAATGAAGAGTTCACCTCCGTATTCGGTTTTACAAAGGAAGATGTGGAAGGCAAAAGCACCATTCAACTTGGCATGTTAAACCAGGAAGAAAGAAGTAAAATTGTCGACCTGATAAAAATGAATGGGTTTACAAAAAATAAAGACCAGGATTACCATACAAAGTCCGGAGAAGTTGTTTCCTGTATCTACTCCAGCATTTTAATAGATATGGACGGAACCCCAACCATTCTTGCCATGTTCAGTAACATTTCCGAATTGAAAAAACTGGAAAAAGCGCTGGCGGAAAGCAACCGGAAGTTCCTTACCATTTTCAGTTCGAGCCTTCAGGCTGTAAGCATATCGGAAATTCCGGAAGATGGAAATCTGGGTAAAATAACTGAAGTAAACCAGGCTTTTTGTGAACTTTTCAAACTAAAAAAATCCGATTTGCTGGGCCATACGCTGCTTGAATCGGGCCTGCTTTCAGCTCCAACCGTAGAGAAAATAATTGCCGATGCCGATGGTAAAAGGTTTCTGGTGAATTATGAACTGGATATGCGAAAAAAGACCGGAGAAAAAATAACGTGCCTCATTTCATTTAATGAAGTGGAATTGGGCGGAAAATTTTACCGCATTTCCCTTTTCAACGATATTACCGAACGGAAAAAACTGGAGAACGAACTTATTGCAGCTAAAGAAAAAGCGGAAGAGTCGACCCGGGCGAAAGAAATTTTTGTGGCCAATATGAGCCATGAAATTCGCACACCCATGACGGGGATTATAGGCCTCAGTGAATTGCTGAGCCATACCTCATTAACAACCGAACAAAATGAATTCCTCGACGGAATAAAACACTCTTCGGAAAGTCTGTTAAGCATTATTAATGAAATTCTGGACATTTCAAAAATAAATTCCGGCAAAATAGAATTCGAGAAAATACCTTTTAACCTGCATTCCATTATAAAGAATGTTGCTTTCACGTTAGAACCAAGGGCTATTCAAAAGGGCATACAGTTTAAATTTAATATCAGCGATTCGGTACCTGAAAAAGTAATGGGCGATTCTGTCCGGTTATCGCAAATTCTGTGGAACCTGGGAGGCAATGCCCTTAAATTTACCGAAAAAGGATTTGTCGAAATTGGTGTAATCAAACTCAGCGAAGTGGACGAAAAAGTCCGTTTGATGTTTACCATTAAAGATACCGGAATAGGTATTCCCGAACACAGGCTGGCCGATATATTCGAAGAGTTTATACAAGCGGAAACAGCCACATCGCGCAAATATGGCGGCACAGGCCTTGGGCTTACCATTGCCAATAAACTGGTGGAACTGCAAGGCGGCACCATTTCGGTAGAAAGTGAAGAACATGTAGGTTCCACATTTCGCTTTACGCTGGAATACGGAATTTACCACCAACAGATTAAGGCTCCGGGCATCACTTCAGAAAACACATTGTTAAAGGAGCTTGATTTCGATTTATCGGGTTTAAGTGTTCTGCTGGCTGAGGATAATAAAATTAACCAGGGCGTTTGCAGTAAAATTTTAACCGGAAGGGGCGCAAAAGTGGAGGTGGTAGACGATGGAAAAAAAGTAATTGAAAAACTGAACTCGAAATTTTTCGATGTAGTGCTGATGGATATTCAGATGCCTGAAATGGACGGATATGAAGCCACGAAATATATACGCACCCATATGTCCAAGCCTGCATCGGGCATACCGATTATAGCATTAACGGCATTCGCCATGGAAGGCGAAGATGAAAAATGCAAGGCGGCAGGAATGAATGGGTTTGTATCCAAACCCTTTAAGCCCAACGAGCTTTGCGCAAAAATAATGCAGTTTACAACCCAAAAGAGCCCTGTTTAACAGAATAACAAGGGAAAATAGTTCCTGTTCCATTACTGATTTAGTTTCTGCTTTTTGATTAAGGTATTTTTTACCTTTGCAGCCTAAACTTATTTTCTGAATTATGAAAAAATGGCATGTAGGCGCAATTATAGCGCTCGGTTTTTTAGTTACCCTCGGGGCTTCTTCCAATTCGGTATCCGGCTCGAATCCTGAGCCTGACGAAGGTTTTAAGAACCTGAAAGTGCTGCCGAAAAATATTTCGGACAAACAACTGGACTCCGTTATGGGCGAATTCAGTATTTCTTTGGGAGCGCGCTGCGGTTTTTGCCATGCCCGCAAAGCCGATACCACCAAAAGAGGATTGGACTTTGCCAGCGATGCCAAAGACGAAAAGGAAATTGCCCGCAATATGTATAAAATGACATCCTATCTGAACGCAACTTATTTCAACTGGAAAAATTCGACCAGGCCCGATACTATTCATTATGTGGTTTGTTACACCTGCCATCGCGGCACCCATTCGCCCGACGCACAAGTGTTCCTCCACATGATTGACTCCACAGAACAGGCTTTCCGTAAGAACAGGCACTAGGCGGTTGCTTTAAATTTCTTTCACTTTGGTAGGAATAATCTGTGAATTCCCTAAAACCCTTATGTATTAAATCTGCGTATATGCGGTTATGAAATACCCCATATTTGCCTTTTTCATCACCCTGCTTGTAAGTACAAGCGTTTATGGACAAAAGGATAGCTCGAAAACCAGCAATTATAATTATCTCCGCATAAATTACGAAAACGATTATTTTACCCAAACGGATATATACTACACCCAGGGCATACGCATCGAAAGCGTTAACCCGGTCTACCGATACTCCCCTATTATGTGGCTTTTGCCAAGGCTAAGCAACTCAACCGTTCAATATGGACTTGCAGCCGTTCAGGATTGTTTTACACCTACCAATATTTCGTTGGATACCATTCAGCATGGCGACCGACCCTATGCCGGATATATTTACCTTGGACACTATAAAACCTCTGTAAGTTATTACAAAAAGAAGTTGCTTGATGCCGAATTGGATGTGGGTGAAATAGGTGCCTGCGCCGAATGTGAAGCGGAACAAAAAGAAATTCATAAATACGGAAATAATATTCAGCCTGAAGGCTGGAAATACCAGATAGGAACGGGCCTGATGTTGAATTATAAACTGCGTTATGAAAAGGCTTTGTTTGCTGACACAGCCATAGATTTAGATGCAGTGGGCCAAACAACTATTGGAACTGTATATGATAATGCCCTGGTGGGACTTACGCTACACACGGGTAAAATGCAATCTTATTTTTTAGGCAACCATACCACCGCGTTTCAACTGTATGGAACCGTGCAAGCCTGGGTAGAAGGTGTGGCTTATAACGGCACCCTGCAAGGCGATTTATTTACCCATAACAGTATTTACACCCTAAGCCAAAAACAAGTTACTCCGGTTGTCTTTGGCGATTCTTACGGGCTATGCCTTTCGTGGCATAAGGTAGCCGTAAATTATTCGGTAACCCACATTACCAATGAAATACAAACAGGTGTGTATCATGGCTGGGGACACCTCGATATAACGATAAATTTCTAAGAAAAATTGCTTCATTGTTAGTATATTTGCCCAATGAAGTTTTTGAAAATAATTCCTTTTTTTGCTTTATTTTACTTTACAGCAAATAGCTTACCTGCTCAGTGGCATAAATTACCAGCCCCAGCTATTCCAAATACGTGGATATATTTTCCACCCGAATGTCCGCGTGGCAGTACTTTGCCTGATGGTATAATATATCCGGCAGCTAATGGGGTAATTGTTTATAATTTTCAATGCAATGTTGGTTCATCTGGAATCTACGCCATTTTAGTTTCACGCAATGACCTTAAAAACGATAGTGTAATTTATACCTATGATGCTATACAATGCTGCATTTCTCCTTATATTAATTCTTTAAACGACTCAACATTTGCTTTTATTATAAACTTTGGCACAATTTATTTTTATTATACTTCATCAAGTTTCTCCACTCTTGAAAATATAAACGCAATTATGGGGGTATTGGGAGGACCACCTGCAATTACTCCCAAATTTATATATTTAGCATCTCAAGAACCCGGATTATTAAATGATAGCCTCATTTTTGATAAAACTACAATTTCCAATAATTCTTGCAGCTATAGCTCCTCTTATGGTGATTCCGGTATAGGTAAATTCTCGTTTATTAATGATAGCACAGGGTTCCTAGAAACTTATTACAGAGGAAAACCTGCGACCAATTTACTTATTAAAACAACAGATTTCGGAAAAACATGGAACCCTATATATTATGACATTATGAATAACGTCACTGATTTTTGTTTTCCTACAAAAGATACAGGCTATATTGTTATTAGCAACGACAGTGTATTTAAAACCACTAATGGTGGAGCGGTATGGAATAAGGTGTCAGTACCCAAGGGCAACTTCACTTGTATCCAATTTGCTAATAGTCAAGTTGGATATATTGGAGGAACAGCAGGTTTTTTAATTAAGACGACCAATGGAGGCCTAAACTGGGCAATAGATTCGACAGGAGATACTAATTCTTTAAAGGCATTATATACTTTTGGAGCTTCGGTAGCCTATTTTACTGATTTTTCCTTAAATATTTACAAAAATCAACCGCTATCAGATTCACCCCCTGAGAAAGAAGTTGAAACTTTAAATTTGATTTTTTTTCCAAACCCAAATAATGGTAATTTTATTATTTCTCTACCAAATTCCCAGCAACCTGTCACACTTGAAATATATAATGCTCTTGGACAAAAAATCTATACTTCAAATATCACTACAGGGGATAATTATATATCCCTGCCTTATAAGCAAGACGGACTATATTTATATAGAATGATTAACAATAACGGTTCTTTAATCTCAAAAGGAAAATTCATCGTTATGTAAAACCATGAAGCTCTCTACTAAAAAAAACCTTGTTATTTCTTCGCCGCTTCGTTGGAATAATCAGGAGAGAAACGAGCCAACCATTTGTCGCCAACATAATCCATATAAAAGCCAAATCCTTTGCGGGAATTATCGGCCAGTTTGAACCATGCACGGATATAATACTTTGAAAAATCATAGTGGGGGTCGTCTTTTGAAAGGGTATCGCATTCCGTTGCATCGAATTTCAATCCCTTACTTAGTGGTTCTGCAAAGTATTTTTTAAAATCACCGAAATTGATTTTCACATCGTCATTGGTGAACTTCTTGCCGGCATGATATGGCCATTGCTTGTCATCTATTGCCCATGTTTTAATGAATCCGGCGGTGTCGTTTGCTTTTACGCAACTCCAGGTTTGGGTCAATATTTTAGTGGCTTCCTTCTTGGTTAGTTTTTGTTGGCCATAAGTGAAGAATGAAAGGCCGGCGCTGATTAAAGAAATAAGAAATATTTTTTTCATTGGTGTGTTTTTACAATTAGTTTTTACTGCGATTCATTTCGTTTTCCGTGCAAATATAAAAAATAGAAAGAAACCAAGCCGAAACATTCCAATTTTCCCTTCCAATCTGCAAAAACAGTATGACTATCCCCTATTATTCTACCATTCGATTTTATTTTTACATTTGTGATGTTATTTATACTAAAAATAAGATTCCTCATGAATACTTTTATTAAAAGGCCCTCTATTTTACTTCTGTCGGTTGCCTTTTCCGGATGGGCTGTTCTTTCCTTTTTTTCGTGCCAGAAAGCCGACCCAAATCCTTACAGTACTCCCGAAGCAGGTGTAACACATACAGTGGTGGTAACTTATACAAGTACTACCACGCATACCCCGCCCGATACCACAACTAGTTTTTTAGCATCTGTTAATAGCAGCGCTGTAATTACTTTTACCCCCAATAAACATATTTCTGGGTCAACAGTATCCTTAAACGGGGTGTCGAGTTTTTACACTATTTCAATAATAATGCCGACTTCCACAGGCCCGGGAAATTATTCCGTTGGGTTTGGAGGAGGAATCAGCTTCCGCCTTGTGAATGGCTCTACGGTATACTTAGTTAATAATTCAATGGGTACGGGCAATTTGGATATCGACTCCATAACCAACAACAAGTATTATGGAACATTCGATTTTATTGCCGACGATTCTACCAATTCATTCAATAGTATGACTGTAAACCAAGGCTCCTTTAATCACTTGTAATTTATTACCTGCATGAAGTCTTTGAATAAAATTATTTTCTTCTTCGGAATATTCCTTTTGGTAATGCTATCGCTGCGAGTTTCGGCGCAAAGCGATTCTTCGGGTGACAATCGTATTTATATGATAGTTCCGCAAATGCCCACTTTTCCCGGCGACCTTGATAACTTTATGGCCGACCACCTGCGCTATCCTCAATCTGCTATCAACAGGGGCATATCGGGAACCGTAAACATCACTTTTGTGATTAAAAAAACGGGGGCCGTTTCTGATGTGGCCGTGCTTTCGGGTGTTTCAGCCGATATCGACAGCGAAGCGGTACGTGTGGTAAAATCAATGCCTCCCTGGAACCCCGGTAAAAAAGACGGGAAAGCCGTAAATGTTCAATACAACCTGCCTGTTTATTTCGCGTTAAATAACCCCAAAAGCAGCAATAATGCTGCCCCGCCTCCTTTTCAGCGGCAGGAAGTACGCCCTGCATGGGATTCGCTTTATTACCTGCGTGACGGATTATATGTGGACCCTGATTTGGGTTACGGGCTTGGCGGGCCTTCCTCTTCCAATTTGAACAATACCCAGATAACATCCGGCTCAAGTTTCAAATTCGGAGCCAATGTCAGTTACATGTTCCCCTCCAACCTTGGCATTTCCATCGGTTTGCAGGTGCAGCAATATAGCTTCAACTACACCTATTCGAACATTGCAGAGCCCAATAATTACTACCAGGATGAAACAGCATTGCGCACCACATCTACCGATACAACAGTAACCGCCGGATATGATGCCACCTTAAAATATACGTTTACCTATGCGCAGATACCTATACTTTGCCGCTATATAAGCAGTCAGGAAAACAGGGTAGGCCTTTATGCCGAAGCGGGGCTTGTGGCAAATTATTTGGTGAACAGCCAAATTTCGGGCAGCGCCACCCAAACACAATACCTGCTGAACCAGCCTGCCAATACCAATATTTTTATTTATGAATCTACCTCCACCACTTCACAAAATATAAGTACGCCTTCGCAAAACCCGGCCAAATTAACCATGTCGGCACATGCCGCTGTGGGTGTATTGCTTCCACTTACCGCTAAAATGTCACTTATAATTTCTGTTTCATCCGATATGGGTATTATGAATGCGGGCGATGGCTCCAAGGATTTAGCCAGCTTTGGCAGTTCCCAATTCTATTTTTACGGACAAGGAACTTATGGTACGTTTAATGCCATTTCGGGAGAAGTTAAACTGCTCATAAAAATGTCGAAGGAAGAGCATGTGGCACACTACCGTTAAACATTAACATTAATTTCATGAAAACTATTTTATCGATTTCTCTTTTGCTTTTGTCTTCACTCAACGGCTATTGTCAGGCAACTTACGATACCATCTATTCGAATAATGAAAAGATAGCCTGCATCGTTAAAGAAATAACCCCTGATGCCGTCAAATTCTCCTATCCGGGAGAAGACCTTGTGAATGCGGTTTATAAAAACACGATTGAAAAAATAATATTCAAATCGGGCCGTGTCCAAATATTTGCCGAAGCCACCTCTTTGCGCTCCATAACCAGCGTAGATGATTATGATAACGTAACACTGTCGCATGTGCAAAGCGAAGTACAGGGCCTTTATAAAATAGGCGATGTTGGAGCCAAAGCCCGCGGCACTACCATATATGCCAATATGGAAAAAGTGAAAGAACGCGGAATACGCAAAATGAAAATACAAGCCGCCATGATGGGAGCCAACGAAATTTATATAACCCTGGAAGGCACCACTACCAATGCTCCTTATCACCCTACTTCTACCAATATGGCAGGTATTGCCTACTCGAGCAGGTTGCCGAGCTATGACGGTTTTATGAATTTGCTCAACAGTAAAATGAAATATAAAATGACCAAATATGAAGTGGATAAATTAGCAACCGATGATTATGATTTTGTTGCCTACCATGATACAGATGTGGTTTTAATGAACAGGGTTTATAATGAAAACGGCTTCATTATGATGGATGCCCGCATTCAGGGTTTCGATAACCATATTTTCAAAGTGATTTATTATTCAGACAGTGGATTCACCCTTGAGTGCACCGACGATTCAAGTATTCTTGAAAATGCCATCTACAACGTCCGGGTAAAATTCTAACAGCATCAGAATTTATTGCATTTAGAATCAACATCTCCTTGTTTTCTTAACATTAACTTAACATGGGGTGCTTTTCGTATCATTGTAGAGTCCTACTTTTGCACCATGATAAAAAAAATCAGGATACTTACCATATCCTTTGTGGTTCCGTTCTTATATTGCCGGGCTCAGGATACAGCCAAGCACGATTCACTTAAACTCCCTTTTGCGATTGCAAAAGAGAAGCGTTTATCGGATGATGACCTGAAAGAAAAGAAAGAAGGAGTTTACCTTACCGGAGAACCCGATTTAAGTTTTGATGCGGAACACGGCTTTGGCGCAGGAGCTGAAGCTCAACTCTTTTTTAACGGAAAACACAATGACCCGTTTTTTGCATATACCCCTTATCGGGCACAGATAGATTTAGATGCATTTTATACTACCGGAGGCGAAAAAGAATTTGAATTAATCTGGGATATCCCTTATATATTTAACAGCAAATGGAGAGTGAGAGGCATTTGCGATTTTGAAATAGACCCCGACCATCTTTTTTTCGGGGTAACGGAAAACTCGCTGAAGCCCCTCAGTTATTATCCCGGCGGCGATACTGCAAAAGGGCTTACTACAACTAATAATTTCAATAATTATACCAATAATCAGGTAGCCAATTACAACACCTTTCAGCAGGAAGAAAAATCGATAGAGATGAGCGTGGAACATTCCTGGTTCAAAGGAAAACTGCGAACCCTGCTGGGATTTGAATATGCCGCCTATAACACCACCACCCCGTTAGATAATGCTTCGTTGTTATATGAACAAGCTTTGGAAGGGCTTATTACCGGATACGGAATGAGCAAAACAACCCATTTACAATTCGGAATTACCTATGATACCCGCGATTTGGAAGATGACCCATCCAGTGGCACCTATGCTGAAATTACAGATGAATTTTCTTCCACCGCGCTGGGCTCGGGCTTTAATTATAACCGCACATTTATTCATTACAATTATTATCATCGCCTTTTTAAAGGAGTATTTAAAAAACTGGTTTTTGCTGGCCGCATCGGCATGGGCTACACTACCGGCAATGCACCCTTTTACGAATACCTCGACCAGTGGACCTCGCAAGGCGATATTGACGGATTAGGAGGCCCAATGGTTTTGCGCGGATACACCGAAAGCAGGTTTGCCGCACCCGCTATGGCATTAGCTAATATTGAACTGCGTTACCGTTTCTGGCAGGTAAGTTTCTGGGAACAGAACCTGAATTTTTACGCCATTCCGTTTTTTGATGCAGGCGGCGTTTGGAATACATTGGTAAGGGTTCCCTCTAATTTGCAGAATATGCGCTATTCCGGCGGCCCCGGCGCGCAAATAGCCTGGAATGAAGATACTATATTGCGCTTCGATTTTGGCGTGTCTCCCGAAGGCAGCCAGTTTTACTTCGGAATCGGGCAGATATTTTAGGCCATCGTATAATACAAGCCTTTTTTTGTAGCGAGAGAGGGGATCGAACCCTCGACCTCCGGGTTATGAATCCGACGCTCTTACCATCTGAGCTACCTCGCCAGAATACGATTTTTCTATAAAAGTTTGCAAAGGTAATGATTTAACCATTTAATGGTTTTACGTTTTCTACCTTTATTTTAGGGCCTTATTTAAGTGGCTGGAATTATTAGCTGATTATCAATTAGTAGCAACAATTTATTTGATTTAATTCCGATTATGTAAATTGGTTTAGTGTATGGGTTTTGTAAGTTTTCACAATAAATTGGCTAAAAATTGCATTTTGTTTTGTTTTTTATTTATTATTGTCGCCCGATAGCCCCTTAGAAAATGAAGAAAAAGAAGAAACCATCGCATAAACCGGCTCCGAAAAAGCAAGTAAAGGCTAAACCCCAACCGGCTGCCAAAACCCCTAAAAAGGTGGCTAAAAAAATTGTAAAAAAAACGCCCGTTAAAAAACAGAAACAGGCACCTAAACCGGCTGTAAAACAAGTTAAAAAACCGGCCGTAAAAGTGGTTGCAAAACCGGCACCGAAACCGATTGCAAAAACTGCGAATCCCATTAAAATGCCTGCAAAAAAGATACCTATACCTGCAAAACCGGCTCCAAAAGTTGATGAACCTAAACCCAAAGGGCTTTATTCTATCGAATACGAATTAAACTCTTCGCCCGATGTGCTTTTCGAGTTTATATCCACCCCCGGAGGGTTGGAAAAGTGGTTTGCCGACAGGGTTTATATTATCGAAGGGAACTTTATTTTCAACTGGGAAGATGGCGAAAAAAGAATGGCCAAACAGGTAGGAATAAAAGAAAAAGACTGGGTAAGGTTCCATTGGCTTGATGAGCCTGAAAAAAGATATTTCGAATTTAAAATAGTAATTGATGACCTTACCAGTGAAGTGGCACTTATAGTAAGCGATTTTGCAGATACCCCGAAAGAGCTGGAAGAATCTACGAGACTTTGGAACCAGCAAATAAGCGACTTGCATCATTCAATAGGTTCTTCTTAATGTTTTCTTTACTAAAAAAGAATACTGCATTTTTCCTCCCCTATTTTCTCTGCCTGCTTGCAGGCGGAGTTATTTTGGTTTTATACCCTAAGACAGATATACATCTATTCATAAACAGCCATCACAGCCCTTTGGGAGACTTCTTCTTCAGTAACTGGACCACTATCGGGTTGGGAATAACAATTATTCCTGTTGCATTGATTCTTGCTTTTATCAGGTTCCGCTATATGCTGATTTCAGTTCTTGGATTTTTGGTTACCGTTATAATTAACGATTCCCTTAAACCGTTATTTCATGCACCAAGGCCAATTACTGTTTTCGGGCAATTACATCAATCGCTTTACCTTGTTCCCAATGTCGAAATGTATTCCTGGAACAGTTTTCCATCGGGCCACACAGCCACGGGCTTCTGTATGTTTTGCCTGCTGGCGCTTTATATACCTAATAAACTTGCCAAATTTACCTGCTTTGTTGCCGCCTTATTAATTGCTTATTCACGTATATACCTCTCCGAACATTTTTTGCAGGATGTTTATGCAGCATCGATTATAGGAATAAGTTGCGCGCTTATAACGTATTATTGGGGTATGAATGGCCGTTTATTTAATAAATTTGCGGATAGGCTTGATAAACCTTTGATTAATTTCAGCAAGAAAACCCAATAATTTCCATGCGCTTCTTTTTATTATTCATACCGATTCTATTCATTTCCGGTTGCACCGACAACCGCACCACCCTTAAAACCCTTCAATCTGAAATCAATTATCTGAATGCAAAAAACGACAGCCTTGAAAAAGAAATACAAAGCGTTAAACCGGGGCTTGGCGACCTGATGCTGATGATTCAGGTTCATCACAACAAATTATATTTTGCCGGCCGCGAGGGTAATTGGCCCCTGGCCCAATTTGAGCACGATGAAATTATGGAGATACTGAAACAAGCAGAGGATATCGAGAAAGAACGGAGCGAGGTAAAACTATTTCATGTGATGATTTACCCGCAGCTCGACAGTATTCAGCAAGCCGTTAAATCAAAAGACGGCGACAGGTTCAATTCCGCTTTTACTAACCTAACCAATGCCTGCAACAATTGCCACACGAATACAAAATTTAACTTCAACAAGATAATTATTCCTGAACGCCCGCCCTACTCCAACCAGGAATTTTAGCGAACTGCCATCTGTACTTTAATCAGGACTTCAAATAGCTTGTCGATTTCAATGGGCTTGCGGAGAACGCAGTTAAAATACTTTGCATACTCTTCGTCATTTTCCGAAGTAATATCGGCGGTAAGCGCATAAATAGGGGTGTTTCTATTTGGGTTATCCGTTTCCCTTATGGCTTTGGCCGCTTCATACCCATTTAACCCAGGCATATGAATATCCATTAAAATAAAATCATACACCTGCTCTTTTGCTTTTTCAATTGCATCAACTCCGTTAAGGGCATGGTCGCTTTTAATACCCCACTTGGTCAATATTTTTTTACTTACTAAGGCATTCACCAAATTATCTTCGGCAATAAGGGTAGTTTTATTATTCAGTTCATCGGAAAGGCTTGAAGGCGTGTGCTGGCAAGCCTGCGACTTTTTTAATTCGAGGGTAAAAAAGAAAGTAGAACCAACACCTACTTCGCTAATCATGTTAATAATGCTTCCGTGTAATTCAACCAGTTTTTTCACTATGGCAAGGCCCAGTCCTGAACCGGAATGCTTGCGGGTATGCACAGGCCCTATCTGGTAAAAACTTTCAAACACTTCCTGCCCGATATGGCTGGCTATGCCTACTCCGGAGTCTTTTATTTTGAATTCGACCAAATCATTCTCCCCAAAATTATTTACCTTATTCACTTCAATTTTTACAAATCCGCGTTCCGAATATTTAATGGCATTGCTGATAAGGTTGCCTAAAATCTGTCCCAGTTTGGTTTCATCCAATTCATAAAAATCGGCTATTTCCGCATCCACCTTAAGATTCATTTCAAGGCCTTTTTCAAGCGCCAACCCGTTATATGTGTTCTTCAAATTCTCTAAAAAGAGGCGAAAATCTGTCGACCGGTTTTCCAGTTTCACCTTCACCTGTTCCAACTTGGTAAAATCAAGTATGTCGTTCACAAGCATCAGCAGGTTATTTGAAGCAAACTTTAAGGAACGGAACAGTTCCAGTTCTTCTTTGTCGAAATGCTTTTCATTCAGCAGGGCCGCTATAGATATAATGGCATTCAGCGGGGTTCTTATTTCATGGCTCATGGTGGAAAGGAAATCCTGTTTCACTTTCGCCAGTTGCTCGGCACGTCGCTGTTTTTCCAAAATTTCAGCCCGTTCCTTTTGCAGTTGGGCCTCCTTCTCCATACTTTCTATCCGGGTAATCATTTCATAATTCCGGATTACCATTAAAGTTTGGGTATTAATAAGCTGTTCCTTCATTTTAATATACCGCTCCAGAACTTCCAACGCTTTAACGGAATCGTTCTGCCGTTTATAAATTTCGTATAACCCCTGATTTGCTCTTATAAGTACCGCTGCAATATTGTATTCTTCACAATATTGCAGCGCCTTGTGAAAATAGTCTTTTGCTTTTTCGTCTTTGCCCAGCGTACTATATAGAATGGCGAGTTTGTTTAAGGTCATCCCTTTGCCCAGGGGCTCGCCCATTCGTTCATGAATATCGAGCGCCTGTAAATAGTCCAGCTCGGCTTTATCGTATTCTTTCAGGTAGGCATATACTTTTCCCCTTCCATAAATAGCAAAAGCCATTCCGCGGGTATCGCCTGTTTTTTGCTTCATGGCAATAGAGTCCTCTATTAACTCCATAGCCTTTGCAGGATTATTTTGCTTTAAATATAAACCTGATAACGGATTAAACGCATTCGACTCGAGGTTCAAGTCGCCCGCTTTTTGCGCCGATTCAATAGAGCCTTCGTATGATTTGAATGAGTTATTTACGTCGCCCAAAAAGTCATAAATAGTGCCCATTGATTTTTGCGTGCGGGCCAGGTTATGGAAATCGTTATGCTTTTTATAAATCGTCAGGCAGTCGATAAGGTTTACCAGCCCTAAATGAAAGTTATTCGTTTTGTAATAAATGCCAGCAATGCTGTATTTTGCATTGGCCACTCCCATTTCATCATTCAGCTCCTCAAAATAATCGATAGCTTCCTTCGCCATAGACAGCGATTCCTCATACCTTCCATGAATCATATAAAACAGAGAAAGCCTGTTCAGGCTTTGGGCAATAAGGTCTTTTCGGTTTACCTCGCGGCTTAGCGCCAGCGCCTGCTGCCCAAGCTCAATACTCAGTCCCAAATTGTTAATCCGGGAGGAATATGCTTTCTCAAGCAGCTTTTCAATCTTCTCTTTATAGGAAACGTCCGTAACTGTTAATTCTTCATTTAACATACCCAGTAATCTTATTAAAGCTTAATCAAGCATTAAATACCCGGGGAAGACGGTATTAATCTCGTTCTTTTTACGGAATCGAAACAGATTGGTTACAACTGAGTAACATTCACAAATGATTGTTAAATAACCTTAAAATCAGCCTGAAAGCAATAAAGACCCAAAGTTTATAAAGTTGAACGGCAAATAACTTTATACCTTTGAACCTTATAATTTCATAAATTTTCGACTGAAGTGGCTGAATCCATTACCATAACCGGAACATCAAAAGAAGAAAAGTATGCCTCGCTGCTGCCGCAAATAAAAGCATTGGCAGAGGAGCCCGACCTATATGCCGCATTAGGCAATATTATTTCTGCATTAAAATATGGTATGGGTTTTTTTTGGGCCGGAATTTACTTTGTAAAGGAAAAAGTGAAAAGTGAAAAGTTAAAAGTTGGAGAACAGCCGGAATTAAAAATTGAAAATTCAGAATTAGTATTAGGCCCCTTTCAGGGAACTGTTGCTTGTACCCGCATCGGCTTTGGTAAAGGTGTTTGCGGCTATGCATGGAAAAATAAAAAAACAGTGATTGTGGATGATGTAAATACGTTCGAAGGGCATATTGCCTGTAGTTCGGAAAGCAAATCGGAAATAGTGCTGCCCATAGTTGGGAAAGACGGCCAAGTACGAATGATTCTCGATGTCGACAGCGACCGCTTTGCCGACTTTGACGCTACCGATGAAAAGGCGCTTACCGAAGTTGTTCATATAATAGAAAGCATAGTAAACTCCTGAGTATTGAAAAGGCTTTCCATAATATCGTCCTTATTACTGCTGGCAAGCGGTTGCGCCCAAATAGTAAACCCTACCGGAGGCCCGAAGGATGTTACTCCGCCCAAAGCGCTGGAATACCATCCCGGAAATAAAAGTACACGCTCACACCCTCAAAAAATAGATATCACATTCGATGAATATATCCAGTTGAAAGAACTTTCCAAGCAATTTATTATTTCGCCGCCTTTAAAGTTCCTGCCCATTCCGCTTGTAAAAGGAAGGGTTCTGGAGATTTCCCTGAAAAAAGACACCCTGCTCGAGAATACAACCTACACGTTCAATTTCGGAAATGCCGTTTGCGACCTGAATGAAGCGAACCCTATTAAAAATTTCCAATATGTTTTTTCCACCGGAAGTTATGTAGATTCTTTATCCATTCATGGTGTTGCGCTCGACGCATTTTCCCATGCTCCAATACAGGAAGGATTGGTGCTGCTTTATAGTAATATGGGCGACTCTGTTCCCTACAAAAAAAATCCCGCTTATTGCGGACAGACGGATGATAATGGCTACTACCACATCGATAATATTAAAAATGGAAATTACCGCCTTATTGCCCTCACCAAAGGCGCAGGCGATTATCTCTATCACCCATACACGCAAAGCATAGCTTTTTACAGCGACACGTTTTCCCTTATAAAAAATGATACGGTTAATTTCTTCCTGTTTACCGAAGAGCAGCCGAAACTACAGTTCTCGAAGGCGAAAGCGGTGGGCAAAGGACAAATACTTTTAACATTCAATAAAGCGGCAGACAGTATTTCCATCACTCCCGTAAACCTGAAAGACACTGTAAAATATAACACCTTACTACAATATTCTGCCACGCACGACAGTATTACCTATTGGATTGATTATCCCAATATCGATTCGTTGCGTTTTATTATTTCGCACAATAAAAAACCAATGGATACTGCCATTGTTTACAATATTCCGGGGCATACAATTGTATCTTCAAAGAAAAACAAAAAGCCCGAAAAACCGCCTGTGTTGCAGGTTTCATTAAACACAGCCGACAAAGCTGCATTCGATTACCATTTGCCTTTTACCATTCAATTCCCGCATCCGGTTACCAAAATCAACCTGTCTAAAATATTTCTTACACACCGTAAAGATACCCTGCCGTTAAAACAAACCGACCAATCTTCATTTTTCCTTTCCCTGCGCCCCACGAAAGATTTGATAAGCGATTCCACCTATAGAATCACCATTCTGCCCGGCGCATTCACCGACTTTTTCAATTATACCAACGATACCGTTATCCATAAATTCACCATACAGGAACAAAACTACTTTGGTACGCTTACGCTGGCCCTCGCATTTACTAAAAAGACACATTACCTCGTTCAACTGATGGATGACAAAAGCAATATTGTGAGGCAGGATACTGTTAGCGGAACAACCAGTATTTTTTACGACGGCCTCCCTCCCGCTGTTTATGGAATAAGGGTGATAGAAGATAATAATAACAACGGTAAATGGGATATCGGTAACTTCCTGAAACAGGTGCAACCCGAAAAAGTTTACTATTATTCCGACAAAATAAATATCCGCTCCAACTGGGATTTAACGCAGAGTTGGAAGGTGAATTAAAAAGTTCCCGCAGATTGCGCTGAAAATATTCTTCGCAACCTTAGTAGAAAAGAACAACCGATGCAATTAACCTTATTAATATATTCTACTTTGTCAAAATATGGTAATAAGGTTTTATATTTTGGTTAAATCTATTTTTCTACTATGGTTAAAAGCAAGAAAAATTTTGGTTTATGCAGCCTAAAAAATTATAAATATTGCACTCCTTTTATCATCTTCTTAAATAGTCATTTAAAGTATGCCTTTACCCTATAAATACGTACAGAAAGGTTGTCAGGCAGTTATTTAAAAATTATTTATAATTGACTGGTAATCTGATACTAACAAGCAGTACTTTTGCCACACATTTGCATATCATTAAATATGTCCAGATTCACATACAAACATGGACATCTGTTCAAAACCTTGTCCCGTATAGGATAGAGGGCATTTTTCCATGTTTCAAATACGTGAAAAACCCGGACATTTCACTCTCAGGATTTTTCCACGAAAAAAGATACTGTTTTCCACTCATAGTTCATAGTTTATCGTTCATACTTTAATCAGGTGTCTGCTTTTTATGTAATTTTGAGTCTTTAAATTCAAGTAATCTGGCAAAGACTGAGAACGCTCCCGATAAGAAGCGATTTACAATATATATAAGAGTCTTCTGGACACTGGTAATTCTTCCGTTGCTGCTATTGCTTTTATTAACGGTAGGCACGGCGGCAGGCTTATTCGGCAAACTACCCACGTTTGAAGAGCTTGAAAACCCGCAAAGTTTTTTAGCCTCCGAAGTCTATTCTTCCGATGGGGTGGTAATGGGCAAATACTATGTGCAAAATCGCTCCAATATTCAGTATAAGGATATAAGCCCATATGTAATTAATGGCTTGGTAGCAACCGAAGATGCCCGTTTTTTCGACCATTCCGGCGTTGATTTGCGGAGTTTGTTCAGGGTATTCTTTAAAACAGTATTGGGCCGTAAAAGCTCATCGGGCGGAGGAAGTACTATTACCCAGCAGCTTGCTAAAATGCTTTTCAGAAAGCAGGGGAAGATTTCTAAATTCCAGTTGGGAATTCAAAAAATAAAAGAGTGGATAATTGCCGCAAGACTGGAAAGGCAATATACCAAAGAAGAAATAATTACCCAATACCTCAACAAGTTCGACTTTATCAATAATGCGGTGGGCATCCAGTCGGCAGCACGGATTTATTTCAGCACGTCCCCCGATTCTTTGAAAATAGAACAGGCCGCCATGCTGGTGGGAATGGAAAAAAACCCATCGTTGTTTAATCCGGCATCTGCGAAAAGAAAACAAAACGCATTTGAACGGAGAAATGTGGTGCTTTTCCAAATGAAGACCTACAATTACATTACTCAACATAAATACGATTCACTGAAAAATATTCCGCTTGCGCTGAAATTTAAACCGGAAAACCCTGATGACGGACTGGCTTCTTATTTCCGGGAATACCTGCGCGACAACTACCTGCGGAAATGGTGCGATGAGCACCTGAAGCCCGATGGCACCAAGTATGACATATATAAAGACGGGTTAAAAATATATACAACTATCGATTCGCGCCTGCAGAAATATGCGGAAGAAGCCGTGGAACAAAATTGTAGATTTTTACAACCAAAGTTTTTCAATGAATTAAAAAACCGGAGGAATCCTCCCTTTGATTTTCGTATTTCAAAAGCTGAAAGCAATGACCTGATTAATGAATCTGTCCACCGCTCAGACCGCTATATAAGTATGAAAGAGGCGGGCGCTTCGGACGATGATATTGATAAGGCATTTAATACGCCTGTTCCAATGACGGTATTTACCTGGAAGAACAGCAAGCACGCACTTGATACTACCATGTCTCCAATTGATTCTATACGTTGGGCAAAAAGCTTTTTACAATGCGGTTTCAGTTCCATTGACCCGCACACAGGCTTCATAAAAGCTTGGGTTGGCGGCATTGACCATCGCTTTTTCAAATATGACCACGTAAAGGTAGGCAAACGGCAAGTAGGCTCTACTTTCAAACCATTCATCTACACACTTGCCGTGCAGAATGGATATTCCCCATGCTATAAAATGCCCAATGTTCCTATCACTATTCCGATTGAAGGACAACCTTCATGGACGCCAAAGAATGCCGATACAGATGATGACGGACGTATGATGTCGTTGAGTGAAGCATTAGCCAAATCAGTCGACAGGATTGCAGCAGCACTCACCCACCAGTTCTCGCCGCAGGCCGTAATTAATGTAGTGCGCCACATGGGTATTGAAGATAAGATAGATGCGGTGCCTTCACTTTGTTTGGGCACCTGTGAAATTGCTAATTTAGACATGGTAGGCGCTTATTGCACTTATGCTAATAAGGGAATTTGGGTACAGCCAACGTTTGTCATGCGGATTGAAGATAAAAATGGCCGTGTGCTCGACCAGGTAAAGCCGGAAACCAGCGAGGCGTTGAGCCAGCAGGATGCTTATGTTATGCTCAACATGATGGAGGATGTAGTAATTCATGGCACGGGTGTGCGATTGCGCGGCCCGACTTATGCTCTTAAAAATCCTATTGCAGGAAAAACCGGTACCACCCAAAACTGTTCTGATGGATGGTTTATTGGAATAACTCCTGATTTAGTTTCCGGTTGCTGGGCAGGCTTTGAAGACCGGGCCGTACACTTTGAAAATATGCAATGGGGACAAGGTGCCAGCGAAGCCTTACCTGTTTGGGCAGTATATATGAAAAAAGCTTATGCCGATAAATCTCTCAATATCTCACAGGGTGATTTTGAAAAGCCTGATAAGCCTCTCACCATAGAATGCGATTGTGATAAGTATAACAAAGAGAATAGCGGCACCAACGAGGGGATATTCAATCATTAAAATCTTGCCGGGAAAACTGTTTTCCAGTCTTTTCTTGGCGGCTTAGCGTCTTTGCGAGAAACCTCAGTCAATTTTCATTTCCGGAATATCACCTTCTATAATCAGCGTTCCTGCTGTTTTAGCTTTTATTTCTTCAACACTGACACCCGGCGCTCTTTCAATTAATTTAAAACCATTGGGAGTAACATCCAACACAGCTATTTCGGTAACAATGCGCTTTACGCAGCCAACGCCTGTAAGCGGTAAAGTACATGCCGGAAGCAGTTTTGATTCTCCTTTGGGATTGGTATGTTGCATGGCAACAATAATATTTTTAGCTGCCGCGACCAAATCCATAGCGCCACCCATGCCTTTCACCATTTTACCCGGAATTTTCCAGTTGGCTATGTCGCCGGTCTGGCTCACTTCCATTGCGCCAAGTACAGTAAGGTCAACCTTCCCTGCGCGAATCATGCCAAAACTTTCAAAGGAATCGAAATAAGATGCCCCGGGAAGTACGGTAACCGTTTCTTTTCCGGCATTTATAAGGTCGGCATCCACATCACTATCCTTTGGATAGGGTCCTGTCCCTAATATTCCATTCTCCGATTGCAGGATAATAGTCATTCCCGATGGTATGTAATTAGCCACCAGCGTAGGAATACCTATACCCAGGTTAACATACATTCCATCTTTCAATTCCTGTGCTATGCGTTTAGCAATTCCGTTTTTGTCTAACATAATTTCTTATTTTGAAACTGTTCTTCGTTCAATTCTCTTTTCGTAATTCTTTCCTTCAAAAATGCGGTGAACATATATTCCGGGTACGTGAATATTGTCGGGGTCCAGTTCGCCGGGCTGCACCAAATGCTCCACTTCAGCAATAGTAATATCTCCTGCTTTAGCCATAGGCGCACTAAAATTGCGTGTGGTTTTTCTGAAAACAAGGTTCCCAAGCGTATCACCCTTCCACGCCTTTACAATAGAAAAATTGGCGTGAAGCGCCATTTCCATCAAATATTTTTTACCGTTAAACTCCCGCACTTCTTTGCCTTCGGCTATTTCGGTGCCATATCCGGCAGGGGTAAAGAAGGCGGGTATGCCTAACCCGGTCATAGCCACACGAGTCGCTAATGTGCCTTGCGGAACCAAATCAACCTGCAATTCGCCCTGCAAAAACTGGCGTTCAAATTCAGCGTTCTCGCCTACATACGATGAAATCATCTTTTTTATCTGCCTTGTTTTTAGCAATAAGCCCAGACCGAAATCATCTACACCCGCATTATTTGAAATACAGGTTAATTCTTTAACCCCGCTTTTCAGCAACGCTGAAATACAGTTTTCAGGAATACCACACAGGCCAAATCCACCCAGCATAAGTGTCATACCATCTTTTATGCCTATAATAGCTTCATCGGCATTTTTATAAACTTTATTCATACCCTTAATTTGTGGGCGAATTTAGTGAAATTCTTGTTCCTGCTAAGTGAGTTCTAACATTTGCCTGTTAGCAACAAACAGGTTTATAGGCGGAATAAGTCATCTATAAATTTTCACAGAATAGTATCTTTGTCGCTTTAAAACTAATAATGAACACTTCATTAGTCACAGGCGGAGCAGGTTTTATAGGAACTCATGTAGTAAATGAGTTGATAAAGGCTGGCCACAATGTGGTGGTTCTGGATGACTTAAGCGGTGGTTTTTTAGATAATGTCAACCCAAAAGCATTATTTATTCAGGGTTCAGTAGAGGACCATGTGTTATTGGGGAAATTATTCGACGAACACAAGTTTGATTATGTATATCACCTTGCGGCATATGCGGCAGAAGGGTTGAGCCATTTTATAAAACGGTTTAATTATTCCAATAACCTCATCGGAAGCGTTAACCTGATTAATGAATCGGTGAAACATAAAGTGAAATGCTTTGTGTTTACTTCCTCTATTGCAGTGTATGGTAACCAAAAGCCACCTATGACCGAGGACATGGTTCCTATTCCGGAAGACCCTTATGGAATTGCCAAATATGCCGTGGAAATGGATTTGAAAGTAACCCATGAAATGTTCGGCTTAAACTATATTATTTTCCGCCCGCACAATGTGTATGGCGAATACCAGAATTTTGGCGACCGCTACAGAAATGTAGTAGGCATTTTTATGAATCAATTAATGCAAGGCAAACAGCTTACTGTGTTTGGCGATGGTTCTCAAACCAGGGCATTCAGTTATATCGGCGATGTGGCTCCCTGCATTGCAAACTCTGTGAATAACAAGGCTGCCTATAATCAGGTATTTAATATTGGAGCGGATAAGGAATACTCCGTAAATGAACTGGCGTTAGCTACAATGAAAGCTATGCAAATGAAAGGAGAGATAAGGCACCTGGAAGCAAGAAATGAGGTGATGCACGCTTTTTCCGACCACAGTAAAGTAAAAAAACATTTTCCATCGTCTAATCCGGTTATCTTACAAGATGGATTGAACACAATGGCAAAATGGGCAAAAAGCGCCGGAGTAAGAAAAAGTAAAAAATTCAAGGATATTGAAATAATGGAAAAACTTCCGCCCGTATGGCTGGAAGATTAATAGAAGTATAAGTTTTTAGATACATTGAAAAAAATACTGTTTATTACTTCGCACAGGCCTAACAGGGCGCCGGGACAACGGTTCAGGTTTGAACAATTTTATGAATACCTTGAAAGCAATGGGTTTCATTGCGAGCACTCAAGCCTCATTTCAGACAAAGATGATATTAACCTTTACAGCAAAGGAAGGTATGTTCAAAAAATGGGAATACTGCTGAAAGCCATTTTCAAAAGATTAAAGGACGTTGCGAGGGCTAATGAATTCGATATTATTTTTATACACCGCGAGGCATTATTATTGGGTTCTACTTATTTTGAAAAGCGTTTCCGGAAGTCGAAAGCAAAACTAGTGTATGATTTCGATGACTCTATTTGGCTGGGTGATACATCGGACGCCAATAAAAAACTAAGCTGGCTTAAATATCCCGGAAAAATTGCAAAAATAATTTCCCTATCCGATATGATTTTTGCCGGCAACAAATACCTGGCAAATTATGCTTCTTATTACAACAGTAATGTTAAAATAGTGCCGACAACTATCGATACTGCAGAATATAAAAGAAACCCTGACAGCAGGCGCAAAGATGGAAAGGTTTGCATTGGGTGGACAGGTAGTATTACCACCATAAAACATTTTGAATTTGCTATTCCCATACTGACAAAACTAAAAGAAAAGTATGGCGATAAACTGGTAATAAAAGTAATTGGCGATAAAAACTATATTCATAAAGAACTTGATATTAAAGGCCAGGGATGGAGTAAAGAAAATGAAATAGATGAACTTTCTTCTTTTGATATTGGTATTATGCCCCTGCCGGATGATGAATGGACCAAAGGCAAATGCGGATTAAAAGGGCTTCAATATATGGCGCTCGAAATACCTGCCATTATGTCTCCTGTTGGTGTAAACAGTGATATAATTCAAGACGGGGTAAATGGATTTTTGGCAAATAACGAAACGGAATGGGTAGATAAAATATCCACTTTGATTGAAGACGAAATCCGTAGAAATAAAATGGGGCTTGAAGCCCGGAGAACGATTTTGGAAAATTTTTCAAAAGATTCGGAAAAAGGCAATTATCTCCGCTATTTCAATGAGCTGCTCAAGGTGTAGAATATTCCGTAATTTTGCTCACTACAACAAACCCGTGAAAAATAGGAGTCTCTTATTTGTTTTATTTTGTTGCATGGTTATTTCAGCCTGCAATAAAGATGTTATATACCGCAATTGTATTACTGTTCCCAATAATATCTGGGATATGAATAAGCCTCTTACATTCGATGTTCCTGTGAGCGATACAATAAACAAATACAACATTTTTGTTACCATCCGCAATGCCGACAAGTACGATTTCAGCAACCTTTACCTGTTTATCGACATCAATTCACCCATGAAAATAGTTGAAAGGGATACGATGGAATGCATTCTTGCAGACCCTAATGGAAATTGGCTGGGCAGAGGACTTGGAGATATATGGGACAACAAAATTCTATTCAAAAGAAACGTAAAATTCCGTAAATCCGGTATTTATGAGTTTACCATTACCCAAGCCATGCGTGTCGATAGCCTTGCTATGATTATGGATGCAGGATTAAGCATAGAAAAATCAACGGTTAACGCCGCTCAAAAACAAAACTGATATGAAAGTTATAGACCATCTTAATAAATCAAAATCACCCTTATTTTCATTTGAAATTCTCCCCCCCCTGAAAGGAAAGAGCATTCATTCCATTTATGAAAGCATTGACCCGTTGATTGAGTTTAACCCGTCATTTATTAATGTTACTTACCACCGGGAAGAATACATCTACAAAAAGCGTGAAGGCGGTTATCTGGAGAAAATATCCGTTCGCAAACGCCCCGGAACCGTAGGTATTTGCGCAGCCATTATCAATAAATATAAAATTGATACAGTGCCCCACCTTATTTGTGGAGGATTCAGCAAAGAAGAAACTGAAAATGCACTTATCGATTTACAGTTTTTGGGAATAGATAATATCCTTGCCCTTCGCGGCGATGCGGTTAAAACAGAAAGCGCTTTTGTACCCGAACCAAATGGAAATGTACATGCAATAGATTTGGTAAAACAAATAGTGGCGCTGAACGATGGTAAGTATCTTTACGAAGAGGAAATCATTGACCATACTGCCAATGGAGGTTTTTGCATTGGCGTAGCCGGTTACCCGGAAAAGCATTTCGAGTGTCCTAATTTCGGAACAGATTTGAAACACCTGAAAGCAAAAGTGGAAGCCGGTGCAGAATATATCGTTACCCAGTTGTTTTACGACAATGAAAAATATTTCAACTATGTGAAACTATGCAGGGATAATGGCATCACAGTTCCTATTATTCCCGGTATTAAACCCATTTCAACAAAGAAGCAATTGCAAAGCCTTCCAAAGTTTTTTCATATTGAAGTTCCTGAGGAATTAGCTGATGCGATGGAAAAGACCGAGGACGAAAAAAAGATAAAAGAAATCGGTATTGAATGGGGCATTAAGCAATGTAAGGAGTTAATAAAGTTTGGAGTGCCTTGCATACACTTCTATACGATGGGCAAATCGGAATCGGTAAAGAGAATCGCGGGAACTATTTTTTAGTCTTTTCAAGATACCTTACCAAGTATTTTCCAAGTATATCATACTCTACATTCACCTCATCACCCGCATTAATACTACTAAAGTTAGTATGTTTAAAGGTGTAGGGTATTATAGCAACCGAGAAACTGGTAGATTTAACAGCGGCAACCGTAAGGCTAACGCCATTTAAGGCTATCGAGCCTTTCTCGACTATATACTTACTATCTTCTTTTTTACAGACAAATATAAACTCATGGCTTCCTTTTAGTTTTTTAACAGCGGTGCACTTTACGGTTCCATCAATGTGGCCTTGCACAAAATGTCCATCAATTCTGCCATTCGCTGGAAGTGAACGTTCCAGGTTTACCTTCTCCCCCACTTTTAAGTGTTTCAAATTGGTTCTGACCAATGTTTCCTTAACTGCCATAACCTCATAGCGGGCTTTAGAAATGGGGATAACCGAAAGACAAGCGCCATTATGCGAAACACTCTCGTTCAGTCTGAGTTTTCCTGCAAAAGAAGCTTCCACTTGCAAGTGGAGGTTTCCACCTTTCATACTTAGGCTTTTAATGATGCCCGTTTCTTCTATTATACCTGTAAACATTCCGCAAAATTATGAATTATGAATTATGAATTCTAAATTCGCCCATTATTAGTAACCGAAGAATCCTTAATTCATAGCTTATCAGTAAATTTTTAGTCATACGGTTTAGTTCCATAGGCGATATAGTGCTTACCGGCCCGGTTGTGCGTTGTATTAAACAACAGCTACCCGATACTGAAGTTCATTACCTTACCAAAAAGGTGTTTCTACCGGTGGTACAGGCAATTGGGCATACCGATAAAATCTACGCTATCGAAAAAGATGTGAGCGAAGTGGCCGATGATTTAAAGAAGGAAGGCTATGATTTCATCATCGACCTTCATCATAACCTCCGCTCCATGAAGGTGAAATCAGCCTTGAAAACGAAATCGGCTGCTTTTCCAAAACTCAATATAGAGAAGTGGTTGCTGGTAAACCTCAAAATAAATAAACTGCCGGGAATACATATTGTCGATAGATATTTTGAAACTGTAAAATCAGTAGGAATAAAGAATGACGGGCTGGGGCTGGAATACCATATTCCTGCAAGTGAAGAAATAGACATGGTGAGCCTTCTTGCATCCCACAGAAATGGGTATATAGGATTTGTAATTGGAGCAAACCATTATACCAAGCAGCTTCCTGCGCATAAAATAATTTCCATTTGCAGGCAATTAGATGGACCTATAGTATTACTGGGAGGAAAAAGCGACGAAACAAAGGCGATTCAAATTGAGCAAGCAGTTGGCCCTAAAATATATAATGCATGCGGAAAATACACCATTAACCAATCGGCATCATTGGTGAAGCAGGCAACTAAAATAATAACCCACGATACAGGATTGATGCATATTGCAGCAGCATTTAAGAAAGATATAATTTCCGTTTGGGGTAATACAGTTCCTGAATTTGGAATGTACCCTTACATGCCAGGGGCTAATTCCTATATTATAGAGGTAAAAGGCCTTTCATGCAGGCCCTGCTCCAAAATTGGCTATAAAGCCTGCCCCAAGAAACATTTCAAATGCATGGAACAAATAGATGAAGCTGCAATTGTAAAGTATATTCAATCGTAACAGTTGTTGTTTTCTCTCTATCTTTGACATCACATTTTATTATTATGGAACTAACAGAACAGGAAAAATTCCGCCACGATGCGGCAGAAGCAATAAGGAAATTAGGGATAGACCCCTATCCTGCTGCATTATTTGAAGTGACTGCCAATGCAGCAGACATACTTGCCAATTTTGAAAGAGAGAAAGGCGACTATCAGGACATCAGTATTGCAGGCCGCATTATGGGCCGCCGTATTATGGGCAATGCTTCCTTTGCTGAGTTACAGGACCAGACGGGCCGTATTCAGATTTATATCAAGCGTGATGACATTTGCCCTGGAGAAGACAAAACGCTATATAATACAATATTTAAAAAGTTGCTTGACATCGGCGACATTGTTGGCGTAAAAGGATTTGTTTTTATTACCAATACCGGGACTATTTCAATTCATGTTAAGTCATTTACATTGTTGTGCAAGTCTTTGCGGCCATTGCCGGTTACAAAAGTAGATAGTGAAGGGGTTGCCCATGATGTGGTATCGGACCCCGAATTACGCTACCGCCAACGCTATGTTGATTTGATTGTGAACCCCAATGTGAAAAACGTATTTATGCAGCGGGCAAAAATTATAAACACTATGCGTAACTTTTTCAATGAAAGAGGTTATCTGGAAGTTGAAACGCCCATACTGCAATCTATCCCCGGAGGTGCTACAGCAAGGCCATTCATTACCCATCATAATGCGTTAGACATTCCCTTGTTTATGCGAATAGCCAATGAACTATACCTGAAACGTTTAATTGTAGGCGGATTTGATGCAGTATATGAGTTTGCAAAGGATTTTCGGAATGAAGGCATGGACAGAACCCATAATCCCGAGTTTACACAAATGGAGATATATGTAGCCTATAAAGATTACGAATGGATGATGGATATGACAGAGGAAATGCTTGAAAAGATAGCCACAGAGCTATACGGCACCACTGTTGTACCTTGCGGTGAAAACACATTAGATTTTAAGCGCCCCTTTAAAAGAATAGGTATACTCGATGCCATAAAAGAACATACAGGTGATGATGTTTCGGAAATGGATGAAGAAGGCTTACGCAAAGTTTGTCAAAAGTATAACATTCATGTGGAAGCGTCTATGGGCAGAGGTAAACTGATTGATGAATTGTTTTCTGCTAAATGCGAGAAACATTATGTTCAGCCTACATTCATTACTGACTACCCTGTTGAAATGTCGCCATTAACCAAAAAGCACCGCTCTAAACCGGGTTTGGTAGAACGTTTTGAACTAATGGTAAATGGCAAAGAATTGGCTAATGCTTACAGCGAGTTAAATGACCCCGTAGAACAACGCCTGCGCTTTGAAGAACAAATGAAGTTGGCCGCTCGTGGCGACGATGAAGCGATGACTATTGACAATGATTTTTTACGTGCTTTGGAATATGGCATGCCTCCCTGCTCGGGTATTGGTATGGGAATCGACAGACTCACCATGATAATGACCAATAATCCTTCCATTCAGGATGTACTCTTCTTCCCTCAAATGAGACCGGAAGTTTTTTGAAAAACGGTAGTTTTTTCTGAAAAAACCTGTGTAAAGTATTTCCAATAACTTTATTTGATGAAATGCTTGACAAGGGTTATTCCTATCACTTTTCTCATTTTTTTACGTATTACCTGTAATCTTCACATTGTTTTCATGTAACGTATTGTACCTTGTAGCCTTTAAACTTCTAGTTGATTATTTGGTCCTACATAAATTATGCATGCCGACTCCTTTTTCCTATTATATAAATAGTTTGTAAGCTGCTCATCGTCTAATTACCATTAAATACTCGTGTTTATTACAATACAAAGCAAAAATATTACAGGTAAAAGACTGCTGTTCACTCTTTTATTAATTGCTCCGGCTTATATTATGAAGGCGCAAATAAAAGGGCTTCCTATAGAGCAGGATAGCCTGACAACTGCTCATAAACACAAACCAAACAGAAAACCCAATGACAGCCTTTATAAACAGGAGGATTTTACCGACGTTCTGTTTAAAGTGGCACACATAAAGGCAAAACCCGACACAGCCAAGTTAAAACCCGGGAAACTTTACCTTGCAGTATTTCCGGCTATAGGGTACACCCTTGCTAATGGAGGAACTGCTACAGTGGCTGCTAATGCCTCCTTTTATACGGCCCGGATCGATTCTACTAACCTGTCGAGTGTTCTAACCTATCCCCTTTACTCTTTATACCACCAAATAATAGTACCCGTAATCAGCAGTGTTTGGACCGAACAGAATAACATAAACTTTCTGGGTGACTGGCGGTATTACCGCTACCCCTCATATACCTATGGATTGGGAGGTAATTCATCCCGCTTAAATGAGGACCAGTTAAACTACTCCTATGTAAAAGTGGACCAGGAAGCCTTGAAAAATTTGGCTAACAATTTATATGGAGGAATCGGTTATAACCTCGACTATCATTTCTATATCCAGCAATTAGGAACACCGGAAACCGATTACAACACCTATAACAACGGAGCCACCAAAACGGTTTCCTCCGGAATATTGGCCCATTTAAAATATGACAGCCGAACCAATATAAATAACCCAAAAGATGCTCTTTTCGCAAGTATTTCTTACCGTTATAATTCTACCCTTCTTGGCAGTGATGATGACTGGCAAGATGTTCAAATTGAAATACGGAAATATATCAAACTAGCGTCCAACCCTAATAGTGTGTTGGCTTTCTGGACCTGGGATGAATATACATTCGGAGGTAAAGTTCCATACCTCGACCTTCCAAGCACCGGTTGGGATACATATGCCAATACAGGCAGGGGCTATATACAGGGCAGATATAGAGGCACAAGTTTGATTTATTTGGAATCGGAATACCGGTTTGGACTTACCCATAACGGATTATTAGGCGGAGTGTTGTTTGCAAACGGAGAGGCCGTTCCTAATTGGCCAAGCAACAGAATCACAACCATTAACCCTGGTTATGGTATAGGTCTGCGTATAAAGCTTAACCGTTATTCAGATACCAACCTTTGCATTGATTATGGATGGGGAACGCAAGGTTCGCAAGGGGTGTTTTTTAATTTGGGGGAAGTGTTTTAATAGTTGTGGATTCCTTATTACCCATTCATTCTAATATTAGGCAACTATCTTGTTCTTGACTTTTCTTTCTCTGAACGCTAAAAAATCCCCTCTATCTATTTCCTTCTTTTCATCAGTTGGTTTATTATACCAATATATCCATGCCAAATGTTTCTTATTATTTTTATCTTCCACAAGTACTCTTTCTCGTTTAAAAAGTGACTGATTTGGCGAAGACTTGTCATATCCTTCATATTCATCAAGGGTATTTAAAAGATGTTCAATATCCTCCACCGAATATAAATACCCTTTGATTTTATCCTCGGGGTTATGTGACTTAACAGCACCAGGATAACGCCCAATGTTAAATAATTTCCCCTTTTTAGTTGCAACTCCCATATATTGAGCATTGCGTTCTAAAAACCTCGAATACCTGTTACCCATACTATGGTGAAGGGTTCCGTATATAAATATCTTATTTATCATACCTGATATTTTTTAAGGAATTCTTCCAATACCTTATAGTCGTACGTTTTAAGATACGCCATAATAAAATCAGATTGTTTTATCAGCTTAAGATAATAGTGGAACATTTGCCTGATTTCATTTTCTTGAATTTGTCCAGAATTTTTCAATACTACCATCAGTTGAAAGAAATTCAAATAATCTGTAAATTTTTCTTCAAAAGTTTCATCGTCTCTTTTCACCTTTTCAAAGTTCTCTTTATTTTTTACAGGAACTGAATCAATCCATTTTCTGACTACTTTTAAATCACCCTTATTTTCAAAAAATTTATGGTATAATGAAATCAAAAGCTCCGTATTTCTGATTTCAGTATTCTTCTTATACTGCCAATATGCCGGAATTCCAACCACAAAAGTGGCTATTGCTATAAGGAGGGTAGAAAATGCTGTTACTTTTTCGGCGCTTAAATCAAAAAAAACACAAACGGTTATCATTTGTCTGAAATATTATGAACCTTACATTGCAAATCTAGTAATTTTCATAGAAACAATTAATGCCTACTTACACTTGCAGGTATCCTTCTTTGCTATGTCGTGAACATAAATTACGCGGGTAATACTGTCAAACTGCATGCAGATAACATTCAGTTGTTTGCCCTTTTCTGTAGCTCCGTTAAAGTTAAATAAAGGATGGTGCTGGTGAAAATCCTGGCTCTTTTTGGAATCTACCTTACCTACCAACATAGCCTGTTTTACTTCTGAAGTATCCACGCCTTCGCATTTCATTTCGCAGGTTGCAGTATCCCCATATTGAATGGTTTGTCCTGCTAATTGGTCTAATTTCAACATGCCGGGAGTGAGCATTTTATAATCGCGTTTACCGAAAAAGAAATAAACCCCAATAAGGCCGATTATAAAACCAAAGCCATAAAGGCGCAACCTTCTCCACAAATCAGAGTTGCCCTTTAGTTGCATTGGCTTTATATTTTGGTATAAGTTGCCGTATTGGCAGGAACCACTTTTGCCACCGGAGCAGTAGTGGTTTTGGCTGTGTCTGCCTGGCCAATCTTAATGAGCGGCTTATACATAGTCACATTAATATGCGGAGCAATAATAAGCGATACAATGCTCATCAACTTAATAAGGATATTCATCGATGGGCCAGAAGTGTCTTTAAATGGGTCGCCAACGGTATCACCAGTTACAGATGCTTTGTGTGGCTCCGATTTTTTATAGAACATTTCACCGTTGATGGAAACGCCTTTTTCAAATGATTTCTTGGCATTATCCCAGGCACCACCTGCGTTCGATTGGAAAATACCCATCAGCACACCGCTAACGGTAACACCTGCGAGCAAGCCACCCAATACTTCAGGGCCGAATAAGAAACCAACAATGATTGGAACGATTAAGGCAATAGCACCCGGTGCAATCATTTCGCGGATAGATGCCTTGGTGGAAATAGCCACGCACTTTTCATATTCAGGCTTCGCTTTGTATTCCATAATGCCCGGTATTTCGCGGAACTGGCGGCGAACTTCATTCACCATATCCATAGCGGCACGGCCTACGGCTGCAATACACAGCGATGAGAAGATAAACGGTATCATTCCGCCGATAAATAATCCGGCTAATACCTCCGGGTTATAAATATCAATATGCGAAATGCCTGCAATACCCACGAATGCAGCAAAGAGAGCGAGTGAAGTGAGCGCAGCCGATGCAATGGCAAATCCTTTTCCGGTTGCAGCGGTAGTATTACCTACAGCATCTAAATTATCAGTCCGGTGACGAACTTCTTCAGGAAGGCGGCTCATTTCGGCAATACCACCTGCGTTATCAGAAATAGGCCCGAAAGCATCAATGGATAATTGCATAGCGGTGGTTGCCATCATGCCTGCTGCAGCGATGGATACGCCATAAAGGCCTGCAAAATAATAAGAGGTGATAATTCCTGCTGCCAACACTATAATAGGCAATACGGTAGATTCCATACCCATGGATAAGCCACCCAAAATGTTTGTAGCATGGCCTGTTCCTGAACGTTTGATAATTGAAAGTACAGGACGTTTGCCCATAGCGGTATAATATTCCGTAATCATGCTCATTAATGTTCCTACTACCAACCCTGTTATGATTGCATAGAATACATCTAATGAAGTGAACGCCACACTGCCAACTCTATTCATGCTCATTTCAGCCGGAAGCATCCAGGTTACTAAAAAGTAGCAAGCAACAGCCGTTAAAATAATAGAGGACCAGTTACCTAAATTCAAGGCTTTTTGAACGCTGGAATTTTCATCTTTTATTTTCACAAATAATGTACCAACCATAGAGAATAATAAACCAATCCCTGCAATAAACATAGGTAGCATAATTGGTGACAACCCGCCGAAGTTATCTTTGGTGGCATCTATTTCTTGTCCAAGTACCATTGTTGCTAAAATTGTTGCAACATACGAACCAAACAAGTCGGCACCCATACCTGCAACATCACCTACGTTATCGCCTACGTTATCGGCAATAGTGGCGGGGTTACGAACATCATCTTCCGGAATACCGGCTTCCACCTTACCTACTAAGTCAGCGCCTACATCAGCCGCTTTGGTATAAATACCACCACCCACACGGGCAAATAATGCAATTGATTCAGCACCCAGCGAAAAACCTGCAAGAACCTCAATGGTTTGTTTCATTTCATGCCCGGTAACTAAAGCCCCTGCGGGAACGAATATTTTATAGAATACAATGAACAATCCGCCTAAGCCTAATATTGCCAATCCGGCAACGCCTAAACCCATAACCGAGCCCCCGGTAAATGAAACTTGCAACGCTTTTTTAAGGCTTGTACGGGCAGCTTGTGTGGTACGGACGTTTGCTTTAGTGGCAATACGCATACCAATATAACCTGCTGTAGCCGAGCATACTGCACCAATAACAAAGGCTATGGCAATTATCGGGCTGGAATCTGCGACCGTTGTTCCTGCATAGGCTAATAAACAAGCGGCTAAGGCCACAAAAACGCCTAATATTCTCCATTCTGCTTTCAGGAAGGCCATGGCACCCTTGGCGATAAAACCTGCTAATTCTTGCATATTGGCATCGCCGGCATCTTGCCTGGATACCCATGCGGAAGTTACTGCTGTATAGAGTAATGCGATAATACCGAAAACAGGAACCAGATAAACAATTACATTCATTTTAACTATAGTTTAAAGAGTGATATTTTTAAAAAGGTGCAAATATAAGGATTCAATTAATATAGATAAGTGGAATTTAGGGAAGCAGCCGTCTAAAATTAAGTTTCTACATTTGCGGCTTACTTTAATAAATCCTATAAAAACCAATGAAAGCTGCTATTTTAAAATATGGTACTATGTCAGGAGCAATAATGGCAATACTATTATTCATATGCATTCCACTTGCACCGCGAATTGGGTTTAATGCTGTAGGGCTCATGCTTTTTTTAGGAAAGATTGCAACCTTTATCCCCATATTTTTTGGGATACGCTACTATAGGAAAAACTTGGGAGATGGTTTTCTAACTTTCTGGAAAGGGTTTAATATCGGGATACTTATTGTAGTAATTACCTGTGTGTTCTACTCTCTTTCATGGATAATCCTGTATTATTGGGCTGCACCTGATTTCCCCGATAAATATTTTGCTGATTATATTGCTCAATTAAAATTACACGGAGTAGATTCTAAATTTATCGCATCTGAACAAGCTAATTTTACAGAATCGAAAAAAGTACTTGCAAACCCATTTATTAATGCAGCCTATGCTTTTACTGACCCGTTGGAATATGGGATTATAATGACCCTTATATTCACAGCTATTCTGAGGAAGAAACCACCTACTATTGAAATCAGCACGTTGAATTAAGAAGGCTTTAAGAAAGACTCACATAGCAGACCACGAAGAGCCATTCCATTGGGCGATGCCGTTTGCATGAACTCCTCCTACATTGTTAAAATAACCACCAATAACTAAATTACCATTATAGGTAATGGAGGAATAAATCACATCAGGGCCAGGTGATAAAAAGGGTTGCCCGGGAGTATTTTCAGCAAGTGAGTACTCTACAATTTCACCGAATGGTGATGACCACAAGTTTCCATTGTACATTGCTAATGCGTAAGCTTCGTAACTTCCAATACTAAAAAAACCGCCTCCAACAATCAGGTTATTATTATAATCTGAAAGTGAAAAAATTACAGTGCCTTGATTTATGAACGCAGGGGTACCAATCTTTGATGTTCCTAAAATTGTCCAGTTAGAACCATCCCACTGGGCAATATTCTTAGCTGTATCAGATGCTCCTAAAACATCCACGAAAGAACCTCCGGCAATTAAATTTCCATTATAAATAGATAAGGAGTATATGTTTGAACTTAATCCAGTACCCATATTTAACCATGTTGAACCATTGAACATTGCAATATTTGAAGCATTATATTTTCCACTATATCCAAAAGCACCAGCCATAATTAAACTCCCATTGAAAACAGTTAAAGCATTTACCCCAATAGACCAAACTTGCATTCCTGAATCAGCAATGGGTGACCATTTTGTTCCATTCCATTCGGCTATTTTATTAGCTACTCCATGTTGATTCGTATCAAAATTTCCGCCGGCAATTAAATTTCCATTATAGACTGTAAGTGCATTCACACTATTATTAAAAGCGGCTCCTATAGATTGCCATGATGCACCATTCCACATTTCCACAAGATTCCCCCCGGCCGCAATTAAATTTCCGTTGTAAATAGTTAATGCATTAACGGTTCCTGACAATCCAGAGCCCAGAGTTGTCCAAGTTGAACCATTCCACTGAGAAACACTATCTGAATGCGCAGCAACAAGATTTCCATTAAAAATAATTAATGCGGTAGCGGGAGAATAAAAACCAGGACCAGCCTGATATACCAATGTATTCACATTAGAAGGTTGGGTATTAGTTTCTTTTTTACAAGAACCTAAAACCAACACAACTATCATAAGTAGCCCTATCGATTTAAAAAATGTAGATTTACTCAAAACAATCATAGTACGAAAATAGTAAATATTTTCATGGCAATAGATATTTCTTCTGTACTGCCCCCGCCTGCCCCATTCCTTAACTTTCCCCAGGAGGGAAAGCGTATCACGTTTTCTAAAAACAGGGAATCCCTTCGGGATGGCTTTTTGGTAGCCCAAAATCGGACAAAGTGCATTTCCCGCCGAAGAAAATCTGTGCATCTGCAACCAAGGTAGTCGGCGGGTACAATTTCATAGATTCCATATAGCTACCAAGATATCACCCCGACGGGGTTGGTTCCCGAATTTACATGTTTCGCCGGTACTGTCCTCCTACTTCAAACAATGCATTGGTAATCTGTCCGAGGGAACAGAAATGCACAGTTTCCATCAACTTTTCAAATAGGTTTTCGTTGTGGATTGCTGCCTGTTGAAGTTCCTTCAATAACTTGTTTATCTTGTCGGAATTGGCTTTGTGAATGCTTTCAAGCATGTGAATCTGGAATTCTTTCTCCTCTTTGGTAGAACGAATAACTTCTTTTGGAATAATACTTGGTGAGCCTTTCGATGAAAGGAATGTATTCACACCCACAATAGGATATTCGCCTGTGTGCTTCATCGTTTCGTAATACAGACTTTCTTCCTGAATCTTTCCGCGCTGGTACATGGTTTCCATAGCACCAAGTACGCCGCCTCTTTCAGTGATACGGTCAAATTCCGCCATGATGGCTTTTTCTACGAGGTCAGTCAATTCCTCAATAATGAATGAACCTTGTAATGGGTTTTCATTTTTCGCTAATCCCAACTCACGATTAATGATAAGTTGAATAGCAATGGCACGTCTTACGCTCTCTTCCGTAGGAGTAGTAATGGCTTCATCGTAAGCGTTTGTATGAAGAGAGTTGCAGTTATCGTAAATGGCATACAATGCCTGCAAAGTGGTACGTATATCGTTGAAGTCTATTTCCTGTGCATGCAATGAACGGCCTGATGTTTGAATGTGGTATTTCAGCATTTGCGAACGTTCATCGCCGCCATATTTCAGCTTCATAGATTTTGCCCAAATTCTACGCGCAACTCTACCAATCACTGCATATTCAGGATCTATACCATTGGAGAAGAAGAAAGAAAGATTAGGTGCAAAATCATCAATTTTCATTCCGCGTGAAAGATAGTATTCCACATAAGTGAAACCATTTGCAAGGGTAAGAGCCACTTGAGTGATAGGATTGGCACCTGCTTCCGCAATATGGTAACCGGAAATAGAAACCGAATAAAAATTGCGGACTTTATTATTTATAAAATATTGCTGAACATCGCCCATCAAACGCAATGAGAATTCAGTAGAAAAAATGCAGGTATTTTGTGCCTGGTCTTCTTTTAAAATATCCGCTTGCACAGTTCCCCTGACACTTGATAAAGCGAATGCTTTTATCTTTTCGTATACATCTTTCGGTAGAACCTGGTCGCCTGTAATGCCAAGCAGCATAAGCCCGAGGCCATCATTGCCTTTTGGTAATGCACCATTATAGGATGGACGCTTTACACCCTTCTTTTTGAAATGGTCTTTTATCTTTTTTTCTACTTCCGCTTCAAGTCCGTTTTGCTTTATATATAACTCGCATTGCTGGTCAATGGCGGCATTCATAAAGAACGCAGCCAATATTGATGCGGGCCCGTTTATGGTCATGGAGACCGATGTCTTCGGGTCGCACAAATTAAAACCGGAATAGAGTTTTTTGGCATCATCCAAACAACAAATAGAAACGCCCGCATTACCAATCTTTCCATAAATATCGGGACGGTATTCCGGGTCACGACCGTAAAGTGTAACAGAATCAAACGCTGTAGAGAGCCTCTTAGCAGGCATTCCCGCACTCACATAGTGGAAACGCTTGTTGGTGCGTTCAGGTCCTCCTTCACCCGCAAACATGCGCGTAGGGTCTTCTTCGGAGCGTTTGAATGGATAAACCCCTGCGGTATATGGAAAATGTCCGGGGAAGTTTTCCTGCAAGCACCAATGCAATATCTCGCCCCATGCTTTGTATTTGGGCACAGCAATCTTCGGGACTTGGGTATGTGACAGCGACTCGCTATGAGTCTTGACTTTAATATCTTTTCCACGCACATTGTAAACGTAGTATTCATCAATGTATCGCTGCATTTCAGCTTCCCAACCTTGCAACAGTTTTCTGTTTGAAGGGGTGAGTTTCTCTTCTAATTCCTTAACTCTTTTTTGAGTACTCTTTTTGACTTCCGCATCTGCTTTTCCATCCAGCATTGCCTCTACTTTGTGCAGTGCATAAAGCTTTTCGGCAATCTCACTTTGGTCGTCGGTCCATTTATCATAGCTGCGGATGGTCTCCGTCGTTTCCGATAAATAACGCACCCTATCAGGTGGAATGATAAATACTTTTTGCGATTGTTCTTCGGAGTGTTTATAGGTAGAATGCAGGTCAGCTTTGGTTTTGGCGACGATAGTATCCATCACCGTTTTGTAGAGCCTGTTCATTCCCGGGTCATTGAACTGGGATGCTATGGTTCCAAAAACAGGTAAGTCTGAATCCTTTGCAGTAAAGGCTTTGGTATTGCGCTTGTATTGCTTTTTCACATCGCGCAACGCATCGGCAGCACCGCGCTTATCGAATTTGTTAATGGCAATCACATCAGCATAATCGAGCATGTCAATCTTCTCCAACTGGCTTGCAGCGCCATATTCGGGAGTCATTACATATAACGACACATCCGAATAATCCACCACTTCGGTGTCTGATTGCCCGATGCCGGAAGTCTCCAATAAAATTAAATCAAATTCTGCCGCTTTCAATATTTCAACTGCTTTGGAAATACTTTGCGATAATGCCAAATGGCTTTGCCTTGTTGCTAATGAGCGTAAATAAACCCGAGGATTTGCAATTGCATTCATACGGATACGGTCGCCCAGCAAGGCTCCGCCTGTTTTGCGTTTGGATGGGTCCACACAAAGTATGGCTATAGTTTTACCTTTAGAGGTATCTCCTTTTACCGAAAAGTCAATTAAATATCTCCTTATAATTTCATCAATGAGCGAAGACTTACCAGCCCCACCAACTCCCGTAATTCCAAGTACAGGAATATTTTTTCCTTTTGTGAGTTTTTCTATCTTTTTATGGACTTCGGTTGCTTTATCGGGATAGTTCTCTACGATAGAAATAAGGTTAGCGATGGATTTAGCTTCCTTCTTTTTTAGGTTTCTGATGTACTCGTCCACATGAGAAGAAGGTGGAACAGTATCACATTTCTCTAAAATATCATTTATCATCCCTTGCAGGCCCATTTTGCGGCCATCATCCGGGGAATAAATGCGTGCAATACCGTATTTGTGCAGGTCGGCTATTTCAGAGGGAAGTATCACGCCTCCGCCGCCGGCAAATATTTTAATATGCCCGCAACCTTGCTCTTTCAAAAGGTCGTACATATATTTCAGGTACTCATTATGCCCACCCTGATAAGAGGTCATGGCAATGGCGTTAGCATCCTCCTGTATGGCGCAATTCACCACTTCCTGTGCGCTACGGTCGTGCCCAAGGTGGATAACCTCGGCACCACTGGCCTGCATAATGCGGCGCATAATATTAATGGAGGCATCGTGCCCGTCGAACAAAGAGGCGGCAGTAACGATTCTTATTTTATTCTTAGGCTGATAGGGTGGTACTTCGGCTTGCATAATAAACAATGGCTTTGAAGTGCAAAGATAGGGCTAAATGGGAAATGAGGCATTTTTTCATAAATTTGCATTGAAATAGCGCAATACTTCCTATAGATAGATATATGATACACTCAGAAATTCAAAATAAATTGCCCTTAGTTGTTAAGCTATTTGAAAAATATAAAGTTACCCGGGCGTTTCTTTTTGGGTCTGCAATAACTGATCAGTTCAATTCTGAAAGTGATGTGGACTTCCTGGTAAATTTCAGAGATGACTTACCTCCTTTAGAAAAAGGAGAGGCTCTGCTTGATTTACAAATTGCTTTAGAAGATACTCTTCACAGAAATATTGATTTACTTACAGAGAACTCTTTGAAGAATCCATATTTTATTGAAGAACTTAACGAAAAAAAAGTTAAGATTTATGAATAGGCAAACGAATAAATTGTTGACAGATATTCATAAGGCAATTCTAAAAATTGAAGAATACATAGCAGGCTCAAAAAAATTCGAAGATTACCAGAATAACCCAATGCTTCAACAAGCGGTAGAAAGGAATATTGAAATTATTGGTGAAGCAGTAAATAATATTCTGAAAATTGACCCGAATTTACCCTTGAGTAATGCACGTAAAATTGTCAATACGCGCAATAAGCTAATCCATGGGTATGATGATATAGAAAATGCTGAAATTTGGGCAATAATCATTAAACATATACCTATACTGAAACAAGAAGTAGAAAAACTATTAAAATAGATTTCCACTTCCTACTTATTAATTCCTAATTGATTTATGCTCTCCATCTCACCCTCTGAAATCCCGCAGAATTTACTTCACTCACACCTAGTATCCTCGGTAGGCCCGCGCCCGATATGCTTTGCCAGCACAATAGATGCAAAGGGCAATCCAAATCTTGCTCCATTCAGCTTTTTTAATATAATGGGTTCAAACCCTCCAATGGCTGTGTTTTCGCCTGCACGCTCCGGCAGGACGGGGAATAATAAAGATACAGTGTACAATGTATTGGAAGTGCCCGAAGTGGTAATAAATGTCGTAACCTATAGCATGGTTCAGCAGATGTCACTTGCAAGTGCAGAGTACCCAAAAGGTGTAAATGAGTTTATAAAAGCGGGCTTCACCCCTGTTCCATCGGAAAAGGTAAGGCCATTCAGGGTGAAAGAATCTCCGGTACAAATGGAATGCATAGTATTGGAAGTAAAACACACCGGTACTGGCGGAGGCGCGGGTAATATTATCATTTGCGAGATTATTCAACTTCATATTAGTGAAGATATTTTGAACGCCGACGGCAGGATAGACCAAACTAAAATCGATACCGTTGGCCGTATGGGGGCAAATTTTTATTGCCGGGCTCATGGAGCAGCATTGTTTGAACAGCCTCAACCGGGGCATAACCTGGGCATTGGGATTGATTCACTACCTGCGTCTATCAGAAACAGTAAAATATTAAGCGGCAATGACCTGGGCAGATTAGGAAATATTCCGCATTTGCCCACAGAGGCAGATGTATTGACTTATAAAGCCTCCACAACAAAGAAAATTTCAAACGAAGAAGAATTGCACACTGAAGCTAAAAAGCTTTTGGAAGGAAACCATGTGGTGGAGGCTTGGAAGGTACTGTTAGCAGGGCTGTGAGTAATGAACATCTTATCAAAATATCTGCTTTTATTTTTAGTGTTTCTATCACAAAATGAAACCGGATTTTCTCAGTTGCATTACGATACTATATCAGTTTTCAGAGTGAAGGATTATCCTTCATCAATGTTTCAAATAAAATACGATAGCAGTCGTTTCGGGGATTACACAATTGAAGTGGTTCATGTGTTGAATGTAAGTTATCCGGGAATAGTTGATTCCACCCACCCGAGTGAGCTGACAGATGCATTAAGTTGCAAAGGATGGCTCTTTTTGAAAAAAGGGACAAAAACAGTTCAAACAATGTGCTATGCCAATATGGATGCTGTGGGGGGATGCTCGGGAATTTACATTCCCGAAAAACAACCGAGACAAGATTATTTTCTTGTTGCGAAATATGGAGATTATAATGGAAACACTATTCTGATACATAAGGATGGTACAATCACCAATTTGCCTGGCGGTTTCTTGCAGATTTCACCTGATAATCGATATTTGTTCTCCAATTTTGATTCTGACCAACCCGGGGTAACTATTTTTGATTTCGACAGCCATAAAATTTTGCTTACTCCCGATTCTTCTGAATTTGACTCAACCTTAAGGGAGCCTTATATTCAAACCTGTTATTACAAGAACCATAATTATATGGCGCGGGTTTTTACAGATGATGAGGAAGGTGAAAATCCCGACACTTTGCATATAACTGTTGCAACGTATGATTTCAAAAAGAACATGCTTATCTATACTAAAGCAAATAAAGACTTTTTTAAAAGTTCGGATGCGCTGCCTGACTATACTCCGAATGACGTTACAGACGGACATAAAAGCTGCAATTGCGGAAGATAATTTACCCTTGTAATTTTTTCTGCTATCTTCACATCTTAAAAAAAATCGTGAGAATTTGACTTCAAAAAATAAAATTCTTATAGGCGTTTTAGCCTGCCTGGCAATCTTTATGGGATTTTGCGGAGTTTATCGCTTTCAGCATTCCTTTGTGGGCTTTTGGGCAGGCGTGATACTTAATTCCAAACTTCATCCCGATTTAAAATATACAAAACTTCCACCCGCAGGAAAAAATATTCCCGTTCAATCATTCAGGGTAATTAAAGCGAAGGGCGCATTTAATATCGTTCTGCAACATGGAACGACGGAAAGCTTAGTGATGAAGGGTTATGACCCGGGCAACCTTAAAGTAAGTAATGACAAGGACACCCTTATGCTTATGTTTACGGACAGCAGTTATTCTTCAGTGGCTGACATGAAGACTAACATTTATATTACCTATAAACAACTAAGCACTATAAAATCTCACCTTATGGGAGATATTGTAACCCTCGATACTATTAAAGCTAGCAACTTTACTTTTGAGTCAGAAGGATTTGGAGAAAAAATATTGCTACTAAATGTTGATACAGTAATAGTCACGCTGGATGGCGCCGGAACCATTAACTTATTAGGAAAAGCAAATTATGCTGATTTTAAAGTTACGGGCATGGATTCATTACGGACAAAAGGGTTAAAAGTAGGCGTTTTGCATACCTATGTATATGGCATTGGGGCTGCCACCGTATCTGCTGAAAGGGAAATTTATCTTAGATCGTATCTTGGGGGAAACATTACCTATTATGGCAATGCAAGGATAATGGAGAAGGACTCGGAAGGTGGTATGGGCCATATTAATTGCGGGAATTAGCTATTAAAGTAACTTTTTCGGCTATCTTCACGTCGTAGGAAAAACAATTAAAACAAAACGCCATGAAAAATATGCTGCTTTTAGTCACAATTACAGGAGTATTTCTATTATTCTCCTGCAACCTTAATTTTGGTTCAAATATTAAATACTCTGCGCTTCCCGCAGAAGGGAAAAACATCCCTGTTCTGTCTTTTACATCTATTAAAGCAAATGGGGTTTTTAATATCATACTGCAATCAGGTACTTCAGAAAGTGTGGTTGTGAAAGGCGACCTTCCAAGTGATTTGAAAGTTACCAATGACGGCAATACACTTGTTATTATGGACACCATTAGCAACCATAATAGTTTTGGAAACAAGAAAACCTATATTTATATTACCTACAAACAACTTAACGCGATTGAAACCGAATCGGTGGGAGAGATTAAAACCATTGATACTATTAAAACCGGCAAGTTCACTTTTGAATCGGATGGGGTTGGGGAAAACACCTTGTTTCTGAATGCAGATTCAGTTACTGCTTCGGAAAATGGGGTGGGCTCACTTACCATTGCAGGTAAATCTCATTATGCCAACATTGATGATAATGGTGTGGGCAAATTAAAAGCCAGAGATTTCAGAGTGGGCATTTTACACGCAAGTGTAAATGGAGTTGGCGCTGCTACCGTTTGTGCAGATAGTGAAATCTATTTAGATGCTAATGGTGTGGGTGGAATTACCTATTATGGCACTGCCAAAGTGATGGAAAATACCAGCAGCGGCGTAGGGAAGATAGAGCACGGGAAGTAGAGTAAAAAGTTAGCAAGAGAAAAGTATATAAAGGAGAACCTTTGGGTTTTATAAAAGCAAAAAGTTCATAAAGCCCCTATTGTTGTAGTCACTTTATGAACTTTAAAATCGTTAAGAACTTTAGACTATTCTAAAGAGTCAATATATTTTTGGCGGAGGATAGCTTTCAGTTTCTTTTGCCTGCGAACAACGCATGGCTTGTTATATACTTTGCGCAAACGCAATTCCTTAACAACTCCGATGCGGTCAAACTTTTTCTTGAATGCTTTCAGCGACTTTTCAAGATTTTCTCCTTCTTTAATCTGAACAATAATCATGTTTTTCCTTTGATGTATTTTTTAATAGGGCTGCAAATATAGTAGTTTTTTCATATCGTAATGACAGGAAGTGAAATAATAATAGATACTTGGTATTTCCCCCCATCGGAGCCTTATCCTCAAATAAGGCAGGGTAAAATTACATTCAACTGATTTACTATTCGTTATCGTCCCAAGTTCCTGAATCCCCTACCCACTATGCGGATGTCGGTCGGAACGTTATAATCTCTTGCATATATGGTATTTACATCACGAATAGTGGAATTATCCGATTGCACCGGAAGGGCATCCAGCGGTGAAAGTACCCCTTTTTTAATGCCCGGCAAAAGGTGGACTGACTTCTGCTGCTCATTTGCGGTGGCATAACCTACCCATGATTTTTCACCGATTAGAACCCAGAATATATTGCCAAAGAAACCAATGGGATTACGTTGAAGCCAGCATAAAACGGGGCAAAACGCAAGCAGTAATAAACTAAATACCACATCAAACAAGCGTTTATTACGCAGATTGGGTCCCGTATTTATGGCATGGACATCTATCATATATAACTCACCGGAAGTATGGATTGAATTGCTCCCAATAATGGCCCAGCTTTCGGGCGGCGCAATTTTAAACTCCAGTTCCGGGGCAGATATGGTGGACATGGCATCCATAATGGTTTGTGAGGGTAGGCTTTTGGCGCAAAATATCACTTCGTTAATATTATAAATTTTAACCGTCTCACTCCATTTATTAAAGCGCTCCCCGTTTTGCCCTTCTTCCGAGCCAAGGTATCTCAACTCTTCAATTCTTACTCCTGTTTTCTCCAATAGCCCATGCACACGTTTGCTTTCTTCCTCCTCTCCGATAATTAATAAACGGCGGTTATATTGTGCAAAACCTTTTACTTTAAATGCCATCAGCAATGCACGAATTGTTGTGAGGGCAAGTATTACCCAAGCCGTTCCTATCAATATCAAGGCCCGTGAAAACCGATACGCATCCGGCAACAGTGCATACATAATAAGAATGAAACCTGCGCCCCAAAGTATGCCGCGGATAATTTTCCACTGGCGGACAGGTTTGTCATACCCCCCGCTGAAGAAAATACAAAACAGCCATATCAGGATATAAGAAGGCAGGATAAAAACAAGGAAAATGCGTGAGTAATATTCTTCGGAAGAAAATTTAATATTGGCATAAAAAAGCGAAATGAAATAATAGCCCGCATAAATGGTTATGAAATCAACTACAGGCAAAATCATTTTATTGATGAATCGGTGCAGAATGGCTATGGAGGCCCTGAAGAAGATAGCCATATTCATCAGGAACGAAAATAACCGGGCGTTTTTATGTGCAAAATGCTTTTGGGCAAAAATGCGCATGGCGTTGTAAAAAACAATTACATAATTCACACTGCTTTTCTTCGTACTCTCACCTTTGTAGTGAATGATGCGGGTTAGCGGGAAATAATAATTGCTGTAACCTGCTTGCGTGATGCGGTAAGAAATATCAATATCTTCGCCGTACATGAAAAAGGTTTCATCCAATAGCCCTGCTTTGTCAAGCGCAGCTTTGCGAATAAGCATAAACGCACCGGAAAGCACATCCACTTTATTTACCTCATCCTGCGAAAGGTAAGTGAGGTGATATTTACCGAACTTCTTTGATTTAGGGAATAAAAAAGCCAACCCGAAAATTTTATAAAATGCCACTTCCGGGGTCGGCAATGCCCGTTTTGATTCCGGCAGAAAATGGCCTTTGCCGTCAATCATTTTTACACCCAATGCACCTGCATCGGGATGTTCATCCATAAAGGCAATGGTTTTAGAAAAAGTTTCTTCTTCTACAATAGTATCAGGGTTAAGAAGCAATATATATTCTCCGGTGCATTGTTTTATTGCCTGGTTATTAGCAACCGAAAAACCGGCATTCTTCTTATTCTCTATCAGTTTTACTTCCGGAAATTTTTCCTTCAGCATTTCAATAGACCCATCCACCGAATTATTGTCCACCACCCATACTTCCACCGGCAAATTCTTTGCTGCCTTCCTAACAGAATAGAGGCATTGCTCCAAAAAATGCTTTACATTATAGTTGACAATTATTACGGATAACTTCATGCGCGCATCAAACTATTTACGTACAACGGAAGATTCATAAGGGACACGCAAAAGAATGGATTGCCCGAGCGTAACTTCATCGGCATATTGCAGCTCATCGCCCACAGATACACCACGGGAAAGTGTGCTCATTGTTAAATTGAATGGCCCCAATTTTTTATAGAGGTAGAAATTAGTAGTGTCGCCTTCCATTGTAGACGGGAGCGCCATAATCACTTCTTTCACTTCCACTGCTTCTACTCTTTTAATTAGTGGTTCTATTTTTAAATCCATTGGCCCAATACCGTTGATGGGGGAAATTATTCCGCCCAAAACATGGTAGGTTCCATGATATTGCGATGTGTTTTCAATCGCTATTAAATCACGTATATCTTCCACCACGCAGATAGTAGAATGGTCGCGGGCAGGGTTGGAACATATAGTGCAGATGGGGTCCTCGGAAATAGCAAAACAAACGGAGCAATATTTTATATCCTCGGAAAGTTTGGCAATCGTCTCCGACCATTTCATCAATTCCGACTTTTCCTGTTTCAGCAGATACAAAACATATCGCAAAGCAGTCCGCTTGCCTACACCGGGTAGTTTGGCAAACTCGTCCACAGCCTGTTCAAGTAAATGGGATGGTAAATTCATCTTTCAAAAATAAGAATAAACTGCGAATACTTATCCCGTTGCAGTCCCAAACCCCTAAAGGGGCTTTGAATAGGGCTATTCAAAGCCCCTTTAGGGGTTTGGGACAGATACCTCAAATTGTCTAACTTTGCGCCTTATTACCCACCCATGTCTCAATTCAAGATAGTTTCCATATACGCCGAAATGACACCGAACCCCAATGCGATGAAATTTGTCGCGGATAAAATGTTGGTTCCGGAAGGTGTTCAGTTTGAATTTTTGAAATCGAGTGAAGCTACTCCTTCGCCCTTGGCGCAAAAATTGTATGAATTACCTTTCATCAAGGGGATTTTTATCAGTTCCAATTTCATCACCATCCTTAAAAACGAAAAAGCCATGTGGGATGATGTGGTGTTTGATGTGCGTGATTATATAAAAGAGTATTTACAGAATGGCGGAAAAGTTTGGAACAATATTGTAATAAAACCGGAAGAAGTTACGGCCGAAACCACCACCATGGAAGCCATTAAGGCCACCCAGTTGGACCATACCGTACCCACCAGCGAAACAGAAAATAAAATTATAGAGGCCCTCGAACAATATGTAAAACCCGCTGTGGAAAATGATGGTGGTGTAATACTTTTCCGTTCTTTTAAGGATGGGATTGTTAAGCTGCAATTAAGCGGCTCATGCAGCGGTTGCCCATCTTCCACCAAAACACTTAAATCAGCGGTGGAGCAATTGCTGACACGCATGGTTCCCGAGGTGAAGGAAGTGCAGCAGGAGATGGTGTAATAATATTCTCTGCCCTCCTTAAAAGATTTTCAGTGCTTCTGATATATCGATTGCGGATGAAAATATTTGGATATAAGATAAGAAAGGGAAGCAACAATCATTAGCGGCACAAGCAACGTATAGCCTCCTGTGGCTTCAGCAATAAGGAATATAGCAGTTAAGGGTGTGTGCATTACACCGCTCATTAAGCCCGCCATGCCGACGGCAATGAAATTAGGTTCATTTAATTTATCAATGCCCATTATTTTGCCGAGGTTAAAATAATTCACACTGTATATATAGAAGAAACCTATCATAGAACCCATAAAGAGTGATGGTGCAAAGAATCCACCATTGCCGCCTGAACTCATGGTAAGTTGCGCTGCGAACACTTTTATTAAAAGAATGGCAACCGTAATAAAAAGCAAAGCATATTTGCTATCGTGGAATTTAAAAAGCAGGCCGCTGTCAAATAACCTTGTGTAATCGGAATTAAGCAACATTTGTACCGTGCGGTATCCTTCCCCATATAAGGGCGGCAATAAAAAAATAACTCCGCCTAAAGCTATTCCGCCTATCAATGCTTTCTTGTATGGGTTTTTAATTCCGTCCAATACATTGGCTGAATAGGAAATGCTCCTTAAAACATAAAGTGAATAGAAGCCTGTAATGATGCTCAACACTAAATAAAACGGGAATGCTTTAATGTCCCAACCTTGCGTAAAAATGTAAAAAAGCTGTCCCCCGTGGTAAAGCAATTGTGAAATTACGGAAGCCACAGCCGAAGCAATCAGCAAGGGGACAAAATGAACTGTGGAGAATTTTTTCAGCAGCACTTCGATGGAAAAAAGCACACCTGCAATTGGGGCCCCAAAAATGGCTGATATACCCGCAGAGGCACCGCAGGCAAGAAGCAAAATCCGTTCTTCATCGGTAAGCTTAAATACGGTTGCAATATTGGAACCTAGTGCAGAGCCTGTAACAACAATAGGCGCTTCTAATCCCATAGAGCCACCTAACCCAACAGTTAAGGAAGAAGTAATCATATGGGAATACATTTTGTCTTTTTCCATCATACCTCCCTTGTTATTTATATTATCAATAACGTTGCTGATACCGCGCCCAAGCTTTCCTTTTCGGAATACCCAAGTATATGTAGTGGCCAATAAAATTCCGATTACGGGGGAGATAAGCAGCACAAAATTCCCGCTTTTTTCATATACCTTGAATAGCTTCTCCAATTCCTCTGTAGCCTGTTTCAGAGCTACGGCAGCAAGGCCTGCGGCAACTCCCACTACAGCGCATAGCACCAGAAAAAAATTATTTTGGCTAAGCTTTAACTTCTGCCGCCACAAAGTAATTTTTTGCATTACACCACCCACCTTCATAAGTGCAAAAGTATAAATAAGAATCTCCATTTTCCGAAAATTGTTATTTTTGTTTAGCAAATCCTCATCTCATGAAAAGAGTAGCCAAATTTTTAGGAATTATTATAGGACTGGTTGTGTTAGCAATAGGCGGGGTCTGTGCCTATCTTGGCACAGTATTTCCGAGAGTGAAAGCTGCGCCAACAATTAAAATTACCGCCACACCCGAAATGCTAAAGCGTGGTTCTTACCTTGTCAACTGCCTGTGCCTATGCGTAGATTGTCATTCGGAACGGGATGTGACAAAATATGGCTGGCCATTAATTCCCGGCACAACCGGAAAAGGCGGAGAACTATTTGACCGTTCAATGGGTTTTCCAGGCTCGTTTTATGCCAGGAACATTACACCGTATAATTTAGGAAACTGGACCGACGGAGAAATATACCGTGCCATTACCGTTGGGGTCGATAAAGAATGTAAGCCCTTATTTCCTGTGATGCCTTACCAAAATTACGGGAAATTGGATTCGAATGATATTATAGCGGTGATTGCATACATCAGAACATTGCCTACTATTAAAAATGATGTTCCAATATCGAAAGCGAAGTTCCCTACGAATTTTATTATGAACACAATTCCCCAGGACGCAACACCACAACCTATGCCGTCCAGGAGTGCTGAGGTTGCTTATGGTAAATATATTGCGACGGCAGCCTCCTGTATTGATTGCCACACCAAGAGCAGTAATGGAAAATTCATTGGAGAGCTTTTCGCCGGAAATTTTGAATTTCCTATGCCTGACGGAAGCAAAATACGTTCTGCTAATATTACTCCTGATACAGAAACAGGAATTGGTAACTGGACAAAAGAAATGTTTTTACATAAATTTAAAATGTTTGCCGACAGTAATTATCATGCTCCTGATATAAAACCCGGACAGGCAAACACAATTATGCCTTGGGATAATTATGCTAAAATGGATACTTCGGACCTGAATGCCTTATTTGCATATTTGCAAACTATAAAGCCCGTTAAACAACAAATAGTAAAGTACAGTGCACCCGGAGAGAGATAAAGAAACTCCTTCCAATATTTTCAACTCTATTTAAAATGCCATTGCTACAATTAGCATTTCTAATGCTAATTAACCTATAACTATTCCGGCATCTCTATTATTCAGCCTTCACCACTTTCTTGCTGCTTACAAAATTCCCATCCTTGTCAAATATTCGTATTAAGTAAATTCCACTTGGTTGGTCAGCTATATTAACTACACATTGCGAATTGTGAATTACGAATTGTGGATTGATTTCCCTGCCGGTATAGTCATACATTTCTATAACCATGCCTTGCGTTAACCCCGTAATGGTAAACTGTCCATTGGTAGGGTTAGGATAGAGGCGGATATTGTCTAACCCATCACAACATAGTTGATGGGATACCTGGTTTTCAAGGGCGTCTTTTACTTCCGGGGAGGATGGGCAGGAGACCGTAACGGTATTAGTTTCACTGCATCCATGGGAATCTTTTACGGTTACTGTATACGTTCCGTTGGAAACGGTTATGGTTGTTGTGGTTTTAGCATTCGACCACTTATAGGTGTATGGTGAAACCCCACCGGAAGCAGTAACAGTTACTATTCCCATTTTATTCCCTGTGCAGGAATCTTTTGTGGAAGAAATGATTTGGGTGGGCTGTGTGATTGTTATTCCTGTAACGGTATTCGTGCAGCCTTTGGTATCTGTAATAACTACAGAATATGCACCAGCTGAAAGATTTGAAGCTGTTATTAATGTACTGCCGGAGGACCATGAATAACTATAGGGATAACTGCCTCCTTTTGCACCCAATGTTATGCTGCCTCCTGTTCCGCCATAGCAGCCGACATTTGTTATAGATTTAGCGCTGTCTCTTAAAGCACCAGGTTGGGTAATAGTAGCTGTAGAAGTTTTGGAAACACCGCAATTATCTGTTACGGTTACAGTATATGTTCCTGCACTAAGTGTGGTGGGCGATTGGATTGTTGAAACGGTTGTAATGCCATTTGACCATTTGAAGGTATAAGGGGAATTGCCACCCACGGGGGAAACACTCACATGTCCGTTGCTAAATCCGTTGCAGGTTACTTCGCTTACTGTGCCTGCGGTTGCATATAAAAACTGTGCGGGTTGGCTGATAGATACAGGCGCAGTTGCATTACATCCATTCTTATCCATTGCGGTTACAGTATATGTTCCTGCTGATAATATGGCACCGGTTGGATTGGATGCCGATACCGTGGATGTTCCATTACTCCATGAATATGTATATGGTGTTGTACCTCCACTTATGGTTGCAGTGGCATTACCATTATTGCCGTCATAACAAGTTACCTCGGCAGTTACTGCAGCTGTAACAGATAATGTAGTCGGCTGGGTAATGGTGACTGATGAAGTAGAATTGCACCCACCCGCATCCCTTGCAGTTACTGTATATGTTCCTGCTGAAAGGCTGCTGATGCTTGCCGCACTGTTTCCGTTCGACCATGAATAGGTGTAAGGTGATTTACCACCATACACAGTTGCAGTTGCAGAACCATTGTTACTGCAGCCTGAAGAAGCATTTACGCTTGCA
>CAIWVW010000011.1 GCA_903916255.1 uncultured Bacteroidota bacterium
ATTTGAGAGGAGCTGACTCTAGTACGAGAGGACCGAGTTGGACAGATCTCTGGTGTATCTGCTGTGGTGCCAACTGCATCGCAGAGTAGCTATATCTGGAAGGGATAAGCGCTGAAAGCATCTAAGCGCGAAGCCCACCTCAAGATAAGATTTCTTTTAAGGGTCGTTAAAGATGATGACGTTGATAGGCTACAGGTGTAAAGTCAGCAATGGCAAAGCCGAGTAGTACTAATAACCCGTAGACTTTTTGCACGATTTTGTTTTATATTGTCCTCTGATGGTCTTGTTTTCTTTTTTAATTCTTTATGTCAAACTTATTGACCTTTGATTTAAGAATATCGAATAATGAATATCGATATAAGAAGTGAATGAATTTCACTTCGGTATTCAATATTCTGCATTCGTTATTCATCATTCAAAGTTTGAACCATCTTAGGGTGACTATAGAAGCGGGGTTCACCTCTTCCCATTCCGAACAGAGAAGTTAAGACCGCCTTCGCAGATGGTACTGCCCAAAAAGCGGTAGAGTATGTTGTTGCCCACTTTTGAAACCCCGACAGTAAAATGTCGGGGTTTTTTTATTTTGTCCAATCCATTGTATTTACAAAAATTATATTCGTATTCTGAATCCAAGAAATCATTAGGCAAAATGAAAAAGCTCTGTTTTATTTTATTTCCAGTTCTTATGGGATGCAACTTGGCATTTTCTCAATTAAATGCAGTTAATAAAGCTGATTCTTCAAGAAATAAATCAACTACCGGAAAGAATAATTCTACTAATTCTCAAGGCAATCTTGATTTTCTAAAGGATTTGAATGGCAAATCATGTTTAAAGGATTTGCTGAATAACCCAATATTTAAAAAACGCTTGATGCATTTAATCGGAGATAGATATAACTCCTTAAAGATTATTGCGGCTGTTGAGTCGCCAATAATAGTTAATAATAATATAGTTGTTATAACAGGGTGCCAGGCACATAATTGTAATATGACTAATTTTATTGTGGTGGTTGACCTTTCAAAGAATATGATGTATGCAGGTATAAGAAAAGAAGGGCGGATAAAAAATTACTCCGAAGATGGCAACACTTCAACGGAAATAACTGATTGGGCATCAAAAAACTAAAAATAACCTACCTTTGTATAAAATAGCCTAAGTTAGTTATGTCAGTCTCAGTACAAAATATTACCAAAATATACGGCACTCAAAAAGCGCTCGATGATGTATCGTTTAATATTCAGAGTGGGGAAGTAGTCGGATTCCTTGGCCCGAATGGGGCAGGGAAGAGTACGATGATGAAAATTATCACCTGCTTTTTACCGCAGACTTCCGGAAAAGTGACAGTTTGCGGGTTTAATGTTGAAGAACAATCGTTGGAAGTTCGTAAGAATGTAGGTTATCTGGCAGAGAATAATCCGCTTTATTTGGATATGTATGTAAAAGAATATCTTGCCTTTATTGCAGGATTGCACCATATCAAGAATCCGGCCAAGCGAATTCAGGAAATGATTGATGTTACCGGCCTACAGGTGGAACAGAAGAAAAAAATTGGAGCTTTATCGAAAGGCTATCGTCAGCGGGTGGGGCTTGCACAGGCCTTGATGCACGACCCAAAGGTCTTAATTCTTGATGAACCTACCAGCGGACTGGACCCTAACCAATTGCAGGAAATCCGTAACCTGATTGTAAATGTTGGTAAAGAG
>CAIWVW010000012.1 GCA_903916255.1 uncultured Bacteroidota bacterium
GTTTGAAACTCCCGCCAATGATGTAAAGGAGTTGCACATTACTCTGCGTTATGCCAAAGAAAAGATGTCGCGCTCTGCCGCATTAAACAGGCTGAAAGCGGCGTAAATAAACATAACAAATTATTCCTAAGAGTTATCGTCATTGCGAAGCTTCGCGAAGCAATCTCTCCCGTCTGAAGTGTACGTATCAGTAAGATTGCTTCGCAAAGCCTCGCAATGACGAATGTCCCATCCCTAAAGGGGTTTAAATTAAAAACCGAAAAACTTATTCCTTTTTACGTTGCATCTGCCACAAAACATATAAATTTGGCACCGGATAAAAACTCAAATTATGACTTCTATCAAGCAATACCTTCTTTCCTCCATCGGCAAAAAAGTGGTGATGGCCTGCACAGGCTTATTTTTATGTGTGTTTCTCCTTGAACACATATATGGCAATATACTTTTATACGCCGGAGACGATGGTTCTGCATTTAATGAATATTCCCACTCGGCAAGCCATAATATCATTATCCGCATTGTTGAATTTGCGCTGTTTGGGTCCATTATAGCGCACGTATTGCAAGCTATTATTATAACAAGGGACAATGCCAAAGCCCGTCCTGTTAAATATGCGGTTCCTACTTCTCACGCAGGCAGTTCATGGTTTGCCAGGAATATGGGCATTACAGGTTCCATTATATTTTTCTTTATCGTAATCCACCTGTATAATTTTTTCCTGCCTTACAGAATTGGAACCTTACCGGAAAATACAACCCTTGCAATGATTACCAAAGCGGCGTTTCAAAACCCTATTTATGTTGGTATTTATTGTGTGGGCGTTACCTTTTTATTCTTCCATTTACTGCATGCTTTCAAATCCGCATTCCATACCCTCGGTATGAATAATAAAAAATACACACCGCTTTGGAATATAATAGGCACAGGCTTTGCATGGCTCATGTGGATTGGATTCATTTCTTTCCCTGTTTTGTTTTATTTCAATTTGGCCGGTAATAATATACCCTCAATTTAATTAATTAAAAGCTATCTGCTATTAGCCATCAGCTATTAGCTAAAAACTAAAATATATGGCAACGTTAGATTCAAAGATTCCTCCCGGAGAACTAAAAGACAAATGGACACAATACCGTTCAAGCGTTAAGCTGGTAAATCCTGCCAACAAAAGGCATTTGGAAATTATTGTGGTGGGTTCCGGTTTGGCCGGAGCATCCGCAGCGGCTTCGCTTGGCGAATTAGGGTATAAAGTAAAAGTATTTTGTTTTCAGGACAGCCCACGCCGTGCGCATAGTATTGCAGCACAGGGTGGTATTAATGCGGCTAAAAATTATGCCAATGACGGTGACAGCACTTTCCGTTTGTTTTATGATACCGTAAAAGGCGGCGACTTCCGTGCAAGGGAAGCAAACGTTTATAGGCTTGCTGAATCGAGTGCCGCAATTATTGACCAATGTGTGGCTCAAGGCGTTCCCTTTGCCCGTGAATACGGAGGTTTGCTTGACACCCGTTCTTTTGGAGGTGTTCAGGTATCGCGTACATTTTATGCACGCGGACAAACGGGACAACAATTATTGTTGGGTGCATACAGTGCGTTGAACAGGCAAATAGCCAAGAAACAAGTTAAAATGTATAGCCGCCACGAAATGCTTGAACTGGTAAATATCGACGGCAAAGCGCGTGGTATTATTGCGCGCGATTTGGTTACGGGAAAGTTAGAAAGGCACTTCGGACATGCCGTAGTTCTCGCCACAGGCGGATATGGCAATGTGTTTTACTTATCCACCAACGCGATGGGTTGCAACGTAACCGCCAATTGGAAATCGTATAAAAAAGGGGCATTCTTTGCCAATCCGTGTTTTACGCAAATTCACCCGACTTGTATTCCAATTTCAGGAGACCATCAGAGTAAATTAACGCTGATGTCTGAATCCCTTAGGAATGACGGAAAAGTTTGGGTGCCGAAAAAGAAAGATGATGAACGCAAACCCAACGATATTCCGGAAGATGAACGCGATTACTTTTTGGAAAGGCGTTACCCTGCTTTTGGTAACCTGGTTCCCCGTGATATTGCATCCCGGGCAATTAAAGAAAGGTGCGATGCAGGTTATGGTGTAGGCGGTTCCAAACAAGCGGCTTATCTCGATTTCTCCGATGCTATTAAGCGGTTGGGTGAAAATGTAGTTAGCGAACGTTATGGGAATCTTTTTGAAATGTATGAAAAGATTACCGGCGAAAATCCCTATAAAGTACCTATGCGTATTTACCCCGCCATCCACTATACGATGGGCGGCTTGTGGGTTGACTATAATTTGATGACAACCGTTCCGGGACTATATGCCGCAGGCGAATGCAACTTCTCCGACCATGGCGCTAACCGACTTGGCGCATCTGCCTTAATGCAAGGCTTGGCGGATGGATACTTCGTATTGCCTTATACCATCGGCGATTATTTGGCCACCGAAATTGCAACTAAGCCTATATCATTAGACCATCCTGCTTTTATTGAAGCTGAAAAAGCTGTGGCTGATAATATAGACAAGTTGATGTCCATACAAGGGAAAACTTCCGTAGAACACTTCCACAAAAAGTTAGGTAAAATTATGTGGAACAAGTGCGGAATGGCCCGTAACGCAAAGGATTTGAAAGAAGCCAAAGCGGAAATAAAAGCCTTGCGTGAAGAATTCTGGAAGGATGTGCGCGTATTAGGCAAAAAAGATGAATTCAACCCCGACCTTGAAAAAGCAGGACGTGTAGCCGACTTTTTAGAGATGGGTGAATTATTGGTGGATGATGCCTTGAACCGCAATGAATCATGTGGCGGGCATTTCCGCGAGGAATACCAAACACCCGAAGGTGAAGCGTTGCGGGATGATAAAAACTATGCATACGTAGCAGCCTGGGAATATAAAGGCCCTGATATGCCTGCACAACTGAATAAAGAAGAATTGAAATTCGATACGGTTCATTTGGCGCAGAGGAGTTATAAGTAAAATAATTAATAGGCACCCGAAAGAGCATGAATGATTTTTTTAAAAACATTTCAAATGCATTTACGGAGCGAGCAAAATCTCCCTTTTATAGTACCATTATTTTTTCATGGTTATTATGGAACTGGAGAATTGTTTTCGTAATTTTATTTACTTCAAAGTTTAACCTTGAAGGACAAAATCTGTCAGATTTCATCACATCTAACTATTATACTTATTGGAATTGTTATATAGGGCCACTTATAACTGCAACGATATTCCTTTTTATATTACCACAAATTGATTTACTCATTTTAAAATATACAGAAGAACTGAAGGGAAAAAGAAGGGATATTCGTATCGAAAAAGGAAGGAAACATAAGGTAGATGGGGATACTTATTATGATCTTAAATTTGACTTTGAAAACCTAAAATCTCAAGTATTAACTTTTGAAAAGGATGTAAAAAAGGAACAAGCAATCAGCAACGAAAGAAGTAATGAAATTAAAAAATTACGTTCGGAACTATCTGAAAGTACTAAACTAGTTACAGTTAAAGAAAATGATTTTAGAATACTTAATGACAGATATAACGATGTTTTAAGTAGGGACAAAACTGTTATATTTCAGGGGCGTTGGCAATTAGAGTATACACGGCCACAAGATACAAAACCAACTATTGAGGATTTTGAAATTATTAGTAATCAATATGTTATTATCAGAAATAACCATAGAGAACATAAGTTTGATATTAAATACTTTTATTATGATTCGGATTCGCAAAGGGTACATTTTTTAAAATATCTTGTAAATAGAACTACAGAAGATAAGGATTGTTCGAATGATCTTAATATAGTAAATAAGGATTTATGGGAAGGAACTGAAAATTATTCAACTAGTGTCACGTACAGAAGAATAAAACCAACCTGATTGCTCTCAATTATTTCACGTAACATTGGACTGATTGCATCATGCCCACCGCATACTCATCCACACCGCTATTCAAAAAACTCGGCTTAAAGGATAGAATGAATGTGAAATTCATTAATCCCCCGAAGGGATATGCTGTTCAGTTTGTTAAAGAGGTTAAAACAAAAAGCGGTGATGCTCCCTTTGATTTTATTCACCTCTTTACAAATAATATGGAAGAGTATAAATCGGAACTTCCATATTTAAAAAAGCAATTGAAGAAAGATGGCATCTTCTGGATTTCCTGGTATAAAAAAGCATCGGGAAAGAAAACAGAATTAACCGAAGTTTTTATCCGCAACTATGCGTTGGAGATGGGCTTGGTAGATGTGAAAGTTTGCTCGGTAGATGAGGATTGGTCGGGCTTAAAACTGGTTTATAGGCTGAAGGACAGGTAAGAATTTCTATTGCTTCATCTCCCTCAAAATCTTCAAGGCATCACTCACTGTCTTCACCGGGTAAATAGCAAGTGATAGCTTATCCCTTGCTTGGTTCATTTTGCAGGTGGTTGGATGCTTTTTGATATATTCAACAATAGTGGTAAATGCAGAGGATGTGTAAAAGGGCGAGTCTGCCTGCGATACAAAGAAAGAATGGAAGGCTCTGTTTTTAAAAACAATGCGCTCAATGCCCAGTTCGGCTGCTATAAGCCGCAGCCTTATCACATTGGTCAATTCCTGAACTGAGGCAGGCAATTTGCCGAAACGGTCAACCAGTTCCTCTTCAAAATGTGTCATTTCATTTTCATCTTTGGCTTCGTTCAGTTCGCGGTATAAACGCAAGCGTTCTTCAGAACTTTGTACATAATCATCCGGAATTAATGCTTCGGCATCTGTTTCTACATGACAATCTTTTACAAATTTTTTGATTGACGTCTCCGTTTTTATACCCATAGCCGTCAATGCTTCACCCCCAATCTCTTCTTTCAATTCTTCGATGGCTTCATTTAATATTTTATGATAGGTATCTAATCCCATATCATTAACAAAACCACTTTGTTCACCGCCAAGCAAATCTCCTGCGCCACGAATATCAAGGTCGCGCATGGCAATATTGAAGCCGCTTCCAAGGTCGGAGAATTGTTCAATGGCATCTAAACGTGTCCGTGCATCTCGCGTAAGTGTTTCAAAAGAAGGGACCACTAAATAACAAAACGCTTTTTTGTTGGAACGCCCCACACGCCCGCGTAATTGATGCAAATCACTCAATCCAAACATGTGCGCATCGTGAATGATAATGGTATTCAGGTTAGGAATATCCAGCCCCGATTCTACAATTGCAGTGGAGACAAGTACATCCAATTGCCCTTCTATAAACTGCATCATCACTTCTTCCAACTCATGGCCTTTAAGTTGCCCATGTGCAATTCCAACCCGCACTTTCGGGCAAAGTCGCTTTATAAGCAAAGCAATATCCTGTATATCATGCACACGGTTGTGAATGACAAAAACCTGTCCGCCGCGTGCAATTTCATAATTAATGGGGTCGCGGAAAATGCTATCTGAAAATGTACTGACTTCCGTTTGCACCGGGTAGCGGTTTGGCGGAGGTGTATTAATTACCGATAGGTCACGAATTCCTATTAAAGAAAACTGCAATGTGCGCGGAATAGGCGTAGCTGTAAGGGTTAATATATCGACAGTAGAGCGCATGGTTTTTAATTTCTCCTTCACCCCTACCCCGAATTTTTGCTCTTCATCCACTATTAAAAGCCCGAGGTCCTTGAATTTTATTTCTTTATTTACCAATTGATGCGTACCAATTACGATGTCCACTTTGCCTGCTTCCAGGTTTTTTAATACCTGTGTTCTTGCCTTGCTGGTGCGGAATCGGTTCAGGTAATCAAGATTGCAGGGGAATTCTTTCAACCGTTCGCTGAATGTTTTGTAGTGCTGCAACGCCAAAATAGTTGTCGGCACCAAAACGGCAACTTGCTTGCTGTCGCTCACCGCTTTGAAAGCCGCACGTATGGCTATTTCCGTTTTACCAAATCCCACATCGCCACATACGAGCCTGTCCATAGGGTGCGGTGATTCCATATCCTTTTTTACATCCTTGGTTGCTTTTTCCTGGTCAGGTGTATCCTCATAAATGAAAGATGCTTCCAGTTCATTTTGCAGATAGGTATCCGGGTGAAAGGCAAAGCCCTCGCGGGATTTACGTTCGGCATAAATTTTCACCAAATCAAAAGCCAATTCTTTTATCCTGCGTTTTGTCTTTTGTTTTAAGGCTTTCCATTGCGCCGAGCCTAATTTATCCAATGTCGGCTGATGGCCTTCCTTACTCGAGTATCGGCTTATGCGGTGCAGCGAATGTATGCTGACTAAAAGCAGGTCATTGTCTTTATAAATTATCCGTACAACCTCCTGTATATTACCATTGGCCTCTACCTTATCGAGTCCGGCAAAGCGGCCCACGCCGTGGTCAATGTGGGTTACAAAATCCCCCGGCTTCAGGTCCTGCAACTCTTTCAGCGTAAGGGCTTCCTTTGATTTATAAAAAGTATCTTTTAAACGGAAGCGGTGATAACGCCCGAATATTTCATGATCTGTATAAATTGCCAGTTTTAATTCATGGCTTGCAAACCCTTGGTAAATGGGTAAAAAGACTGGGATAAGAACTTTTTCCAAATCGAAATCATATTCGGAACGAAGTTGTGCATCTGAAAATATTTCTTTCAAACGCTGCATCTGTTGCTCGGTATCGGTGAAAATATAATTGCGGTATCCCTTCTTTACGTTCTCCAGAATTTCATCAAAAAACAAGTTGAAATTTTTACCAAATGATTTTTGAGGAGAACACTGAAAAGTAAAATTATGGGTAACCGAAGAAGGCGCTATTCCCCAAACAACCCTTGAAAAGTTTTTGCACTGCTCATCAAACGCAGCAGATGAGAATAACTGATTTGCACTTGCGGGTGCATCTTCCAATTGCTCTTCGTAGGCTTGCTCCAATGCATTTAGGGCGATAGGATAATCTTTAATCCAAAGATAGGTTTGGTCGCTTTCTTTCAGATATTCCAAAAAACTCTGGCTCGATTTGGTGTTTAATTCATCCCGAAGATTGGGTGTGATTTCAATCTTCTTCAAATCGCGAAGCGAAAGCTGTGTAGATGCGTCAAACAAGCGGATGGATTCCACTTCATCTCCGTAAAACTCCAATCTAAATGGATGTTCATTTGAAAAAGAAAACACATCCAGAATACCGCCCCGTCTGGAATATTGTCCGGGGTCGGTTACGAAATCGGTACGCAGGAAATTATATTGTGTTAGCAGTTCCACCACAAAATCCATGGATAGGGCCGCACCTTTATCAATTACAAATGTATTTTCTTCAATGGCTTTGCTGTCTGCTACTTTTTCACATAAAGCAGCAGCGGATGCGACAATAATCTGTCCTTTTGCTTTCCGAATGATATTGAGGATTTCGGTCTTCTTGAGTAAGCCTGCCCTTCCTGCATCTTTAGCCCGTTCAGCGGGAGTAATAGCAGGATAGTATAATATATCCCTGCCGGGAAGCAGGTTTTCAAGGTCATTGCAAAAATAAATGGATTCCTCCGTTTCAGGCAGGATAAATAAATGGTTCCCATTTAGGGAGGAGATGGTGCTTGAAGCAATAAATGCAAGGGCACTCCCTGAAAGCTTTTCAGGATTAATACAACAAGCGGGGCTTTCTTTGAGCGTTTTTCGTAAGAAATTGATTTTCTCACTTTGCTCAAACGAAAGCAATATGTCGGAGGTCATAATCAGTAAAAAGTAAAAAGTTTAAAAGTTATAAAGTAGTGACAGGAGTTTCACTTTCAACTTTACAAACTTTCAACTTTATACTTCTTTAATATTCGTCTTCGTTAAAAAGAAAGTCTTCTTTGGTAGGGTAATCGGGCCAAATTTCTTCAATGTTCTCATATATTTCTTCTTCGTCTTCCATCTCCTGCAAGTTTTCTACAACTTCGATAGGAGCTCCGGAGCGAATGGCGTAGTCTATAAGTTCACTTTTGGTGGCTGGCCATGGTGCGTCTTCCAAATATGATGCGAGTTCTAATGTCCAGTACATGGGTTTACTTTTTTTAAAATTTCCGCAAAAGTAAAATTTTCAGACAATACAAACATGTTTTAAAAATTATTTTACGGAATGTTATTCACAATGTGACCGAATGAGTTAGGATTTTCCTTTAAATCAGGTATGTACTCACCCCCAACCCCCTCTCTATCTGATAGAGAGAGGACAAGTGCAATAATATAAGGTATAAACAAACTTTTCCGGCAATTTTTATTGCACCCCTCTCTATTTTAGAGAGGGGCGAAGGGGTGAGTATAAAAGCTATTGAAGCCGTATATTATCTATCAGCCTTATTTTGCCTGCAAAGGTGGCAATGCAGGCAATTATAGGGGTTTCGGGAGATATCGGTTCCATTAAGGACATCAGTGTCTCAAAATGAACAATCTCAAAATAGTCTAGTTTCAAAACAGGTTCGTTGGCAAATTCCGATTCGACAAAAGCCTTTAGTTCTGCTATAGTTTTCCTGCCCCACATTTCCTTTACGTTGAAAAGTGTGGAAGGAATCAGCCTTGCAGCTTTCCGTTCTTCTACAGATAACAGGCGGTTGCGGGAACTCATTGCCAATTCGTCTATATCGCGGCTAATGGGGCATTCCCTGATTAGGATAGGCAGCCGATGTTTCTTTACAAAATATTTTACAATGGTTAATTGTTGAAAATCCTTATTGCCGAAGTACGCCTTGTGCGGCTTAACAGCAGTGAAAAGTTTGTTCACAATTGTAATCATTCCGGCAAAATGCCCCGGGCGCGATTTGCCTTCCATTACCTTATCGAGATTGCCGAAATCTTCATTCAGCAGAGAATAATCTTCATTGGGATACATTTCTTCTACCGAAGGCATAAAAAGTATATCGCATCCTGCATTTTCAAGCATTTCACGGTCACTCTCAACCGGTCGCGGATAACGTTTTAAATCGGCAGGGTCATTAAACTGGGTAGGGTTTACAAATATGCTGCAAACCGTAACATCGTTTTCGTTTATAGATAGCGTGATAAGGGATATATGCCCCTTATGCAATGCACCCATAGTGGGCACAAAGCCAATACTCTTGCCATCTCTGCGATATGCGGCAAGAAGCGTTTCAAGTTCGGATTGAGTAGCTGTAATTTGCAAAACGGGGGTATAAATATAAGGCAAATGTAAGGGTTAGCATGAGATATGGAAGAGAAGAAATAATATATTAGCTAAGTTATGGGTAAATGTTACTTTTGCCGCATAATTAAATCATTCAAACATGAAAAAACATTTTTTGGCTCTGGGAGCAATTGCAACATTATTTTTTGCCTGTAATGGCGGCGGCGACAAGTTTGTTGGCAGGTGGATTGGCAACTACAACGGCAAAGCCGATACATTCAGCGTAGCAAAAGACGGGGAAAATTACAGCCTTACCCATGGAGCCATGAAAATGGCAGGTACTGCTGCAGGAGATACCCTGAAAGTAACCGTAGGCGGTGGAACCGTTAAGTTTGGCTTCAACAAATCTACAGGCCAGCTTTCACTTAATATGGGTGGAACTGCTTTCAACTACGACAAGAAGTAGGAATACCTTACTGTTTCTCTTTTCAAACCCTTAATTTACTTGCTTACGCAGAATGAATTAAGGGTTTTTAAATATATCCCTTTCCATGGTTCCTTAAATTTGCTTACCTTGCACAGAAGGACAAGCAATATGGATTTCAAAGACTATTTTTCGGATGAAGCGGACTCCTATGCCCAATCTCGCCCCACCTATCCGGATGAGCTTTTTAAGTATTTGGCATCCCTATGCCCTGCAAATAATGTAGCTTGGGATTGTGCAACAGGCAATGGACAGGCAGCCCTGTCACTAACCAACTACTTCAAACAAATAATTGCCACCGATGCCAGCGAACAGCAAATTAAAAATGCCGCGCCGCATGAAAAAATCCGCTATGCGGTTGCATTGGCAGATAACAGTGGAATAGATACCGGCACCGTAGATTTGGTTACCATTGCGGCAGCCCTTCACTGGATGGACTTCGACAAGTTTTATATCGAAGTGAAAAGAGTACTGAAACCCGGAGGAATTATAGCCGGATGGACCTATTACGACAGCCAGATTACCGATGCCATCGATTCCATAGTATATCGTTTATCCAGAGAAATTTTACGGGCTTATTGGCCCGCCGAATCGGTTTATGTGCAAAATCGCTACAGGACTATTCCATTCCCGTTCCAACCTATTGAGTCGCCTTTATTTAAAACTTCGGTAAATGGCACTATAGATTTTTTATTTCGCTACTTACGAAGCTGGTCGAGCAGCCAGCGCTATATTAAAGCTACGGGCAAGGACCCAATCGACCTCATTAAAAAAGAACTGGAAAATGCCTGGGGTGATGTAAGCCAACCCAAAGAAATAACCTGGGATATTACCATAAAAATTGGGCGAAAAGAATAGTTATGAGTATAACTCATCATGCTATTCTTTCTTACTTTTGCATCCATTACTATTGAGCTATGAGCAATTTGAACGAGGAAATACTAGGATTAAAATATAGTTCGGAGGACCACCCTTTGAATGAATCGGAAGTTGCTGTTGACCCTTTCGTTCAATTTGAAAAATGGTTTGCCGAGGCAATGAAATATTATCCAAAAGAAGCAAATGCTTTCCTGCTTTCAACTGCTGCTAAAGATGCCAAGCCGTCTGCAAGGGTGGTATTGCTGAAAGGAATAGAACATGGCGGATTTGTGTTTTACACCAATTATGATAGCCGCAAAGGAAAAGAATTAACGGAAAATCCTTTTGCCGCTATGACTTTCTTTTGGCCTTCTATAGAAAAACAAGTGCGTGTGGAAGGCAACGTGCAAAAAGTAAGCGCTGAAGATTCGGATGAATATTTTAATATACGTCCTGAAGGAAGTAAGGCAGGAGCATGGGTTTCCCCGCAAAGCAAAGTGATTTCCGGAAGGGATGAACTGGCGAAAAAACACCAAGATTTTATAAAAGAACATGCGGATAAAGAAATCGCTCGTCCACCGTTTTGGGGCGGATTTTGTATTGTTCCGCACAGAATAGAATTCTGGCAGGGCCGCTCAAGCAGGCTGCACGACCGAATTCTATATACCTTTGAAAATGGCAAGTGGAAAATTGAAAGGCTCGCTCCTTGATAACTTTATGAACTTTTAACTGAACGATTATGTGGGAAGAAAAAAATAATAAACTCAACAAGAAATTTAAGTTTGGTAATTTCCGGGAAGCATTTGCATTTATGGCGCAGGTTGCGCTGATTGCCGAAAAAATGGACCATCACCCGGAATGGAAAAACACCTATAACGAACTTGAAATATGGCTCTACACGCACGATGCAGGTGATATTGTTACAGAAAAAGACCACAAACTGGCGAAAGAAATAGATAAAATAAAACAGTTATAAAGTTCATTAGGGTGAAGGTTCGTTACGTAAAAATACGTTGGCTTTCAACTTTATTAACTTTAAGAACTTTACAAACTTTATGAACTCGAATAAGACATTTAGCGAAATAAAAACGGAAATTAGTGCAGGTAAGCTAGATTGCCAAGCGCTTGTTAAAACGTACTTAAAACGCATTGAAGAAAATAAACACCTGAATGCATTTTTAGAGGTATTTGGAGACGAGGCATTGTTGCGCGCAGAAGAAATAGATGATAAAATAAGAAAGGGAAAAGCTGGAAGGTTGGCCGGAATGGTTATTGCCATAAAAGATAATATTTGCTATAAAGGCCATCGGGTTTCCGCCTCCTCCAAAATACTGGAAGGCTTTGTATCACTCTATCACTCCACTGTATTAGAAAGGCTTTTAGCGGAAGATGCCATTATTATAGGCCGCTGCAATTGCGATGAATTTGCAATGGGCAGTTCCAATGAAAAATCAGCGTATGGAAAAGTTTTAAACCCGCATGATAACAGCCGTGTACCGGGCGGTTCATCAGGAGGCTCGGCAACGGCAGTTGCTGCCGGACTTTGCACAGCGGCTTTGGGAAGCGATACGGGTGGCTCGATTCGTCAGCCTGCTTCCTTTTGCGGAGTGGTTGGTATGAAACCAAGTTATGGCAGAATATCCCGTTACGGATTGCTGGCATATGCTTCTACCTTCGACCAGATAGGCCCGCTTACCAATAACATTGAAGACATGGCTCTGCTGTTGGAAATAATGACGGGCAAAGATGAATATGACAGCACACTTTTGCAAAAAGAATCGCCGAATTACTACGAAGAATACAAAAAAGCGGAAACCGGAAAACTGCGTGTTGCATACATCAGCGAGTGTTTGGAACATGAAGGCCTCGACCCGGAAATAAAAGCCCATCTGGAGAAAACCATTGCGTCGCTGAAAACGAAAGGGCATGTAGTGGAGCCTGTTTCTTTTCCGTTTATCGATTACGCCGTGCCTACCTATTATGTATTGACCACAGCGGAAGCATCTTCCAACCTTTCCCGCTACAGCGGTATAAATTACGGGCATCGTTCCAAAGATGCAAAGGACCCTGATATGGTTTATAAAAAATCGCGCTCGGAAGGGTTTGGCAAAGAAGTGAAGCGACGCATTATGCTCGGGACATTTGTTTTAAGCACCGGATATTATGATGCCTACTATGCGCGGGGACAAAAAGTGCGGAGGATATTTGTAGAAAAAACGAACGAGATATTTGAAAATTACGATTTGATATTACTACCGACAACACCGGGAACTGCTTTTAAATTCGGGCAAAATGATTTGGACCCGATTAAAATGTATTTGGAAGATATATTCACCGTGCAGGCTCCAATAACAGGCTTGCCTGCTATTTCACTGCCCTTGGGAAAACACTCCAACGGATTGCCGTTTGGGATACAGTTAATGGCAAAAAAATATGACGAATTAACATTATTGGCCTTTTCAGAGCTACTCATGAACAATCGCTGGTGAATATATTTACCTGAAATGTTTTGTAATGCAATTATTTATTTGTAAAATTGCATTCTCCGAAACATAACCATTTTTTTCACGTATATTAATAGATGCTTCGCAAGAAACTAAATAGTATATTATTTTTCATTGCTGTGCTGATGGCCGGGCAGGCTGTGGCCATGCCGCATGACACATTGGCAAAAAAGGATTCCTCGCTTTTTGCCGATGACCCGATTGCCGCCAATCTCGACAGTCTTTCGCATCTCAATTTTTTTGAAAAAGGATTTGATTTCGTAAAATCTCCGGTTTATCATTTCAAATCGGATTCTATCCCATGGTATAGCGATAAAGAGTTTGAAGACCGTATGGAAAAACTGGATGCCAACTCCCCTTTCGACTTGGTATATAATGACGTTGTAAAGCAATATATCGAAATGTATGCGGTGCGTAAAAGGAACCTCACCTCCCGTGTGCTGGCGCTTTCCAAGCTCTATTTCCCGATGATGGAACAAATACTGGACCGTTATAAAATGCCATTGGAACTGAAATATCTTGCCGTTGTGGAATCAGCAATGAACCCTACAGCATGCTCCAGGTGCGGAGCACGCGGGTTATGGCAATTTATGTACACTACAGGTAAGCTTTATAACCTACAGGTTACCTCTTATGTTGATGAACGCAACGACCCTGTAAAATCAACTATAGCAGCATGTGAATATCTTAAGTTCCTCCACGATATGTTTAATGACTGGCAACTTGCGTTAGCTGCCTATAATTGTGGCCCGGTAGAGGTGAGTAAAGCCATTCGCCGTTCGGGTGGAAAAACTAATTTTTGGGAAATACGCCCATACTTGCCAAAGGAAACACAAGGCTATGTTCCGGCATTTATTGCCGTAAACTATGTAATGAACTATGCCACATCGCACAACATTTATCCGGGAATACCTAACGCTACTTTCTTCGATATTGATACCGTTTGCGTTCACGCGCAATTGTCATTTGCACAAATTTCAAGTTACCTGCATGTGCCGTATGATGAAATTGCATACCTGAATCCTTGCTACAAACTGGGTGTAATCCCCTACTCAAGCGATGGATGCTATACCGTTTGTTTGCCTATTTCAAAAGTGGGCGCATTTGTAACCAACGAAAACACAATTTATAACCTTATAAAGAAAGACACCTTAACAAGCCAACAAATGCTGGCCCTCCAACATAACATGCCCGACGTGGAATATCACCGTGTAAGAAGGGGAGAACATTTAAGCACAGTTGCTAACCGCTACCATTGCACCGTTCGCGAACTGAAAGAATGGAACGGACTAGCCAGCGCAGATATTCATCCGGGGCAGCATTTAATGGTATATGTAAACCGCCGTGGCGCGAAAGACATTGCAGGCAGCGGCAAGAAAGGAAAAGCAGGAGCCAAGAAAGATGTGTACATCGTTCAGAATGGAGATACCCTTTATCATATTTCACAAAGCACCGGTATTCCAATTGCTACACTGAAAAAGCTGAACCACATAGCTGCAAGCGCTAAGTTATCTCCGGGAACGAAGATAAAATTGGCGAGTAACTAATAAGATTATTCCAACCTTAATTTTTATCTTCTATGGTTGCAGCAAACTTTAAAGCTACTGCCGCTAAACCATTTGTAGGAAATTCATCTAGTAATAGTTCATAGTATTTTATTGCCATTTCCTTATCCCCAACTTGTCCGTAACAGAAAGCTATATTATTCAAGTCCATTTCCCTATATGCCATTTTTGAAGAACTAATAAGGAAATACCGATATTTATCAAGCCATTTATATTTTGAAAATAGTTTATAGCTTCTCATAAAAAATGGGATTGCGCTTAAATACTCACCGCGTTTTAATAATGAAAAACCTTTTCTGTGGAACTTTACCAAGAATGCCCTGATAGTAATCGAGAGTATCGTAAATCCGATAGCACCCCACATAATATTTGCAACGAATTCAAGTTCACCGGAAAAAGTTAAATAAGTATTTAAACCAAGGTAGTGGGCTATAATGCTAAAAATTCCTATTACAGCAAATTGTGGAATGAGAGATACCCAAGCAAATTGATAAACTGTCGGTATATTTGGACTTATATCTGAGTGCATCTTATTAGTGTTGAAAAGAACTTATTGAATAAATACTGTTACTTCAGTTCACATACCGCCAGCCATGCCATTAATCCCATACCTATTTCCAGTGATTTTTCATCTACGTTAAAGGTGGGCGTATGTAATCCCGAAGTAATTCCTTTGGCAATATTGCCTGTGCCAAGCCTATAGAAACAGCATGGTTTCAAATGGGAGTAAAAGGCAAAATCTTCCGATGTCATTCTTGGTTCCAGAGCCACCACATTTTCTTTGCCCAAATATTCTTCGGCAGCGGCTTTTATTTTAACGGTAAGCTCTTCGTTATTGACAAGCACAGGATAGCCCTTATCTATTTTCAATTCATAATCTCCTCCCCATTTTTTAGCAATGGTTGCAACAATATCCGTTATGGTTTTATGGGCCTCATCACGGCTGTTTTCATCCATAGTGCGGTAGGTGCCTTCCAGCTTCACCTCATTGGGAATAACATTGGTGGCTCCATTGGCAGTCATTTTGCCGAATGCGAGAACAACAGGAGAAGTAGTCAGTGGCATTTGGTCAGTGGTCACTTTGCGCATGAAAGCCTTATCCAATTCTAATAATATCTCTGCCGTAATAAGTAAAGGGCTGATTATAGTCTGACCACTATCCACTGACAACTGTCCACTTAATGCCGCATGTCCACCCTTGCCTTTAACGGTTAAATATATTTCATCGCAGGCTGCCATATAGCTTCCGCTTGCAAAACCAGCCTTTCCTGTTTCCATCGATGGAAACACATGTTGCGCAATAATAGATTCGGGTGCGGGGTTTTCCAACACGCCTTCTTTAATTAGAATGGATGCACCACCGGGCAATTTCTCTTCACCCGGTTGGAATATGAGTTTAATGGTTCCGTTCCATTCATTAGAAAGTTCTTTCAGAATTTTGGCAGCCCCGAGCAACGATGAAGTATGTACGTCATGTCCGCAGGCATGCATTACTCCAATATTTTTCGATTTGTAGGGGATATCATTTTTTTCTTCGATAGGTAAGGCATCGATATCTGCACGCAGTGCGATTGTTTTACCTGCATTTTTGCCATTTAAAACAGCTATTACGCCCGTGTTAGCCATGCGGGCATAGGATATGCCAAAATTATCGAGAACAGAGGCTATAAAGTCAGCGGTATTGTTTTCTTTATATGATAATTCCGGGTTAGCATGAATATGCCTTCTGTAACCTAATACGGTTTCAAAATTAGTTGAAGCGAGGGATTTTATTTTGTCGAGCATTTCCATAAAAGTTAAGAGCTAAGAGTGAGGGAAATTATCACTTACTCTTAGCTCTTAGTTCTTAACTCTTAGCTTATGTTAGTATCGTCCGCCCGGTTTAGCAACCCCGATAGGATTTCCAAGCCTTGACATGGCGCAGCGGAATCCGATATAATCGGTTGCCTGATGCTCATCCAAAAACCTGCGTGTACCGGGACTCATCCAGAAAGCACGGTCTTTCCATGAACCGCCTTTGTAAACCCTTGCTTCATCACTGATAAGAGTAGTACTTCCGGTTTCATACATCAATTTTTTACCGTGAGCTTGTCTTGCACCTTCTCCTTCTACAAAATATAAACTGGAGTTAGGGTCGCCATCCAAGAAATCTCTTTCATCGGATTCATGGTAATTTCTTCGGAAGGCAAGGTTATCTTCTTTATGTTGGTTATCTACTGCACGGTATTTCACTTCTCCGGGTATGCTAACAATGTCGCTATCGGCATCATATTGCACGGAGTCTTGAATTACAATACCATCCTGGTCTTTCACCTGTGTGCTGAACTGGTTTCCACGGAATGGTTTCAAATCGGCTCCATCGTAAGGCATCATTGGCCTGTACACGTCCATAACCCATTCGCTCACGTTACCAGCCATTCCATAAAGGCCATAATCATTTGGCCAGTATGAGAATACGGGTGAAGTAATATCGGCTGCATCGTTCAAGTCGCCTGCAACACCCATATAGTCACCGGCTGATTTCTGGAAGTTAGCCAATTCCTGACCAATGTATTTTTCATCCGGATTACGGGTTGCGTGTCCGTTCCATGGATAAATACGGCGTTGAGAGATAAGTTCAAACTGGGTATTTCCAATTAAACCCAAGGCTGCGAATTCCCATTCTGCTTCGGTAGGAAGGCGGTAGTCAGGTAAAAATATACCGTCTTCAATCTTTACGTTTCTTCCGGCATTGTTCCCGTTGCTTCCGTTAGAAGGGTTATAATCAGGAAGCGGAACCTTCACTTTTCCGGCCCATTTTCCCGAAAGGTATTCTTCTGTATTAAAATAGTCGGCATCGGATGGAGAAGGGCTCCAGTCGATAACGCCTTCACGAACAAGGATATATTCATTCACACGGTCGGTGCGCCATTTGCAATAATCGCTTGCCTGCAGCCAATCAACACCTACAACAGGATAATTCTGGTAAGATGGATGGCGGAAATAATATTTCACCATATCTTCCATAAATGCGAGCTTATTTCTCCATACAAGTGTATCGGGCAATGCCTTAATATATACTTGTGGATAGTTAGGGCCAAATACACGGTTGGTCCAGTACAGATATTCCCTGTAATCGGTATTGGTTACTTCGGTTTCATCCATGTAGAAAGAAGAAACCGTTACACGCCTTGGCACGTTGTTCCAGTCCGACATAACGTCATCCTGAACACGCCCCATGGTAAAGGTACCGCCTTCAATAAAAACAAGCCCCGGGCCTGTTTCTTGTTCTTCGTAAGGGTTTACTTCAAAACCGCCATTGTTGGAATCGTTATAATTCCATCCTGTTACAGGCGACCTTTCGTGGCCACAGGCACCAAGGATAAATAATCCGGCAATTCCTAGAACTTTTACGCTTTTATTCATGATTTTCTATTGGTTAAGTAAAAAAATTAGAAGGAAGGACAGTTAACAACTCTATACGTATGTCTTTTTCCACGGCATTGGAATTGAAATATTAATGACAATTCATGTGAACCGCCTGTGGCCAAGGTTAGTTTCGATATGGTTACGTCGTAGCTGTAACCGAATTTAATATTCTTCTTATCGATACCGATTAACAATATAATAGCATCCTGGTTCCTATACCAGAACCCGCCTACTACCGCTCCTTTAATAGCATAGAAGCCAAGGTCGAGTTGCTGGAAGTTACCTTGCTTTTGGAAAAGTATGTTAGGCGATAAGGTAAACTGGTCTTCTGTTAATGTAGAATGGGTATTAATAGGTATCATAGCTCCCGCATGGGCGGTATATTTCAGTGGCAACGGGCTGGCTCCCTGCACAAATGATTCATCAGGCTGAGTTAGGTGGTCGAATGAAGCGCCGAAAAACACTTCTTTTCCATAGCCTAAAATACCGGCTGAAAAATCGGGTGAACTTACATTGGTTCTTAATAATGTTTCTCCGGTTGTATAAACAAACCCGCTTACAGGGTCAATCATATCGCCAAAGGTAAGCTTGCTTGGGTCGATAATTTTTTGGTGGTAAGTAGCTTGAAAACCAGCATTTATGGCAAAACTACGGCTGACATTTAACTGGTATGCGTATATAGCGCTGATATTGTTGGTAGTAACTACACCCGAACCTGCTTTGTCCTGTTCTACTAAAAGGCCGATACCACCTGCCAATGCATCTACATAACGGTCGAACGAAGCGCTATAGGTAACAAAGTTTCCTGGAATGGCCGGCCACTCATCACGAAAGTTGATACAAATACGCGGACACCTTTCGCTGCCTGCAAATGCCGGATTCAGATACAACGGATTTGCATAGAACTGCGTGAATTGCGCATCCTGGGCTGTTGAATCATATATAAACCCTCCTGTCATCACCAGTGTAAGTGAAGTAATTAGTAGTATATTTTTCATTGTAGAAACAGACATTAGGGAACAAATGTACGAAAAAAACATACGTTAGGTTACAAAATCAGGTATTTTTGAATCCACGCAATAAATTTTATCGTTTATAGTTTCTTAGCTCACAACTGCTTTAACAACCAAAAAATTACACTAACTTTGCAACAGGAATACCGAACCATTTTTTTTAAACATGCAATTTCCACGCCCCGTTTCATTCCTGTTTCTTCTATCGTTTTCCGTTACTGCATGGGCTCAGGTAAGCCCTAAACAAAATTCGGTAAAATCCAGTCAACCAGCTACTTCCAAGGCAGAGGAACCTGTTAAGGCTCCTGTCGGCGTTGCCGCCGGGGCTCCAAAACCTGTAGCTACCGTAAAAGGGCAAATTAATTTGGTTTGGGGTAAACCTATTACCGATAATTTAAGCGAAGAAAATACGGATAAAACGTTCCTTAATATGCAGGGGGCACTATATACCCGCGCCAATCATTATTTGCCACAATATTTTAACCATTACAAACTCAGCGGCAATTCAAATGCAGCCACAGTTACCCTTGCAAATGCTAAATATGAGCCGCTTACTGAAGCCGAACTGAAAGTAATGGCTCCCGATGAAAGTTTTATTCCAACAAGTGTAGAACCCCAACTAAAAGTGGTGACCGAACGCCGGGAATTTTATGCCAATATTCAATTTATACCCATCCGGAAAAACCCGGGAACGGGAGCCTATGAAAAGCTGGTTTCTTTTTCGTTGGATATACATCAAAACCACGAAGATTTCAGAACCAAACGCTCTCCTATTACATTCGCATCAAAATCCGTTTTAAGCACCGGAACCTGGTACAAAATAGGCGTTACTTCCGACGGGGTTTATAAACTCACTTATTCATTCCTTAAAAAATTGGGAATCAATATGTCTACGCTGGTTCCGGCCAACATCCGCATATATGGAAACGGCGGTGCTATGTTGCCGGTTTCAAATGCCGTTTACAGGCCCGATGATTTGCTTGAAAATGCTATTTATGTATATGGCCAATCTGATTCCGTTTTTAAATCAAAAGATTATGTTCTTTTTTATGGCCAAAGTCCGAATGTTTGGACCTATAATAAAACCGACCAGCATTTCCATCACACGGTAAATTTATATACCGATACCACTTACTATTTTGTGAATGTGGACTTAGGGCCGGGAAAAAGAATAGGCGCAGATACAACCCTTAATTCAACCCCAACCAATACGGTTACCACTTTTGATGATTATGCCTATCATGAACTGGACGGAACCAATTTAATCCAATCGGGAAATAAATGGTTTGGCGAGTTTTTTGAAACCACTACCGAATATACTATCTCGTTCAATTTTCCCAATATTATAACTACATCAACCGTATATGTTAATACAGCCATAGCATCGCGCAAGTGTGAATCGGTCCCAACAGATTACAACTACTATTACGTAGGCCCTACCCCTGCCGGCCTTGTTCGCGACAGTATGATAAATGTGGATTGCATTTATACGGACGCCTATGCTTCGCTCGGCTACCGAAATTATACCTACACCCCTTCCAGTTCGCTGGTTTCCGTATATATTACTAAGTTGGACCCCGCTGCCGTGGGGTGGTTATATTTTGTAGAAGCCAATGCCCGCAGGCAATTAACTATGGGCGGCCAAACCCAAATGGAATTCAGGGATACGAAATCGGTAGGCACCGGAAATGTTTCTCAATTCAATGTTGCTGCCATTAATCCCATCAGGGTTTGGGATATTACTAACCCGCAAAGTATTGACAGTGTTCCATTTCAGTCTACCAGCGGAGGTAATTACCAATTCGAACTTTCTACCGGCAGCCTTAGGCAATTTATTGCCTTTTCGGCTTCCGGTAAAAATATCGACAGCAATGTAGCCAACTGCGGAATAGTTCCCAACCAAAACCTGCATGCTGATTCGCTTACCGATTTAATAATTGTAACCCATCCGCTGTATCTTTCACAGGCCAATGAATTAGCCAAATTTCACCGCGAGCATGACAGCCTGCGCGTGGAAGTGGCAACCACCGACGAGGTATATAATGAATTTTCTTCAGGCAAGCAGGACCCTACCGCCATACGCGATTTTACCATGATGTTTTATAACCGTGCCGGAAACAGTTATAAAAACTCCCCAAAGTATTTATTGCTTTTTGGCGATGGTTCATTTGACCCCAAGCACAGAATTTCGGGTAATAACAATTATTTAGTGGCTTACGAATCGGATGAATCATTCACCCCGGCCGGAGGAACATATGTTTCGGATGACTACTTTGTGTTGCTCGACAGTACTGTTACAACTACACCCGAAGGAGGAGCATATACGCTTGATGTGGCTGTAGGAAGGCTACCCGCCGATAATGTAACCGAAGCCCAGGCCTGCGTAAATAAAATTATAAGCTATGAAACCCCTACCGGGCAACCCGTAAATGCAACCAATAACTGTTGCAATACGCAAACCCAATATAACCTTGCCAACTGGCGGAACAATATTTGTTTTATAGCGCATGATGGGAACGACGATATGTTTCAGAATTATACGGAACCTATGGCTGCCCTTGTCGATTCGAACTACCGAAACCTGAATGTGAATAAAATATACTTTGATGCTTACCCGCTTATACAAACTCCCGGCGGTGCCCGCTATCCTGCCGTAAATACAGCCATCGATGCCCAAATGAACCAGGGGTTGCTTCTCTTTAACTACGAAGGCCACGGAGGCCCGACAGGCCTGGGGCTTGAACGGGTGCTCGACTTTTCCGATATTTATTCCTGGACCAATATTAATGCCCTGCCACTCTTTTTTAATGGCTCCTGCGCCTTTGGCGAATGGGATAACCCCTTGCAGGTTTCGGGCGGAGAGTTAACCGTAACTCTTGCCACCGGCGGTGTAATAGGCATGATGAGCGCCACTCGGGAGGTTTTTGCAGAACAGAATGCGCAACTTAATGATTCTTTTATTTCGGTACTTTATTCCCCATTGCCCGATGGAAGTTTGCCGCGCATGGGCGACCTGCTTACCTCTGCCAAAAACTTAACCGGAGGTTCCAACCTGAATAACCTGACATTTGGTTTGCTTGGCGACCCTGCTGTAAGGCTGAATTATCCAAAATATAATATCTATACAAGCTCAATAAATGCAAAAACCATTGCTTCTACTCCTGAAGACACATTGAAAGCCCTTTCCAGAGTTACCATTTCGGGTTATGTGGGCGACGCGCATGGAAATGTACTGAGTTCTTTTAACGGCTTGCTGAACCCTACCGTTTTTGATAAATATACTATCTATACCACCCTCGATAATTTGGGTGGAGGTACCAGCCCTGTCGAAAATTTCGGAATTCAAAACAGTGAACTTTACAGAGGCCTTGTTTCGGTTACGAATGGTAAATTCTCGTTTAGTTTTGTTATGCCAAAAGACATTTTATATTACTATGGCTTCGGAAAAATAAGCTACTACGCGCAAAACGGAATAACTGACGGCACAGGCAATTATGAAAAAATTATTGTAGGCGGAACCTCGCCCACGGCTCATAATAATGGCATTGGCCCAAAGGTAAGGCTGTACATGAACGACAGTAATTTTGTTTATGGCGGCATGACCAATCAAAATCCATCATTGTTTGCCATTGTTTCCGACAGTAACGGCATAAATACCAGCGGCACTTCCATAGGGCATGATATTACGGCTGTGCTCGATAATAATACAGCCAACACCTACGACATCAGCAGTTATTACCAGCCTTCGCTCAATAGCTACCAGCGCGGAACCATTACCTTCCCGCTAAGCGGATTAAGTAACGGCACGCATACTTTATCGCTGCGGGTTTGGAACGTGTATGACAATACATCTATTTCCACTACCGAATTTAATGTGGAGCCTCAATCGAGCCTGCAGTTGCAGCATGTGCTTAATTACCCTGACCCTTTTACCACCCATACCCAGTTTTATTTCGAAATAAATGAGGTGTGCGATGTTATGGATGTGCAAATTCAAATTTTCTCGGTATCGGGCAAGCTGGTAAGAAACATTCTTACCTCTGTTAAAACAGACAGTTTCCGTTCACAACCCATTGATTGGGACGGGAAAGACGATTATGGAGATAAGATTGCCAGAGGGGTATATATTTACCACATAAAAGTAAGAACCAGTACAGGAACAACAGCAGACACCTATCAAAAACTTGTCATATTGTAAGGTTTGCTATCTTTGCACCCCTCTTTATTAATTTTTAAATACTATTTGATGATTAGCAGCGTTACTCCATTTTAGATTAATGCAAATGAAACTTAGCAACTCCTGTAAAATTCTGGCGACTTTGGTATCTATTCCACTGGCCGCTAATCATTCTATTGCGCAAAGCAGCAATATTCTTGGGCAAAGCCTTGCCAACAACGTAAACGTGGTAACTACTGCGGTACCCTTTTTGCTTATCGGCCCCGATGCGCGCGCCGGAGGAATGGGTGATGCAGGCGTGGCCTCGGCACCCGATGCCAACTCTATCGGTTATAACCCATCCAAATTAGCATTTATCGATGGCGATATGGGTTTTTCCGTTTCCTATACTCCTTGGTTAAGACAATTGGTGCCTGATATTAATTTAGGCTACCTTTCTTTTTACAAAAAAATGAATGCCAACCAAACGCTGGGGGTTGCCATGCGCTATTTTTCACTGGGCAATATCGACTTTACGGATGCCAACGGGAACAGTATAGGCAGTTTCACTCCATCTGAATATTCGCTGGATGTAGCTTATGCACTCAAGCTGAACGACAACTGGGGCGTTGGTATGGCAGGCCGTTATATTTATTCGAACCTTACAGGCGCCGTTAATGTAGGTGGTGAATACACCAAACCCGGCCGTTCGATGGGGGTAGATATTTCCGCATATTACAAATCAAAGGACCTGCAATGGGGCGGCAAAAAAACCATTGTTAATGCCGGAATATGTATCTCCAACATGGGCCCGAAAATTGCTTACACCCAAAGCGGCAATGCCGATTTCATTCCTACCCAGCTTCGCATAGGCCCAAGTATTACCATGAACTTGGATGAATACAATAAAATTACCTGGGTACTCGACCTTACCAAATTATTAGTGCCTACCCCGCCGGTTTACAAAACTGATTCTGCCGGAAGCCCTATCATAGGCCCGGGCGGAAATGTGGAACTTGCGGCGGGAGATAACCCGAACGTTTCAGTTCCGCAGGGAATGATACAATCATTTTATGATGCACCCGGCGGAGGATTGGAAGAGTTCCATGAAATTAACTATGCCACCGGATTCGAATACTGGTACGATAACCAGTTTGCGGCGCGTACCGGTTTCTTTTACGAAAACCCTACCAAAGGCGGAAGGCAATACATTACCTTCGGCGCAGGTTTCAGGCTTAAGGTAATGAATGTAGACCTTTCCTATCTGATTCCTATTACACAGCAAAATCCGTTGCAGAACACCCTGCGTTTAACACTCGGATTTAAGTTTGAAAAGAACAAGAAAGGCGAAGGAGAATCCAATCCTGAAACCACCAATTAAAAGCAGCTGAACTTTTGAAATTCCGCATAGGATATGGCTTCGACGTTCATGCCCTGCAGGAAGGAAGGCCCTTTATTTTAGGCGGAATTGAAATACCATCTTCTTTCGGCCCCTTGGGCCATTCCGATGCCGATGTATTAATCCATGCCATTTGCGATGCCCTGCTTGGCGCAGCCGCATTGGGAGATATAGGCAAACATTTCCCCGATACTTCCACTGAATTTAAAAATATAGACAGTAAAATATTATTGCAAAGAGTAGTAACTCTTTTAAAAGAAAAAAACTACTCCATCGGCAACATCGATACTACCGTTATACTCGAAAAACCAAAAATTGCGCCACATATAGAAGCCATGCGGAAAGCCCTTTCCGGCGTAATGGACATACCCGTTGAAGATATTTCCATTAAAGCCACCACCAACGAAAAAATGGGCTTTATAGGAAGACAGGAAGGCGTGAGCGCACATGCGGTGGCGATGATAGAGAATAGAGGGAAATGACAAAACAAAATGACTACGCTAAAATATTATTTCGCTTCTACAGTGACGCATTAGAAGAAGAAACCGTTGAGACAATGTGGGCA
>CAIWVW010000013.1 GCA_903916255.1 uncultured Bacteroidota bacterium
CCAGCAAATGCTGCCGTCTTTTCGCATGTAACTGGTTTCATACTGAATATATTCACCTTTAATGGCACGATTAAATATTTCCAAGGTGGTTTCTTTCGGGTTATCCAATATATAATCTCCGATGAAATCGCCTTCGTTCAACGGTTTGCCAATCGCTTCCATATATTCGCTCGATGCATAGTTATTGAATGAAACAATATTCAGTTCTTTATTCAGCAGAACATAAGATATCTCAATATTATCGAGTATAGTGCGTAGGTTGGCTTCCGATTTCTGAAGGGCTTCTTCAGCCTGCTTCTTAGATGTTACATCTTCCGCAATTCCAATAAGATATTGAATTTTGCCCAGCTTATCGCGCGAGCAGGAAATATTTAAATTTACCCATATCACTCTTTTATCTTTTGTGATATAGCGCTTCTCCACACGGTATCCGTCTATTTCGCAACGAAGCATTTTATCCATTTCTGCAACATCGCTTGCAAGGTCGGCCGGGTGTGTAATATCTGTAAACGAAAGTTGCTTTAATTCTTCAATCGTATAGCCCAGCATTTCGCACATGCTGTTATTGGCATTGGCTACTTTTTTATCAGGGGTGGCCCAAACAATGCCAATGGTGGAAATGTTTGTTATTACCCGGTGAAACTGTTCACTTTCATGAAGGGTGTCTTCGGTTTTATTTTTTTCCGAAATATCCCTCAGATTTAATACAAGGGCGTTTACATGCGAATCGTTTAATAGGTTGGTCATAGTACCCTCGCACCAACGGTAGGTTCCATTATTGTGCCGTATCCTTAACTGCAGGTAGAATGATTTGCCGGGCGTTTTCATCAATTGCTTCATCATTTCGGCCATTCTCTGTAATTCTTCCTTGTGGATAATTTCAAATAATGACTTACCGATGATTTCTTCTTGAGTAAAACCTAAAATTTTATTAATAGATGGGCTTACATACGACAATACCCCTTCTGCCGACATTAATGTTTTAAGATAACTTCCATGTTCGACAAGTGCGCGGTAATACGCCTCATGCTGAAGCAGCGTATTCTCTGCTTTTTTGCGTTCTGTAGCCTGCCTGAAAATACTTTGCGCATTTACAACATCGCCATCAATAACCTTCGTGCTCACGTAACTGTCTGCAAATTCCACGCGCTTGCTGATGAAGTCTATCTTCTCCTTGCGGAGTACCTTTTCGATAAACTCAGCTTCGTGACGGGAGTCTTCCAGCATTAATATCTTCAGTTGCATGTTCAGTTTCTTTTTGGGCTTCGTTATTTTTCTTTTACGCATGTGGGCTTTCGCTTGCCTGAAATTTTATTATCGTCTTTCCTGCAACGCGCTCATCGACTCTATAACTTCCATCGAATAATTATCCTTAGCCTGCATGTATCCAACCGAATCAACAAGAGTTGCACCTACTTTTCTCTTTTCGAAAGAGGCGGAGTAACCAAGATAAACAACTTCCTTACCTATTTCTTTGGCGCGCATTAATGTTTGGAACATTGCTTGCCTGTAAGGCCTGTATTCTTCCTGGAAGTTGTAATCGATACCAACCATCATATAGTTGTATGCTTTTTCGGTAAGAAAACTCATCATAACAGCTATTGGTTTTCTTTCTTCCCGGGTATCATATTCAGGTTTAAGTGTAAGTGTAAGCACTTCCCAATTTGGGTTTTGGGCCATGTTTTCAAACATTTTATAGGGAAGCGTGAATGTATTTAATTCCAAGCTCTTGTTTTTCACATTCAGATATAATTCATACCAGTAATGTATTTCCTCGGGAGTAGGGTTTTTACAAACACTTAATTCATATTTATCTTCATGGTGAAGCACGTCTTGCCTGATATGTTTTTGCATTCTTTTCGATAGGGTTTTCATGAATTCATCGCGGGTGGTCCAGTTGGCTATTTCCGCAGTATGACTCTTTGGCATGTTAATTTTAAAGTATCCGTTTTCCATCATAAAGCCATCCACTTGTTCATCGCCCTGTGGCAGGTCCCTCAGCATGGTCGAACTGGTGTGGTATTCTTCCTGAAGTGCTGTAATTTTCTTTAATAAAATATCCAGCGCATCTTTCCATAGTGCCGATGAACGGTCGAGGTAAAGATGGTTTCCGCCTGTAACGGTAGAACCTGTGGCAAGAACCTTTGATACTAAATAATAAGGGTCGCCTGCTTTACGCTGTGATTCTATTTGTGAGGAAACATAATCCGGAGCCAACATATCGTCTTTCCATAAGGAAGTGGTTAGGAATGTAGCAAGGATTGGGTTTTTAAGAGCATCCTTAATAATGATATAATCAAAGGTCCAGTTGTTTTCCTCAATTTCATTACCGGTAAAAGAATTTTCCAAAAATTTCATTCCTTCCCAATTGAATGAGCCGCGTTCGCCCAATAGTTGGTCCCAAAGGTGCCTGTCGACTTGAGAAATGGATTTGGCATGGATAACTTCAAAGTGGGTTTCGGTTATTTCAGCCGGAGCTAATTCTACTTGTTTTTCAGTCTTTACAGGGTTCATTTTGAATGCCTTGTAAATCTGTTCCATGGTGAAACTTTCTTCGGCCAAAACTTCTTTCAGGTTTTTGGCAAGCGCCTGAATCATTTTCTCAATTTCTTTGAAACTGTGATTTCTGGTAATGGTAAACCTGACGCCCGTGTTTTTCATTGGAACGGCAGAGAAAATACCCAGGTTTAGATAGAAGCCGTCATTAATCATGCGGCTTATCATTTTATACCCGATTTTTGGCAGACTTACACCAATAAAGAATACAGGAGAATCTGTTTCAGCAATAAGCGGGAGTTCATATTTTTTAATGAGTGAATTGGCATAGTGTATGCTGGCATGCAATTGTTGCTGGAATACGGTAATATCTTCTGAGAGGTGAATTTTAGCCGAGGCAATAGCTGCACCCAATTGCGATGGTTGCATTGGCCCGGAGAAAATCATGGGGCCGCCACAGGTTCTGAACCTGCGTGCCATTTCTGCGGTTGGAAATACGATGGCTCCTCCGCCGGTAGCAAAACCTTTTGCAAAAGATACAGCCACAATCATTCGTTCGTGAATGGCTTTTTTGCCTAATACGTAACCACGGCCGTTTTTACCAAAGCAACTCATTCCATGGGCATCATCCACATAAAAGTGAAACTCAGGGTACTTTTCGAGCAGTTGATAAATTTCTTCGACTGGGGTGGCATCACCAAACATGGAATAGATGCCATCGGCCATATACCATACTTTCTTATAGGTTTGACGCAAAACTTTTATCCTTTCTTCCAGCAGGTCCATACGGTTGTGGCGAACCAGTTCAGTATGCACCCCCTTAGACTTGACCAGGTTCACCGCGGTTTGCACGGAATTATGAACCTGGTGGTCGAGGATAACGGCATCATTGCTTCCAATAAACAAGGGGATGGCACCGATATGGCCCAGGGTAGTAGTTGGGGTAACTACAGCATGGGCGTCAAACAATCTTCCTAATAATGTTTCTAATTCTTTATAATAACGGTTTGAAATATACGCACGTGAAGTAGAAAATTGGGTTCCATAGCAATCAATGGCATCTTTTGCAGACTGTTTTAAACGGGCATCAAACTCCAGCCCTAAATAGCTGCACGAGCCAAAATTGACTACTTCTTTATTAATTTCACCATTCAGGAAAATTTTACTTCCATTTATTTTAAAATTACCTGTATTTAAATGGAATACACCTTTTTTTGCACCGTAGGTGGCAATTTCATCAATGGTGTCAATCATAGATATTGTTTCTTTCATAACAGTGGAGATTTAATAATTGAAAATAGGTTAGTCATTCTTACAATGCAAAAGTACAGAGGCTAAAAAAGGAAGCCATCAGTACATTTACGGAAAAATAAAAAAATATCTATGTAATTTACTTACGTGTTTCTACGCAGTACATTATATTTTTACGTAACTTTACGTAAGTGTTTCACGTATAATTCCCGATTAGACGAATGCTTTATATAAGATAAAAGGGTGTTTAATTAATTATAACCGATTAATAATAAGTGAATAAAGCTCCTCTAATTACTCCATATGTAAGTCTTGAAATTAAAGACGATATATTATATGTTACGTACCTCCCCGGCTCTGTTATTACGTTGGATATAACGAAGGATATTATTAACAAAAGGCTGGAATATACCGACAGGGTTCCCTATCCTTTAGTAATTATGGGAGAAGGATTAAGGTCTCTTGATAAAGAATCGCGTGATTATTCTTCAAAACAGGGTTCTGAAGGTGTTTTGGCGGGAGCACTACTGGTAAATTCCGTATATACTGAATTCTTTGGCAACTTTTTTTTAAGAATTACTCAACCGCAAATCCCTGCTAAATTGTTTACAAATGAACAGGAAGCATTAAAATGGTTGGAACAGTACAAACCCAAATCGTAGTCATTTTATGCTATATTTGCGTATTATTAAGCAAATAAACAATGGATTCCAGGTTAGAGGAGATAAATAATTTATTGATTCGTTATTCGTTAGGGGATTTTGATTACAGCATTCAGCCTTCTGATAAATATGATGAAATAGATGCGTTTATTACCAATATAAATATGCTTGGGGAGGAGCTTAAAACCTCCGTTATTTCCCGCGATTATTTTAACAACATTTTTCATTCGGTTTCCGATATGTTGCTGGTATTGGATAATAAGGGCGACATTACAAGCATTAACAAGGCTGTAACCGATAAGTTGAGGTATTCCGAAAACCAGTTGCGTGAAACCTCTATCAATTTTATTGCGGGAGACGAAAGCAAACTTTTCGAATATATAAGAAGCATGTTGAGTAAAAACAGCTTCCTTAATAACCTTGAAGTGGTATTTCATTCGCTGGAACTTACGCCAATACCGGTGAGCCTTTCGTGCAGTTATTTATACAATCAGCATCAGGTTAGAATAGGATACCTTATTATAGCAAGGGATTTGTCGAAGATTAAAGAATATGAAAATTCATCCAAGGAAACAGAAAAGAAATTCCGGAAAGTATTCGAGGATTCTTCCGATTGCTTCTTCATTACAGATGCCGAGGGAAAGTTTATAGATTTGAACAGGGCCGGATTCGATTTGTTAAAGTGTTCGGATAATGCCATAAATAAAGATTGCTTTTTCGACTTTGTGTATGACGGCAATGAGCGCGAAAGTTTTATCAAGCAAATTAATGATAAAGCGGTAGTGCCCGATTGCAAGTTGAAAATAAGGGACAAAGAGAATAACATTATCGATTGTCTCGTATCGGCCAATAAAATTATAAATGAATTTGGCGAAACCAAAGGCTTTCAGGGAACCATTAAAAATATGACCAAACAAAAAGAAATTGAAAATCTTTTTGTACGTACCATTGTAGATACGCAGGAAAAGGAGCGTAAACGGATTGTAAAGGATTTGCATGACAGTCTTGGCCAGCAATTATCAGCTATTAAGTTCTTCCTCGGAACGCTGAAAAGCATAAAAGGAAAAGTTTCTCCTGAGAAATATGATGAGTTGCTCACCAAGTCTGATAATGCCCTAAACGAAGTAATAGCCGAATTATCCAATATTTGTTTCAATATAATGCCTGGTACATTACAAAAATTTGGGCTCAGCCATGCCATTCATGAGCTTTGCAACAAAATAAGGCTGAGTAATACCATTGATTTTATTACCGATATGGCCCCTGATTTCCCGGTGCTGGATAAAAACCTGGAGGTTACCTTGTTCCGTATTGTTCAGGAGTTTATAAATAACTCCATTAAGCATGGTTTTGCCAAAAAGGTAAGTATCAAAATGGTTTCCGACCCTGCCGAAGGCAAATTATTTATAGTTTTGAAAGATACCGGAAAGGGGTTTGATGTGAGAAAATCGGAAGAATTTGGCGGCATGGGATTAAAAAATGTAAAATCGCGTATTGAATCGTATGCAGGTATCGTTAAAATTTCCAGTATTATTGGAACAGGAACCATGTATGAAATAATGATTCCATACAAAGCATACTTGCCAAAATGAGCAGAAACGTAAGGATATTGATAGTGGATGACCATAAAATGGTTCGCGATGGTATTCGTTCCATGCTGGAGTTTCAGGAATCGAAATTTAAATTCTTTATTAACGAAGCCGTTGATGGTGAAGAAGGTGTGGAAATTGCAGGGCAAAATCCATATGATATTATTATAATGGATTACCAGTTGCCCGGAATTGATGGTGCTGACGCTGCCCGCTTGATTTTGGAAAAAAATCCCGAGGCAAAAATTTTGGCACTTTCCAATTACAACGAATACATGTATATCGACCGGATGATAAAAACCGGTGTGAAAGGATTTGTATTGAAAAATGTTACGCCCGAAGAGCTTATAAGGGCCATTGAAACTATATTGAATGGCAGCAACTATTTCTCCAATGATGTAGCCATTAAGTTATTAAACTTCGAGAATAATAATCCTGACTCATTCCGCAGCAGGATGCACAACTCCAAAGCAAAAATATACGATGACCTTTCAACCCGTGAAGTAGAAGTGCTTAAACTTATTGGCGAAGCACGGTCGAATGATGAAATAGCCGACCAGTTAAGCATCAGCAAAAGAACGGTAGAATCACATAAGCAGAATTTGCTGCGGAAAATAGGAGTTAAAAACACATCCGAACTTATAAAGTTTGCGGTGGAAATGTTCCAGGAATAGTTTCTCGTCTTTTGCGGAGGTATTCATTTTAAATGCCAGCCGGCCCCCGGCCCAATAGCTTGTTTGCAATTCCTTCTTTCATCGCATAGCGCGAAAGTTTCATTTTTTTTATAGAAAGAGTTTTGAGTGTAATATCCGTCAGCACTACTGAATAAGCAAACATAGGCGCCCGCATTTGAATAAGGCCGGGTATTTTCAAGCGTTCATCTACAGTGGAAATAAGTATATCATTGTACAGTTTTTCAAATTCCTGCATAGGGTATTCAAATCCGTTTATGGCTTTTTCAGAGGAGGAAGTACGATGGATTATCATTTCGGCAAAACTATCAAATGAGCCTGAAGAGCCTATCAATTCAACAGGGTCATATCTTTTTGCAGCATCAAACATATCCTGGAGCATGGTAGAAATATGGTTTTCTACCTCTGTTTTTTTTGTAATTATTGGGTCAGCCGGATGGAATATTTCATATAGCCTCGATACTCCCAACGGGTAGCTTTTCTTCCAGAATATTTCTTTTTCGTCGGCCATAATAAATTCGGTGCTGCCTCCGCCAATGTCCATAATCAGGGAAGGCTCCTTACCCAATACAGAAGCCTGTTTCACGCCTTCATAAATCCAAGCGGCTTCCTCATCGCCTGATAGAATTTTTATTTCAATTCCCGTTTCAATACGCATACGGCGGGTAAAATCTTTGCCATTTGCGGCATCCCTTACAGCCGAAGTTGCAAACGCGTAATACTCATCAACACCATATTCGTGCATGGTTTTTCTGTGCGTATGCAAGGCCCTTACAGCCCTGTGTGTGGCTTCCGGTGTAATTTCCCTTTTGTGTATGCCTCCTTTGCCAATTTCTACAGGCAACTCTTTGGAATAAATGAAAACAGCCTTACCCTGCTCATCTTTTTCAGCAATAAGCAGGTTGAATGTATTGGTACCTAAATCAAGTATTGCTATTCGTGGCATAAGCGTTTATGCTACAAAGATAGCGGCTATTTATTAAAGTGTAACCACAAATCGTTTTCGCTTTCCACTTCCTTTAAAAGGTCTTTATTAACAGCATTGGTTGCAGTGGAAACGTAAGTAACTATGGTCCCTCGGTCATATACATTGCTTACTCTCCATCTATCAACTCTAAAGCAACCGAAAATAAAAACATCGTCCAAATTTTGGAGATACGAAGGCATATCTTGAGGGGTGAGTTTTACTTGTGCCAAATATTTCCGAATATCGGGAAAATATACGCTGAATAAGTCTGTAGTATCCTTTGGGCTGGTTTTATATACAACAAGAGGTGTTACAAAAAGAGGCCGTTCATCGGAAACAAAACGGGAGTTATCAAAAATAAAATCTGATTTTATTCTGAAACCAACCAAGCTAAATTTGGTGCTATCAATTAGCGAAGAATCGCTTGTTGCCAAATTAAGCCGCATGGAATAGGTATCATCTTCGTCTCCTTTCTTACTTAAATAAAGTGAGATATTTTTTTTCCGGGCATTTGAATAAAGAATATTAAAAAGTGTTTTGCAATCGAATAATAATTGAGGTGTACCTGTATAAAAACATTTGAAATTTCGTTGCTGGTAAGTACACATTCTTTCCTGCAAAAAATAATATTTCCATTCGCCAAGGTTGTCACGTTGTAGTGTATAAACTGGTTTGTCAAGTAAGGGAATTGGGCCATCTGATGAAACTGTAGGTACTATTTGCTTATATTCTAAAGGATTACTATAAATACATTTCACTCTCAATTTTCCGGTAGAATCCCAAACGCTCCATTCTCCAATTCGGGTGTTGTATGCAAATGTCCCCTCTGATTTTTTAGTTCCGTTCTTAAAAAAGGATTCATAATGCCCATCCAGCATTCCCGATTTTAGTTCGTACTTACTGTTGAATTCTTTATCCTTATAGGTTTTTGATTCAGGCTGTGCAAAGGCTGACGTGGCAAGCAAAAGCACTACACATGTAATGGATATTTTATTCAACATATTCAGAAGTTTCAATTCCGTGCGCATTATTTCAAGCCCCAACTTTTCAGAATTTGTAAATCTATGCTTGGTTGTTGATTTCCGCCTCGTTCAAAATTAGCAGTATCAACGGGTTCTTTAATAACTCTGAAAGCCACTTGTCTGTATCCCTCATAAGAATAACCGAAAATTCCGGCATAGTCCGCCAGATTCTCAAATTTAAAGAGATACGAATCTCCAATAAAACACTTTCGCTTTAGAACATGGGGTTCATTTTTACCTGCGAAGCGTATATAATCAAAATAAGTCCAGTGATTAGTGCTGGTGGTTTTAATATGGTCATTAGCATCCTCATCATACGCATCAAGCAACCAATCGGAATAATTTTGGTTAAAATCATTTTTGATGGATGCTGCCTGCAAATAATTGTAAGCATCCAGCCATTCCGATTCACTGGGCAAGCGGCAAATGAATGTAATAGCTTCTTTATTGTTGCTTGCAGTTATCCATCGGCAATAATTCATTGCAGCTTCCCAGGAGATGCCTACTACCGGAAAATCATCGTAATTATTTCCGGAAATGTATTCTTTATAATTTTCGGGCAAACATATGGCGGTATCAGGCATCTGCGATGAATAAAATTTACCGGAAGAATCTTTTTTAATTGCCTTTAAATATTCTTTGTACTGTCCGAATGTAATCAGGGTGCTGATTTCAAAGGCATCCATATCCAGTTTAATAGAAGTTGGAGCCTTGCTATTCGAATAACCAAACTCCGTTGAGCGTGGCCCAAGTATTTTGAATGGGTCTATAGTTTGTTTTGGGATTTTGTAGAGATACTGTGCAAAGGCAGAGTGGTAAGTTATAAGTGATAAGAGATAAGCGACAAATAGGAATTTAAAATATTTCATGCTTATACCAAATTTCTGTTTTACATCCTCGGTTTCCAAGGCGTTTCGGGGGCATTCAGGTCGTGTGCAAGTTTGCGGGACAGCATAAATAAATAATCGGACAGGCGATTGAGATATTTTATTACCAACTCATCTACCGGTTCATTTTCCGCTAAATGATTGACTCTTCTTTCCGCTCTGCGGCATACGCAGCGGGCAATATGGCATTTGGACACTAGTTCATTTCCGCCGGGAAGCACAAAACTTTTCATAGGTGGAAGCACTTCATCCATCGCATCCATTTCTTTTTCAAAGAGGGTAATATCATCCTCGGTTAGATGGGGTATTTTCACTTTCGATTTTTGCGGGTCCGATGCCAGTGAAGAACCAATGGTGAATAATCGGTCTTGCGTTTCAACTAAAATACTTTTCTGGTGTTCATCGGAAATAGAATCTCTCAATAATCCAATCCATGAATTTAATTCATCCACAGTTCCATAAGCCTCAATACGAACATGGTGCTTGGCTACGCGCGTACCGCCTAAGAGGCCAGTCTGGCCTTTATCTCCTGTTTTAGTATATATTTTTAAAGCCATGCTTACTTATCTTTTTCCATAAAGAGTTCCCTTAATTCCGGTGCTTCATGGGGTTTTAATTTTCCGGCTAACAACAAACTTAATTGTTTTCTCCGTAATGCTTTATCATAGCGCTCTTTTTCTTCATCTGTTTCCGGCACTATTTGAGGCACTTCAATAGGCCTGCCAAGCTGGTCAACGGCAACAAATACATATGTTGCATCATTCGATTTTACTTTTTTGCCGGTGTTGCTGTCCTCCAGAAACACATCAATAAATACTTCCATTGAAGTAGTAAATGCACGGGAAACCTTGGCTTCGACAGTTACATAATCGCCCAATTTTATAGCGCGTTCAAAGGATACATGGTTTACGGATGCCGTTACAACCACCCGTTGGCAATGCCTGTGCGCCGATATGGCTGCGGTAATATCCATCCAGTGCAATAGCCGCCCTCCCATTAGGTTTCCAAGTACATTGGTATCGTTGGGAAGAACTATTTCTGTAGATATGGTATAACTTTCTTTCGGTGTTTTGGTTTTCATAATTTGTTTATTTAAAGCCCGTCGTTAGCAGATTGGGGCTGTATTTTTATTACGGGGTAACACTTAACGATTGATTAAGGTCTGAATATTGGTTATATTCTTTGCAGGCTTTTAAAAAAGCGTCCCGCAACTTTCCCGAAAACGGATTATTAGCATCCATCCTTTCGGGGTGCCATTGCACTAATAGGAAAAATTCTTCGTCGTGTTTCTTCGCTTTTTCCAATCCTTCCACAACACCGTCATCCGATATGGCAGTTGCAATAAGGCCTTTGCCAATAGTATCTGCTGCCTGGTGGTGGTGTGAATTTATTTCACCTTTTTCCAATCCAATAATATGTTGGATGCGGCTGTTTTTTGTTAATGTAACTCCGTGAACCGAATCTGTTTTTGGTCCGCCCGAATGAGTTGTTTTACCTGCGCTTGGCAAATCGGGAATCAATGTGCCTTTAAAAGAAACATTCGCCAGTTGCAAACCTCTGCAAATGCCGAGTAGCGGAACTTTAAATTCTTCTGCTTCTTTTAGTATGTTTAACTCAAATGTATCACGTTCAGGATTGAAATCATTCAAACTGTATTCTGCAACATATTCGGGCTTGCCATATAGGGATGGCTGAACATCTTCTCCGCCACTTAATATTACACCATCGCAATGGCTTACAAAACTGTCTTCACCTTCTCCGGGTTTCAACATAACTACCGACACATCCTGACTGCTGCTTTTTATCCAGCGTTCGTAGTTGGCCCACTCATTGCAATTTGTAATACCAATAGTTATAGGCATAGAATAGAATTATAGATACAAAGATAAAAGGTTTTATCCTCTTACTTAACGGGCTTCAAAATATATATCTGGCTGCTCCAGGTATTGCCGGTATCTTTGGCGTTATTATTGGATGTCCATCCATGAACCATAGCTCTGCCATAATTAACACTGCCGGCTTTATATTTTTCACTTAGCATACAAATATAATAGGCATCCCAGGGCATAGGCAGCACAGATTCAAGTTTAAAACCCTGGCTTTCAAAAAACCGTTTTACGTCTGCAGGGGTGAAGTGCCAGATATGCCGTGGAACATCATAAGCAGCCCAGTGTTTGCCATAAAATTTTGCATCGGCAGAACTGCAATTGGGTAATGCAACAACAAAGGTGCCGCCGCTTGATAATACCCTTTTAACTTGGTTCACCTCGCGCTCCAATTCATACACATGTTCCAATACGTGCCATGCAGTTACTACATCCACGGAATTATCCGGAAATTTTTCCCAGCTATTTACATCGTTTAACTCAATACCGTAGTTCTTTTTTGCAACTTCTCTTGCTTCGGCAGATGGCTCAATTCCCTGCACTTTCCAACCATTTTCTTTACAGATATTTAAAAACGCTCCTGTACCGCAACCCAGATCCAACAGGTTGCGTTGTTGTGAGGGCCCAAAATTTTGTGCCCCTACACTTTCATTCACCAATTTCAATTTTTTCTTTAAGGTAAATTTCCGTGCATAATGATAGAGGCTGTTGATGAGCCCCTTTTTTGTATCGGAATGCGAAATGTAATCTTCACTCTGGTAATATTTCCCGCACTCGGCTTCCGTAGGGCGGGGATTGGTGAAGTGAAATCCGCAGGTGGCGCATTCCACAATAGCGAATGTATCTTTACTTACGGTATAATCTTTGCACTCCAGAAAAGTTTTTAATTCTGTAGATTGGCAGATAGGGCAGGAGTTGAGTTTTTCCATAGTATTAAGCGAGTCTTTCTGCAAGTAAGCGAATTTCTACTGATGGCGACATTTTTTCATATAGTATTCTGTAAACCGCATCGCAAATCGGCATATCCACTTTATAGTTTTGGTTGAGTGTATAAATAGTTTTCACAGCATAATATCCTTCCGCCACCATGTTCATTTCCATTTGGGCATACTTCACCGAATAGCCTTTGCCAACCATGCTCCCAAGCATACGGTTGCGGCTGAATTGGGAATAAGCGGTTACTAATAAATCCCCGAGGTAAGCGGAAAGATTAGTATCTCTTGTGGTAGGATAAGCCACATTAATAAAGCGGCTAATTTCCTGAATTGCATTTGCTACCAGCACTGCCTGAAAATTATCGCCATAACTGCCAAGCCCATGACAGATGCCACTTGCAACAGCATAAATATTTTTTAGAGCAGCCGTATATTCTACACCTTGCATATCGTTGGAAGTGCAGGCTTTAATGTAGCGGCAACTTAATAAATTCGCCATTTTTTCAGCATTCGCCTGGTCGGAGCAGGCAACAGTTAAATAAGAAAGTTTTTCCAATGCCACTTCTTCAGCATGGCAAGGCCCCGCTATCATTCCAAAGGAAGTTAAGGGAAAATCAAAATGCTTATGGAAGTATTGGCTCACCATTAATTTCTTATCAGGAAGTGTGCCTTTTATCAGCGAAAAAACCATCTTTCCTTCAAAATCTTTTTTACTCAAATCTTTGAATGATTCGCTCATAAAAGCTGATGGTACGGCAATCAGCAATATGTCGGAATTGGCAATTACTTCTTTCAAATTGGAGTAAAGGGTAATCTTCTCCAGCGGCAATTCAACATCACTTAAGTAATTTGGATTGTGCTTGTATTTCTGAATGTGTTCAATAGTTTCCTTTTTCCTTGCCCACCAATTAATATGGGGTGCATTGTTGGAAAGTATTTTAACCAAAGCCGTGGCCCAGCTTCCGGCTCCAAGTATGCCAATTTTTTGTTCAGGCATAATAGTTAAAAGTTCATAAAGTTTATAAAGTTCATAAAGTTCATAAAGTTTTCGCTTTTTACTTTATGAATTTTTCACTTTCTTCTCGGGCCTTTTCCGCAGCATACGCGAGTAAACAGAAATATTCCTATCGAACAAAAACCGCAGCCAAAGCAATGTCCATGATTTGTGCGAGGCAATACTGTCGTACCATTTTTCCCCCGCCTTTTTCACCTTCGGCAATTTGTTCCATGGAACAGACGGGAAATCGTGGTGTTCGTTATGGTAGCCTACGTTGAACGCAATAGTATTAAGCGGCCCATAATAGCTGTGGGTTTCCTGAACTTCATCGGTAGTGAGGAAATGCTCCTGCACCCAGCGTGCACCCAGCGGATGCAACCCAACTGAAAAGAACAAAGAAGCAACAATGTAAATAAATGAAATAGGCCCGAATAAAAACCACACGGCTACATCTGCACCCACAACAATTACAAAATTCAAAAGAACCCATTTATCGACGTGCTTGATTTCTTTCATGCGGGGCAGGCGCAATGTTTGAATAATCGGATAAAAAAGCAACCATACTGCTTTACCAACAAACGTATTATTAGCTACTTCAGCTTCTGTTTTTGATGGTAAATCCATATCAAACTCATGCACTCCCTGATGTGCGTGATGCTTTAAATGGTAGCGCTGGAAAGAAACGGAACTCGGGAAAAACATAGCAGAGTTGGCAAAAATCCCCGCAAGGGTATTTAATTGCTTGCGCTGAAAAATAAGATTATGTGAACATTCATGCACCATTACAAATAAGGCATGAACTAAAAATGCGCCAACTACATAAGCCGCAATCAATGCTCCCCACCATGGTAATGATTTCATGAAGAATGCCATTCCAAATTGAAGGGATACCAGCAGGGTAATAACTAAAAAGGTAGCAGGCGTTTTGCCAATCAAATTCCGTACCTCCGGATGCTCCTTTATTATTTCAATAGGACGGGTGAAATGGATGTCTTTTGCTTCGGTATAATAAAAATCGTGCCTCTTGGCCATTTGCTGAAAATTTGTGCAAAGATACGGTAATTTCAGCAACTCATTTAAGATATTGATGGTCTGTGATTTGGGTCACAGATATGGGCAGGGCAAAAGCTATCCAATTTTAGAATGTTCTTAAGGCAGGTTTGATAATTCGATTTTTTAATTATAACTTTGTATAGGTTATAAATCATAAGTCTGTAACGCCATAATTCTTATCCCATGAAAAAGATATTATTACCTATTATTCTCTTTGCAGCATCACTTGTTTCAGCGCAAAAAATGAGTTGTTGCAGCGGCCCGTCCAATGATATGCGGACATTGGCGGATGACCCCGCATTTATAGCGGCCCATGCTGCACCCTTGCCTTTCACCTATCTTAATCAGGCTGGCAAAATGATAACTTTTGATACGCCTGACGGCAAAACAGGCTCTGCTTATGAAGTGATGGCTTCCACGCCGACAAAAAACTTTCTAATCATAACCCATGAATATTGGGGGTTGAATGATTATATAAAAGAGAAGGCTGATGAGTTCCAGAAAATATTGGGAAATGTTAATGTTATTGCGGTAGATATGTACGATGGCAAGGTTGCCTCGGTATCTGATTCGGCTGTATTACTTATGAAGTCCGCAGGCAATGACCGTATATTAAGTATCCTTCAGGGTGCAATTTCCTATGCCGGAAAAGATGCGCATATATTTACGTTAGGCTGGTGTTTTGGAGGAGGTTATTCTTTACAGGCATCAATACTCGCCGGAAAGCAGGCAGCAGGTTGCGTAATGTATTATGGTATGCCCGAAACCGATATGGCTAAACTAAAATCGCTGCATTGTGAAGTATTGGGCTTGTTCGCTAATAAAGATAAATGGATAAACCCTGATGTAGTGAAAACCTTTCAGGAGAATATGAAAAAAGCAGGCAAAAAATTAACAGTTAAATCGTATGATGCCGACCATGCTTTTGCAAATCCAAGCAACCCGAATTATGACGGCGAATCAACCGCCGATGCAAATAAAATGGCACTGGAGTTCATTAATGAGAAACTTTAAGTCGGAGCCCGACCGGCTATTATCTTTTGGTTGATAGGTTCCGCCTATATATACTTCACCTCCGGAGGCAATGTATAAAAAGTAGGATGGCGGTAAACCTTATCGTTGGCGGGGTCGAAAAATTCGCCTACTTCTTCAGGAGTTGAAGCTATAATATATTGTGCCGGAACTACCCAAATGCTGGTGCCTTCGTTGCGGCGGGTATAAACATCTCTTGCATTTTCAAGTGCCATTGCGCCATCTGGCGCATGTACGCTTCCGCAATGTTTATAGGGTTGCCCTGATTTCGATTGAATAAAAACCTCCCAAAGAGGCCATTGGTTATCTTGCATAAGTTATAAAGTTTCTAAAGTTATAAAGTTCATAAAGTCTGAGATTACAAAGTTTTTATCAATCCGGAAAGAATTCTGCAAATTTCTTCCGAAAGTTCATAGAGTTTATTAAAAACTTCCTCGGTTATCTTCTTCAAATCTAATGCTGCATATATCATTGATCGAACTTCACCACAGGAGCCTTTAGCCATGAAAAGGAAATGTTTAAACTCATTATTGGTTTTTCTTTCGAATCCCTCCGCAATATTATTCATTACGGAAACGGCCGCTCTTTGCATTTGTTCCCTGAAATTAAAGTCGCTAGTATCATTAAAGGCTCTATACACCTGATTGACTAATTCTCTTGCCTTTTGCCATGCAATAATATCTTCAAATCTTTCAATTTTTTTATCAGCCACTTGCCTTTCACTTTATGAACTTTACAAACTTTTCACTTTATGAACTTTTTTATTAGCATATGCGGTAGCCGCATCGCGTACCCATTTGCCATCGTTGTGGGCTTTTATACGCGCACTCATGCGTTCTCTGTTGCACGGGCCGTGTCCGCTGATTACATCATTAAATTCTTTCCAGTCTATTTCGCCGTGGTCGTAATGTTGGGTGGTTTCGTTCCATTTCAAATCTTTATCTGGCATCGTAATCCCTAAAAAATCCGCCTGCGGAACGGTGCGGTCAATAAACTTTTGGCGGAGTTCATCGTTGCTTTCGCGTTTCACGCGCCATTTTGTCATATCTCCGGTATTTGGAGAATCCTTGTCATGTGGGCCAAACATCATAAGCGATGGCCACCACCAGCGGTTAAGCGCATCTTGCGCCATTGCTTTTTGTTCGGCTGTTCCACGGCAAAGGGTCAGCATAATTTCATAGCCCTGGCGCTGGTGGAAGCTTTCTTCGCGGCATATCCGGATCATGGCACGCGCATAAGGGCCGTAGGATGCTCTTTGCAGCATAACCTGGTTGATAATTGCGGCACCATCCACTAACCAACCTATCGCGCCAATATCGGCCCAGGTAAGGGTAGGGTAATTGAAAATGCTGGAGTATTTTGCTTTGCCTGTAAGGAAGGCATTCAATATTTCTTCGCGGCTGGAACCCAATGTTTCGGCAGCGGAATAAAGGTATAGGCCATGCCCTGCTTCATCCTGGATTTTAGCTAATAAAGCCGCTTTGCGGCGCAGGTTAGGGGCACGGGTAATCCAGTTGGCTTCGGGCAGCATACCAACCACTTCGGAATGGGCATGTTGAGAAATCTGCCGGAGAAGGTTCTTGCGATACTTATCCAGCATCCAGTCTTTCGGTTCTATATAGAGGTTGTCATCAATCTTCTTCTGGAATCTTGTTTCAAGCTCTTGTTGGGTTAGTTCAGGCATAGGGTATTTTGCTGTTATTACCTTGCAAATATATGTAAAACAACTATGAACTATGAGCTATGAAACATGAATTTGTTGTGTCACTTATAGTTTATCGTTCATAGTTCATCGTTTATAGTTATTTTTGCACCCTTAAAATCAAGAAATAGCCCGTGTCGAAATTCCATCAGCTTACAGTTTCCGAAATAAAGAATGAGACACCCGACTGTGTGTCTGTTACATTCGAGGTGCCATCAAACCTCCTTGCAGACTATCAATACATACATGGCCAGCACCTGACACTCAAACTTTTAGTAAACGGTAAAGAGGTGAGGCGTTCCTATTCCTTATGTAGCAGCCCATCCTTAAAAGAACCTTTAAAGGTGGCTGTTAAACGTGTGAAAGGCGGCGTAGGCTCTAATTTCATTTACGATAACCTTAAAAAGGGTGATAAACTGGAAGTAATGACCCCAACGGGTAACTTCCATACAGAACTGAAAAGCACCAACCGCAAACATTATGTATTATTTGCCGGTGGCAGCGGAATCACGCCTATGATGTCCATTATCAAGACTACCTTAATCGCTGAACCGCAAAGCAAACTGACTTTATTCTACGGAAACTTTGACGAAAACGCAACCATCTTTAAAAAAGAACTGGACGAACTTGTTTCGCTAAACCCGGGAAGGCTTACGCTGCACTATATATTTGAAAAGCCTGCTACTCCCAACCATCCTGCTGAATTGGTTGGTATGCTGACCAAGGATAAAGTGAAGGAAGTTATCAATAAATATTTGGAACGGAATCCTGTAATTGAATATTTCGTTTGCGGCCCCGGCCCTATGATGGATAATGTGAAAGAGGTGCTCGAAAGCAATAACGTAAATAAGAATTTTATTCACATCGAATACTTCACATCAATTATTGAAGAGCCTAAAAAAGATGCCGCCGATATTCACGGAGCTATATGTGAAGTAACTGTTATTGCCGATGGAAGTGAAACCACCTTTCAACTGGCTACCGATGGCGATGCTATTTTAGATGCCGCTATGGATGCCGGAGTAGATGCTCCGTTTTCCTGCAAAGGTGCTGTGTGTGCAACTTGCCGCGCCAAGGTTATGGAAGGAAAAGTCAGCATGACTATGAATTATGCCCTCACCGATGATGAGGTTGAAGAAGGCTACATCCTCACTTGCCAGGCCCACCCCATTACGCCGACCGTGGTAGTGGATTACGATAGATAACCAAATGAGTTTATAAAGTTCGTAAAGTTTATAAAGTAAAAAGTATGAAAAAAACGGATTTCAATAAAAGGAATTTAACCTTTATAACCTTTATGGCTTTTGCCTTTATAAACTTGGTTGTTTTAGGGTTTATATCCTGCGGAGAAAGCAACAATAATTCTTCTCAAACTACTACCGCAATAAAGGATAATTCACCTTATGCAGGCGGGAAAATAATTTACCAAAAAACTTGCATTACTTGCCATCAGCCAGATGGTGCCGGCAGCCCGGGTATATATCCGCCATTAGCTAAATCAGATTTTTTATTGGCCGATAAATTCCGTGCCATACGCCAAGTGCTGAAGGGTTCTTCCAATAAAATAATTGTAAATGGCACCGAATACCAGGGTGTGATGACCCCGCAAGCACTTAACGACAGTGATGTTGCACAGGTGCTTAACTATGTTTACCATTCGTTCGGAAACAATGGATTTACCGTTAGCTCCGCTGATGTGAAATCGGTTAGGGATACCTTAAAATAAGAGTATCAAATATTTAGGGGCAAGCCTTACTGATTGATGATAAAAGTCAGTGTATCTTTTAGTAACTGGTTGCGTACAAATAGTTCAGATGACATCTACCTGCTAAAGGAAGCATTGTAAGTAGCTGCACGGCAATATAAAAGCAAGCGCGAATTTTTGTTTCTAAGGGTGGTAGGTTTAAATATGAAATTAATAACAGTTAAAGGAAATCAGTTCCAAATGATTAGAAATCGACTTTATAATCAAATTCATGAAGTACTTCAAAAGAATACGGGTCTTATAAAAACCGACTTTCAAATCGAGTCCTTCGCAACGCAAAAAAAGGTTTTATTTATTACCTATAAATATAACCCGAAATTTCAATTTGAATTTCAAATCCCCGATTCATGTGATGAGGATGGAGGATATACTTTCAATGGCAAAATGAGTCCCGGAATAGTTGCCATTAATGAGGCTTTTTCTGTAAAAGGCGAAGAAACAATGCTTTTGAAAATAAATACATGGGTAAATTGTGTTTGGGAAGAAATAGCCACACAGCCATTTTTAAAGAGCGCCAAAAAAATTGAAGAAAAAATCGAAACGGTGTATTCGCAGTTCTCTGTGCATGATGAAAAATATTTTACTCCCGAAGAAGCAAATAGTATAAAAATCCATCTTGACAAGTTGGAAAAAGATTTCCAGATAGAGATACAGGAAGAGATAAAAGATAAGAAAGAAGCATGGCAGAGAATAGGTGCGCTATCTGTGGAAATGGGAAGATTGAAGACTTCCGTTAATTCTTTATCACGGCCTTTGTGGCTGAATTCGTTTTCACGGGCTACGTATGATTTATTGGGATAAATTGTATTTACATAGTTGCAAATAATGCAACTGCGGCAACGGTCATTACTATTAAAGTAATCCATCCAAGAATATTGGAATGAAGTTTATTGGTGAAATCACCCATTATTTTTTTGTTGTTGCAAATGTGGAGTATAATGGCAATCAGCACGGGTGCCGTTACACCGTATGCAATAGCCGTAAAAATTAAAGCCTTGATAGGGTTGATACCGATTAAATTAATAACAAACCCTATGATAATTGAAATGGCAATAACCAAATAAAAGCCTTTTGCCTGGTGCCATTTATTGTTGAGCCCTTCCTTCCATCCGAAAGTTTCGGTAATCATATATGATACGGAGCCTGCAAGCACAGGGATAGCCAGAAGCCCTGTACCAATAACGCCAATTGCAAAAAGCAGGTAAGCCGAATTGCCTGCAAGGGGTTTCAATGCCGAAGCTGCATCCTGAACGGTATTAATAGTGGTAACACCTCCGCGAAACAAAACAGAGCCCGTGGCAAGAATGATAAAATACATTACAAAATTGGAAAAGAACATACCAAGATTAACATCCTTGCGCATATCTGTAATATCCGACTTATCGACAATAATGGATTTCTTTTTAGATACTCTTTCTTCTTTCTCCATGGATGTTTGCCAGAAAAAAAGATAAGGTGAAATAGTGGTTCCCAGTATAGCTACCAAAATAGCTATGTATTCTTTATTCCATTTTATTTGCGGAATAAATGTTGCTTTCAATATAGCCCAGCCATCCTGCTTTACCAGGAAAGGAACAATAATGTAAAGCATTAATGTGAGGCAAAGCCATTTTAATACGCTTGCTATTTTCCGGTAAGGAAAATAAATCAGTGTTACGATTAAGAGAATAACAAACACGGTGGAAAAAATAATGGCATGAACCGAAGGGCAAAGCATATTTGCAACAGCGCCCATACCTGCAATATCCGCACCAATATTCAGAATAATTGCTGGAAAAGAAATAAGTACAAAAACATAAAGCAATGTTTTTGAATAGTACTTTTTTAAGGTTGTTGTTAATCCCGCAGAGGTAACAATGCCAATGCGGGCGCACATGCCTTGTATGGCAGCCATTAAAGGAAATGTAACAAGCGCGGTCCATAAGGTAGTTAATCCGAAACCGGCACCAGCCTGCGAATAGGTAGCAATTCCCGATGGGTCATCATCACTTGCTCCCGTAACAAATCCCGGCCCCAGGGTTCTCCAGAATTTTTCGGTCTTTTTAACGGGATTGATGTCCATACTTGGGATACGTTTGTATGGAGTACGAAGGTAGTGAATTAATTATACCAGTGGAGTATGGTTAATTTCCTTACCTCTTCACAAATACAATCTTCTTGCTTTTGTAAAACTCTTCCTCAAACCAAATATCCAGCGGGTAAACATTGGTTCTTTCTTTCAATCTGCCGAGGTCAGTTTCCACATCGCCTCCGGCTAGGTAGAGTAAGCCGTTAGGCAGGGTGTTGTCGTTCTTTTTCTTATTTGGGATAATAAGGTGTTGCACACGGCTGTAAAAATCCTGCAGGTTGCTTACGGCCCTGCCGGTAACATATTCCACATCTTCATCAATGTTTTCGGCACGGGAATTTAGCGCAAAGGCATTATCAATTCCAAGGGCTGCAATTATTTCTTCCACCACTTTTATTTTCTTCCCAATGGAATCAACCAGCAGAAAAGAACATTGCGGAAACATAATAGCCAAAGGTATTCCCGGCAGGCCACCACCGGTGCCCACATCTATAATACGGGTGCCGTCTTTAAAGGAAATAAGTTTGGCAATGCTTAACGAATGCAGGATATGGTGCAGGTAAAGGTGCTCCATATCCTTGCGGGAAATAAGGTTTATCTTTTGGTTCCACTCGTGGTAGAGTAGCCCTAAATGGGTAAATAACGCTAGTTGTTTTTCCGGTAATTGGAAATATTTCTGAATTAATGCAACACTGTCTTCTGCAGGAACCGCTTCTTCCATTAAATTTTCTCTCTTGAGTTTTTAAGTACTTGCAGCAATATTTCTTTGGCACGGTATAACTGGCCTTTTACAGTGCCAATAGGGATATTCAGGTGGGCCGATATTTCTTCGTATGACCATTCTTTGAAGTAGCGAAGTTCAATCAGTTTTTTGTAGCGTGGTTTCAATTTGTCCACCACTTCATGCATCACTTTTATTTTCTGGTCTTTAATAAATTTTTCTTCCGGGTCCAGGTAGCCAGACTTAAGGTCCATAGTCATTTCACCGCCTTCATCATTTTCGTAGGTGTTATCGATGGAAAGCGGTTTTATCTTTTGGCGGCGCATGTGGTCGATACAATTATTGGTCGCAATGCGGAAAAGCCATGTGCTGAAAGCATAATCGGGGGTGTAGTGGTGCAGGCTTTTAAAAGCTTTTCCAAACGCCTCCATAGTAAGGTCGTCGGCATCATCCTGATTTTTCACCATCTTAAACATCATAAAATAGATGGCATCATAATAGCGTTTCAGTAATTCGGTATAGGCTTTTTGGTCGCCTGCCGATGCTTTTTGCACGAGGTTGTAATCATAATATGCCTTTGCCGAGAGATACTCTAAGTTTTCCATGCCGCTTGTTTAAATAAAAGTTTGGATATTGCTACCAGAGGATAAAAGAAAAAAAGTAAAATCCATTCCAATAGTAGCGAATATACTACTAATTTGGTTTCACCCATCCGTTTCATGACTTTCAGGTTGACGATAAACTGAATAATAATATATCCGCCGATTATCCCCATGGATATGAATCTGAACCGTTCGAAGAATAGAAGTGCAATAGCGGATATCCAGAAAAAATATTGCTGGAAGGTAATTAGTCCGAGTATAAGCTTTGAAAAGGGTTTATAATATTGGGCTGTCGTTAAATGTCTGCGTTTTTGTTGCAGCCACTCTTTAAGGGTTTTTTTAGGTTCGGAAAAAGTGATACAGCCTTTGCCGGCCGCTATGCGGGTATTGAAGCGGGTGGCTGATTTATTTACAAATAAGTCATCATCACCTGAAGGAATTTGCGAATAGGGCGAAAAGCCCTTTTGTTTCAGGAAAAATGATTTGCGGTAAGCCAGGTTCCTTCCTACGCCCATATATGGCATTCCTCCCAATGCGAGCGAAAGATATTGCATACCTATACGGAATGTATCCATGCGAATCATTTTATTGAGTAATCCCTTTTTATTGGCATAAGCTCCATACCCAAGTACAATTTCTGTTTTTTCGCCGAATGTTTCCATGATTTGCATCAACCAATTTTTACCGGATGGATAACAATCGGCATCAATAAAAACAAGGTGCTCATATTGGGCGCTCTTTATGGCTATGGTTAGTGCCAGTTTCTTGCCATGCTTATAAACTTCGTCTTCTTTTATTTCCAAAACCTTCAGGCGGGGATAGTCTTTTTGCATCTCTTTTAAAACAGTCAATGTGCTATCCCAGGAACAATCATCTACCACGATAACTTCAAAAGTCGGGTAGTCCTGTTCCAAAACCAGTGTCAGGTTATTTTTGATGTGAACAGCTTCATTCCGGGCACAAATAATAACCGAGGCAGGTGGCATGCCACTTTTTGCAGGTGCTGTTTTTTTGCCTCCAAAAGCCAACCGGAAGTATGCTATACCGCAAAAAAACAGGTAGATAGCGAAACAAAAGCAAAGTAAACCAAGTACTATTCCGGCAAGCATCAACAGTTAAAAATTGTAAATCATGCAAAGCTATCCTTAGTTCTGAGCACTATTCCTTTTACTTTTGGCATCATTTCAACAAAATAATTAACACTCATTTGAATTTTAAGCTGCTTCATACCGACCCAAACTCGAAGGCAAGAGCCGGAATTTTACACACTGCACATGGCGATATCGAGACTCCGGTATTTATGCCGGTTGGCACTATAGGCTCCGTTCGCGGGGTAACCCAACCTGATTTGGAAAAGGATATCAAAGCCCAGATTATTCTGGGTAATACCTATCATTTATATATACGCCCCGGCATGGAAGTGCTGAAAGCTGCCGGTGGCCTCCATAACTTTATGAACTGGCACAAGCCTATTTTGACCGATAGCGGAGGGTTTCAGGTTTATTCGCTTTCGCCTACGCGGAAAATAAAGGATGACGGAGTAGAGTTTACTTCATATTTAGATGGCTCCAAACATTTCTTCACGCCTAAATCGGTGTTAGACATACAACAAATTATTGGTTCCGATATTGTAATGCCATTAGATGAATGTGTCTCCCTGCCTGCCGAACATAATTATGTGCGTAAATCGGTGCAGCTTACACATAAATGGTTGAAAGAAGCCAAGATATATCACGATAGCAGGGAAGTGAAAAGGCAAATGCTGTTTGGTATTATTCAAGGCGGAACCTATGCCGACCTGCGGGAAGAATCGGCCAAGTTTGTAGCCGACTTAGATATGGATGGCAATGCCATTGGCGGGCTTTCTGTTGGAGAACCTGCCGAAGAAATGTATGCCATGACGGATAAAGTAGTTCCTTTTCTACCGGAAAATAAACCCCGCTACCTGATGGGTGTGGGCACGCCTGATAATTTATTGGAATCGGTGGCATTGGGAATAGATATGTTCGATTGTGTAATGCCTACCCGCAATGCCCGCAACGGTTGGCTCTTCACCAAAAATGGAATTGTGAATGTGCGTAACTCCAAGTGGAAAGATGATTTTTCTCCGCTTGACCCTGACGGGGAATCCCCAGTCGACTTATTTTATTCTAAAGCATACCTGCGGCATTTGCACATGTGCAAAGAGCTTTTGGGAATGATGATTAGCAGTATTCATAACTTAGCATTTTATACCTGGCTTATGCAGGAAGCCCGCAGGCATATATTGGCCGGCGACTTTGCAACCTGGAAAGTAGATATGGTGAAAAAAGTAACTACCCGTTTATAGGACTCACCCCCTAGCCCCTCTCTATCAAATAGAGAGGGGGGAAATGAAATACGGATACAAAATGACTTTCCCTTCTCTACGGGTAGAGAAGGGGTAGGGGATGAGTGATTGATTGTGAAATGGTAAAATTAACTTCGATTAACTTTGCGAAGAATATGAAAAAAATGGCAAAACATCTCAACATACGCGTTTACGGAAGGGTGCAGGGTGTATTCTATCGCGCGACTGCGGCAGAAACTGCCAATAAACTCAACATAAAAGGTTTTGCCCGGAACGAAAAAGATGAAACCGTATATATAGAAGCCGAAGGTGATGAAGACAACCTTAAAGCATTTATTAACTGGTGCCGGATAGGCCCGCCACGGGCAAGTGTAGATAGGGTTACTACGCAAGAATCGGCTATGAAAAATTATACCACTTTTGTAGTTCAGCGATAAAGATGCTTAAAAAACTAGACATATATATCCTCAAAAAATTCCTCGGGACATTTGTCTTTGCTGTTGCCATTATCAGTGTCATTATTATTGTATTCGATATTTCCGAAAAACTGGAAAGTTTCCTTAAGCACCATGCTCCTTTCAAGCAAATTGTTTTCAGTTATTATCTCAACCTGCTTCCTTATTATGTAAATCTTTTCAGCGCATTGTTCACGTTTATTTCGGTTGTGTTTTTCACTTCCCGCCTTGCTGCCCGGTCCGAAATCATTGCCATATTAAGTGCCGGAACCAGCTTCTGGCGGCTCTTGTATCCTTATATGGTAGGCTCGTTGATAATAGCAGGATTTTCGCTTTACCTAAACAACTTTCTTATTCCCGATGCCAATAAAACCCGCCTGCGTTTCGAGAATACGTATGTGAATGACCGCTCCCGAAACAACAATTTGAATATTCATAAGCAAATTAGCCCGGGTGTATTTATATATATGGAACACTTCGATAACTTTCAGAATATAGGATACCGTTTTTCGATGGAGCACATGAAGGGCCAGCAGCTTACTTACAAGCTTATGTCGGAGCAGATAACCTACGACAGCGCCCGAAAAGTATGGAGGATATTCAATTATTTTATCCGCAAGTTTAACCCCGATGGTACCGTAAAGCTCACTTCGGGCATGATTAAGGATACCGTAATTAATCTTAACCCCAAAGATTTTGAAGAACGCATTGAAGACGTGAAAGCCATGAACTATAGGGAACTGAATGCCTACATCGATAAAAAGCGAATGGAGGGTTCCAACAATATTGCCCAATATGAAGTGGAGCGCGACCAGCGTACCGCTTTCCCTTTTGCCACTTTTATACTTACCGTAATCGGCGTATCGCTCTCCAGCCGCAAGGTTAGGGGTGGCACGGGCCTGCACCTCGGCCTTGGGCTTATGATAGCCTTTTCATTCATACTCTTTATGCAGGTCTCTACCACCTTTGCTGCCGGAGGGCTCATTTCTCCTTTAATATCTGTCTGGATACCCAATTTTATTTTCGGCATTGTTGCTTTTTTTATGATTCGGATGGCGCCGAAGTGAGTAGAAAGTAGAAAGCTCAAAGCGAAAAGTATTCCCCTCCGTTGGAGGGGTTAGCCAATGTTAAATTTTTGTGCAAAATTCTTTAAAGTGAAATGTCCGGGTTTTTCACGTATTAGGAATTTGGACATTTGCCTCTAAGCCAATACTGATATGCCTTTGAGGCATGTCCCGCGAAAAATGCAAATCTGGACATTTTTAGTGATAGGCAAATGCCACACAAGCCGGAGCCCGGCAAGCAAATAGAAAAGTCATTGACTTTCGGGAAAGATGATATTATTTTAGTTTGAGGTAGACGGGTAAATATCAAAAACGGCACATACACTAATTAGCGGTACCGAATTAGGTCGGAGGTCCGAACCGGACGGGCAAAGTCCGAGCCCGGACGGGCAAATATAAAAATCGTTGACTTTCTTTTGGATTTTTATGAGTAGTTTTATTACATGCAAATTTTTGTATATTTTTGCAAATATTAACTGAACCCAAATGCAACTGACATATAAAATTTTACTGCATAAAGAACCGGAAGGGCAATATACCGCAATGGTTCCCGCTTTGCCCGGATGCATTACATATGGCGAGGATGTAGACCATGCCATTGCAATGGCTAAGGAAGCTATTGAACTTTATATTGAGCATTTGCAGGAAACGGGACAAGATATACCCGACGACAGCGCAACACTTGAATACTCCTTAAACCTAACTGCTTGAGCCGTTCTGCAAAAGACCTCATCAAAATTCTGGAGAAAAACGGGTTCGTTTTCAAACGTTCCAAAGGCAGCCACCATCTTTATTATAATTCATCCAGCAATAAAACCGTGATTGTTCCCGTGCATGGGAATAACGATATGCCTAAAGGAACCTATTATGGTATCCTGAAACAAGCCGATATTGATAAAAACGATTTATAGGTCCGAGCCGGACGGGCAAATAGAAAAGTCATTGACTTTCGGGAAAGAGAATATTATTTTAGTTTGAGGTAGACGGCTAAATATCAAAAACGGCACATACACTAATTAGCGGTACCGAATTAGTTCGGAGGTCCGAACCTAACTGGCCATTATTTAACAGAAGGGAAAATATTTCTACGATAATGCAAATCCTTTCGCGCCTCTTTTAATTTGGAATTGCTATAATTTATTATTTCAGTTAGATAGTCCGGTTGGTTCCAATCAGTTAGCTTATGGTTCTTCTCAAATTCTTTCGCCCAATAAATGAATTCAGATATATCTGTTCTTGAATTACCGGAATAATATCCTGATTTACCAGCTATATAAGCTATGTCTGCAACTGATTCGAGCAGTTTCCGGCTACTCATTATTTTTAATGTTTGAATCTTTCATGATTATGATATTTAAGAAATTCAACATTCGGTAATGACCTGTAAGGCATTATCATTGGCTTGTTATCGTATCTCAAAAAATATTCTTGAATGACTGTATCTTTACTTTGTTTTTTCAAAATGGACGAAATCTTTATTTTAAAATCAGGAGTTATTGTTAGTAATCCGTTTTCAAATGCTTTATCATGCAAGGCATTTATGGCAATTCCATTCTGGTAATTTAATCTGTTCTTTTCGTCAATACTCCAAGGTTTTATGTGTCCTGCAATTAAAAATTCGGGTTGTTTAATTCCTGTTATGCAGCAAGTATTATCGTAAGAAGCTAAAATGAAACTTCTGAAAAGTGCTTGATTTACCCTTACTTTGACTATACGCTCCCTCATTTTACCTTCTTTTGGCAATTCATTTTCAGGAATATCAAATAGTTTTTCGACAGTTGTATGCTCCAGTTTTGCAAGTAATTTCTCGCTTTCATAAGGAACTTCATCTGTATGGTGAAAATATTCATGCCATATTACTTCATCCAACTTACTCGCGTTCGATGCTCCTTTGATTCCTCTTGCTTTTTGAACAGGGTCAATACTTGCAAAGTTTACAAGTTTGTAGGCAACAGCACCAGAAGTTCTTCCAATAAGTTTAGCAAGATGTATTACATCCGGATTGCGCTGATGTAATCGACCAAAAGTTAGTTTGCTATAAAGATTAATCGTTAAAATTAATTCTTCCCGCGTCCACAATTTTTCGCCTTTTTTCATGCTATATAAAATATATTTCCCATTTCTAAATTAAATTCATCGTGATCTTCCAATACGAATATAGTTTTACATTTTTTGTCCGGGCATTCATGAATTTGTGTTTTAGCCATTGAATGAGATAAATTTAAAATAATATCTGTTCTGCTTCCGCAATATGGACAAGTTGCAGGTTGGTAATTCATTAGAAAAACAATTTGAAATAATTTCTTATGCCAAACCCAATATTTAATCTGCCTCTTAATATGACAAACATACATAATATTCTGTTTATAGCACAAATTTATAAAGGGATTTTCTTTCGGGCGTTGTCATATATGCCACAATCGCCTGTTGTTATCAACAGGAAAGAGGGATTAAAAGAGTAACAAGATTTCTAAAATTCTGCGGGGAGCTTAAACAGGGTTTTATCCAGTTTTGCTTTTTTAAGGCTGCATTCCCAAAGGGTAATAACCTTCCATCCGGCTTTTTTTAAAAGCCTTTTGTTTTTTGTGTCGTGCTGCTTATTGGTGGTAATTTTATTCAGCCACCATTTTGTTCTGGTTTTGGGCACCACAAAGTATTTGCATCCTTTGTGCCCATGCCAAAAGCACCCGTGTACAAATATTACAGTTTTGTATTTTGGTAAAACAATATCCGGTTTCCCTGGCAGGCTTTTATCATGCAGTTTAAAACGGAATCCTTTTGAAAACAGAAATTTACGGACTAGAAGTTCAGGTTTCGTATCCTTACTCCTAATCCTGCTCATATTATAGCTTCTAACGCTATGGAATGCACATCGGCCATAATGCAAAGATAAGTTTAGAGGTTGCTTTGTTCATGCTATAAGATATAGCTCATATAATCATAACGTTACGCATTAAAACTAATCAAATTCCATTATTTTTCACTTTTCACTTTTCATTTTACGCTTGTGTTGATAAAATTCCTATATTTGCAGCCCGAAAAAAAAGGATAGATATGTCGAGAGTATGTCAAATAACAGGTAAAAAGGCAATGGTAGGAAACCGCGTTTCCCACTCTAATGCCAAGACTAAGAGGAAGTTCAATGCCAACCTCCAGCAAAAAAAGTTTTATGTTGCTGAAGAAAAAAGATGGGTAACATTGAAGGTAAGTACCTCCGGTATTAAAATTATCAACGTGAAAGGCATATATGCTTGCCTGAAAGAAGCCAAGGAAAAAGGCTTTTACACCGAGAAAAAAGTTAGAAAGCCGGCCGTAACAGCAGCTAAGGCTTAATTTTAAAAACTAAACACAATGGCAAGGAAAAGAGGCAACCGCATACAAGTGATTTTGGAATGTACCGAGCATAAAGCCAGCGGACTACCAGGCACATCGAGGTATATTACCAAGAAAAACAAAAAGAACACTCCGGAACGTATGGAGTTGAAAAAATACAACCCCATCCTTAGAAAGATGACGGTTCATAAAGAAATTAAGTAAAACAATAGTGAATAGTGGTTTGTGGATTGTAAATTCACTATCCACTATTCACAAATCACAATTAAAAAGTCATGGCAAAGAAAACAGTTGCAACATTTAAAGCAGGAAAAGGAAAAGATTTCGTTAAAGTGGTTAAAACCGTTAAAACCCCAAAGGGCGGTGTTAGCTTCAAGTCGGAAATAGTTCACAAAGACCACGTTAAGGATTGGTTAGCTGCTGCTAAGTAATTAAAGAATATTCCATTTGAAAAGCTTTCTTCCTTAACTTGGGGGAAAGCTTTTTTAATTTACGCCCCTATGAATAACTATTTAGAAATTTGCAAAACGGTTTTCGCTCAGTACAAAGCACTGGCTGAAAAGGCCATGAGCCAGGTGAGTGACGAGCAACTGAACTGGGCTCCGTCAGCCGAATCGAATAGTATCGTATTAATAGTGAAGCACCTTTACGGCAATATGCTTAGCCGCTGGACCGACTTTTTGACAACCGACGGCGAAAAGGAGTGGCGCAACCGCGATAATGAATTTATATTGGAAAAGCCCCTTACCAGGGAAGAACTTAACTGGATGTGGGAAGATGGCTGGGCTTTATTTTTCCGTACGCTATATGCTCTGAATGAGGATGATTTGGATAAAATTGTGAAAATTCGGGGCGAAGACCATACAGTAATTGAGGCCTTGCAACGTCAGACCGCTCATTACAGTTCACACATCGGACAAATAATATATATTGCTAAACTTTGCAAGGATAAGGACTGGAACTCACTATCTATTCCAAGGGGTAAATCGAAAGAGTTTAATGATAAAATGACGGGCAAAAAGTACTAAAGGAAAATGAATTTACGGAGCATATTTGGCGGAGGCAGTAAATCGAGCTTTGACATAGGCCTCGAAAAAACCCGTAAAGGATTTTTCTCCAGGCTGGCTGCTGCCATTTTGGGCAAATCTACCATCGATGCCGAGGTAATGGAAAACATTGAAGAAACGCTGCTTTCTTCGGATGTGGGTATTTCAACAACAGAGAAAATTATTGAAGGGTTACAGCAGAAAGTGGAGGCGACAAAAGGTGTCAAAACAACTGATATTTATGCGATGCTGAAAACGGAAATTACCCATCTTTTAGCCAATAGTAATAATGGAACGGCGATAGAATTACCAAAAGAGAAACCTTATGTAATTATGGTTGTCGGTGTAAATGGTGTTGGTAAAACAACTACCATTGGCAAGTTAGCATCTCATTTCAAAAAATCAGGATTAAAGGTTATGCTTGGTGCAGCCGATACATTTCGTGCAGCCGCGGTTGACCAACTGCAAATATGGGGTAAACGGGTAGATGTTCCGGTTGTTTCCAGAGGTATGAATGCAGACCCGTCGGCGGTGGCGTTTGATACGCTGCAATCGGCTGTGGCACAAAAAATGGATGTAGTAATTATTGATACTGCGGGCCGCCTCCATAACAAAGTGGGACTGATGACGGAACTTTCTAAAATCAGGAGGGTGATGCAAAAGGTTATTCCTACTGCACCTCATGAGGTACTCCTTGTGTTGGATGCATCTACTGGACAGAATGCGATTGAACAATGCAAGGAGTTTACCAAAGCAACCGATGTAACCGCACTTGCCCTCACCAAATTAGACGGCACCGCCAAAGGTGGCGTAGTTATTGGTATTTCCGACCAATTTAAAATCCCGGTGCGCTACATTGGCATAGGTGAAAAGATAGATGACCTCCGCTTGTTTGATAAGGATGAGTTTGTGGAGGGGTTATTTAAACAATAAAACTATTGTTTGTCACCACCTTCAGATAGGTTCTGCGTAAATTCAACTTTAGAATTACTGTTTATTTTAGGTATAACTATTCCAATAGTTATACAAATATTCATTGCGCAATTTCCATGTTTGATAATGTGGTAATTGCACAGCACCTTATTTCCAATAAATTTAATAGTCTCCAAAAAATCCGGTAGTTTACATCCACCAATTTGGATCGGTACCAATAAAAGTGTTTCGTTTTTGAAGTCAATATCTGCTGTAGAAGTACAATCAACTGTATTAAATTCTTCTTGAGAATTAATACAACTTGGCTGTTTTTCAGAAGGACAAGAAATATTTATTCTACGAATTAAGCTATCAGGCAATGTTATGGTATCCTGTTTGGTAGAATCTTTAGCACTTGCAAACAAGATGCAAGGTAAAATCATAAGTAAAATAAATAATAGGGGTCTCATAAATTTGATATTAAAAATTCTGCCCCTTATTTCTCAAATAATGGTCCATCAAAGCTACGATTTAATTAATAATTTCGTATTTTTACCAAGTAAACACCTTTAAAGTGTAAGGGAAATAAGCTAAAATGATTAAAATATCAAATAAGTTTAAGCAAGACGAAATCCAATCGGATGCTGATTACTGGGCAGATAAAACCATGGATGAATGTTTTGAAGCTACTTGCTTTATGGTGGAACAATATATTAGTTGGAATAATTTACCCGCAAGAATGGATAAGACTGTTTTTGAAAAAACTAATAAACACAAAGAATGGGCGGAAGAACAAAAGATATGGGATAGTTTTTCCGATAGAGAAAGGGAAATGTTTTATAAATAAAGCCAGCCGGTGTTTGCAAAAGACTTATACGATTTTATCACTTTGTTAAACAAGCATAAAGCCGAATATTTGATTGTTGGTGGTTATGCAATAGGTAATTATGGCTATCCCAGGGCAACGGGAGATCTGGATGTTTGGCTTAACCCTGTAAAAGAAAATTATCAAAAAATTAAGAATGCTATAGCGGAATTTGGTTTCCCTCCTTCCGATTTTCTTACAGAAAATGAGTTTCTTTCTCAAACCATGTTTCGCATGGGAAACCCTCCACTCCGAATTGAAATATTAACCGACATTTCTGGTGTTACCTTTCCCGAAGCATATAAAAACAGGGTTGAAAGAACCATTGAGGGATTAACAATTTACTATATAGGATATGATGATTTAATAAAAAATAAAATAGCAAGCGGGCGGCCCAAAGATATTTTAGATGTTAAATATTTCGAAAATAAGAACAAGGGGAAAACCCGCCCGAATTAGTTTCAGTGACAATAAGTATCTTATTTCCCATTCTGCGCCTTATTCCTCAAATAATGGTCCATTAAAACCAAGGCAGCCATTGCATCTACAATAGGTACGGCCCTTGGTAAAACGCAGGGGTCGTGGCGGCCTTCAACAGATAGTTTGGTTGCTTTTCCGGAACGGGTAACGGTGTTTTGTTCCAGCGCAATACTTGCCACAGGCTTAAATGCAACTCGGAAATAAATATCTTCTCCGGTACTGATTCCACCCAAATTTCCTCCGGAATTGTTGGTTTTAGTGGTGATATTTTTCTTTTTGTCGGTTGGGTAAGATTGCTTCGTTCCTCGCAATGACGAGAGGACAAATTCGTCATTATGATCGCTGCCACGCATGATAGAGCCACCAAAGCCGGAGCCGAAATCAAAACCTTTTACAGCATTGATGCTTAACATGGCTTTACCTAAATCAGCAGGAAGTTTATCGAATACAGGTTCGCCTAATCCGGCGGGAACATTGCGTATCAGGCCGCGAATAATTCCACCAACGGAATCACCTTCCGCACGGACTTGTTCAATTAATTTTAGCATTTTATCTGATGCATTTTTATCTGGGCATCTTACCAAACTTGCATCTATCGCTTTTGAATTAATCTTTTCAAGGTCAATATCTGCACGGATTGTACCAATTTGCACAACATGACTCAAAAATTCCACGCCGCATTTTTCTTTCAAATATTTTTTAGCAATAGCACCTGCGGCTACACGTGCCAATGTCTCCCTTGCGCTTGCCCTTCCACTGCCACGCCAATCACGGATGCTATACTTTAAATCATACGTATAATCCGCATGGGACGGGCGATATAGGTCCTTTATTTTTTCATAATCTTTCGGGTTGGCATCTTTATTATATGCCATCAGCATGATGGGAGTGCCGGTTGTTTTCCCATTAAATACACCCGATAGAATATGGATTTTATCTGCTTCATTCCGTTGCGTGGTAATTTTGCTTTGTCCCGGTTTACGCCTGTCTAAATCCGGTTGTATATCCTTTTCAGATAAGGCTAATCCGGGTGGGCAGCCATCTACAATTACACCAATTGCTTCTCCATGTGATTCACCAAAAGTGGTAATACGAAACAGTTGTCCGAATGAATTGCCCGGCATAATTTATTTATTTAAATAGTTAAAAATCGGTTGCAGGTCCCTTTCTTTTAGCATTCCCGGTGCAATATTTTTTGCTCCGCTCATAGTTACATACGCTATATAACTTCCTGCTGGGGGAAAGGTGAGGCGGGTAACTTCCCCTTTTTTGCCCATACCAATCACGACTAATTTTTCGCCCCGCATCCGTTTCCTTAAAAGAGATGACAACGTAGGTACATCATACATTTTTTTAACATAGGTGGCTATTTTAATGACAGCAGGATTCATAGAGCGCATGTGGTTCAATAGCTTTACCAGTTCAGTAATAGCGGGTGTTCCTTCATGGTTATGATATGAGAGGAGGAGTTGTTTTTTTTGTTTTGCATCCAATTTATTAATTACCCGATTGCCCATCGCAACATCCACATACGTGAATCCGGAATTAAATGCTTTTAAAATAATATCCTGTTGGTTTGTCATCGAACCTGTATATAAACCACCTTCGTTAAGATGCCTGCAGGTAAATATGCAAGGGAGTTTTACCAGACCCTCAATAATCGGAATATCTTCTACACTAAAATCCTTAATGGAGTCAACACGGAGTTCAATCATGGACGCGGTTTTCTGCGCCTTCTTCAGGTTCCTTACAAAAGTTTCAAGGTTTTTACCCTGAATAACCGTGCATATTTTGAAATCCTTATTCATTTGTATAACGCTTCCCTCATGGCTTCTTCCGGGGCTTTCAATCCTGTATATAATTCAAATTGCAATTTCCCTTGTTGTAAAAGCATTTCCAATCCATCAATTACAATTGCTCCTTTTTGCTTTGCCAAATTTAGCAATTGTGTGCCTCCTTTTTTGTAATTCACATCAAATATAATGTGCTTCTCTGTAATATTTTCAACTGATATTGGACTTGCATTATCTTCTCGCCCAATTGGGGTTGTATTAATAATTATATCCGCGTTTGTAGCTTCATTCCGGTTTTCCCAGGGGTAGACTTTGCATTCATACTGTTCTGCAATATTTTCGGCTGTAGTTTTGTTTCTGCCGTATAATATTACTTGTGAACCTTCTTTTGAAAGCCCATAAACAATGGCACGTGCAGTGCCACCGGAGCCAAACACAGCAACCTTTTTATTTTTCAGTGAAGTACATTTTAATAAAGAATTGATTGCGCCTTTCCAATCGGTATTATAACCCTTTAGTTTTCCATTTGCATTTATTACAGTATTCACCGCACCAATTACTTTGGCAGTTTCATCAATTTCATCCATGTATTTTATAATAGCCTCTTTATGGGGAATGGTAACTGCAAAAGCGCAAATATTCGGAGCGCATAATTCATTTTGCATGGCAAAACCAAGTTCTTCAGGTTTGATTTGCTTCGCTAAAAATATATACTCCGAATCAATTCCTAAAGCCTTATATGCCGCGTTGTGCATAGCAGGAGATAAGGAATGTGAAACTTTGTCCTTAATTACAAAACATATTTTCTTCTCGCTACTTTGCACTTTTCAAAGTTATTTTAGATGCAATAATATTCGCTATTTCAGCGGGAGTTAATGTGTCTGTTTGAATTACCTCATCGGCATATTGCGTGTATAGTGGCAAACGTATTTGGTAAAGCAGGTTTGCCATCATTTCATCTTTGAATAATGGGCGGGAATCAGTACTATTCAACCGTTGTTTAATAGTATCGAATGAAGCTGCGAGGTAAATTATTTTGCCATGTTTTCTCAATGCTGCAATGTTATCATAATTCATAACAACACCGCCGCCACAGGAAATTATTACCCCTGTTTTTATAGAGGCTGCGGTAACAGCCTTGTTCTCTAATTGACGAAAATGAGTCTCACCATGATTTTCAAAAATTTCACTGATACTTGCTAGCCCCGATAGGGCGAGGGTTTCCGAGTCAGTCTCAATTAAGGGTAACCCTGTCTGCTTAGACAATAACTCTGCAATAGTAGTTTTTCCGGCACCCATATAACCAATGAGCACAATATTCATAGGCTTTTCTGCCAGTTGAGTTTTTAATCCTGTTTCTCCAAGTTTTTGCCAGAATTCAGGAAATGATTTACGTACAACTTCGGGCGATTCAATTTGCATACCCGGAATTTTTGCGCCTGCAATTGCAAATGCCATTGCCATCCTATGGTCGTTGGAAGTGCGGATTAGCGCCCCATGTGGCTGCCCTCCGCGAATCATGATGTGGTCTGCCCCAATGGTAGATTTAATACCCATCCGGAGGAGTTCTTTTTGAAGTGCTGTTAATCTTTGGGCCTCTTTCAGTTGAAGGTTTTTCACTCCGGTAATCATTGTATCTTCATTGGCAAATGCCGCTACCACAGCCAGAGTCTGCGCCACATCCTGCATATGTTTCATATCCGCCGTAATACCGCGCAACTCATTTGTCCCAGTCACTTCTATGTAATTTTCACCATTGGTAACTTTGCAACCCATTTGTTCCAACAAGCCTGCAAATTTCACATCGCCTTGTAAGCTTGATGGAGAAATATTATTTACCCGAATAGTGCTTTGAGTAATTGCCGCTAATGCAAAAAAATAAGATGCGGAAGAAGCGTCTCCTTCAATTGCATAATTTGTTGGCTTATATATAGAGCCCGCTTTAATACTATGTTTTCGGGGGTTTGCTTCAACATTTGCTCCAAACTCCTTCATGGTTGAAATCGTCATTTCGATATACGGTGCAGAAGCAATTTCGCTTTCTGAAATTATTTCCAGATCGGAATTCAAAACAGGGGCAATCATTAGTAATGCAGAAATAAACTGGCTGCTGTGCGATGCATCCATTTTAACTTTACCGCCTTGCAGATTTCCTCCTTTTATTTTTAATGGCGGGCAACCGGATTCACCTAAATAAGTGATATTGGCGCCTAACTGTTTAAGCGCATCTACAAGCCCACTGATGGGCCGCTGATGCATACGCGATGAGCCTTCCAATATAATTTCTCCCGGAATAATGCAGCATAATGCAGTGAGGAAACGCATAACGGTTCCCGCATCTTCCACATCTATTTTTCCATGAAACTCTTTAAATTTTCCGCTATTCCCCTTTATGGTAATCAGGTCTTTTTCCACGGATATATCTATACCAAATAATTTAAGTATATTTATCAGAAGTAAACTATCATTTGAATTTGAATAGCCTGTTAAAGTGCTTATGCCATCTGCCAGCGATGCAATAACCAAAGCCCTGTTTGTGAAACTTTTTGAGCCGGGAACATGTAGTTCGGCTTCAATAGGGCCGGTTAAAGGATATATGTCTGCAATGCTCCTTACCAAACTCATGGCTTATTTCAGGATATAATCGAGTCCTTCGTCAATAATTTCATCAGGCAGCAGAATATCCACTTTTACATTTCCAATATCTTCGAGGAACACCCATTTTATTTCGTGATGCGAATTCTTTTTATCGAACAATATCTTATTCAGAACTTCAATTTTATTGAGGGACTTAATTTTGTCAGGCAGTTTGGCTTTGCTGATTAAATTTTCAATATCCCTCAATTTATTTTCCGGCAAATACCTTGACAGGAAAGACATTCTTGCTTCCGCAATCATGCCAAGGGCGATAGCTTCCCCATGCAATAAACCTCCTTTGCTGGCCATTTCAATTGCATGGCCGACCGTATGCCCAAAGTTTAATTTCTTGCGCTCTTTCTTTTCATAAGGGTCTTTGCGGACAATCTCACATTTTATATTGGTGGATTGTTCGAGTAGGGGCACAATATATTGTGCCCTATTAGCAGGCGAGCTAAAATTTGTATTCAATAAATAATCAAAAAGTCCATCGCCGGTGATAACAGCATGTTTAATAATCTCTGCAAAGCCCGAGCGGTATTCGCGTTGCGGAAGTGAAGAAAGAAAAGATGTATCGCTGATGATTGCTATGGGAACTGCAAAAGTACCAATCGTATTTTTTAATCCGTTAAAATTAAAACCGGTTTTCCCTCCAATGGCAGCATCAGCTTGGGCAAGCAGGGTAGTGGGTACTTGCACAAAATCAATTCCGCGCATATAGGTGCTTGCTGCAAAAGCTCCTACATCGCAAACCATGCCTCCTCCAATATTTATAACGAGGGATTTCCTGTCAAATTCCTTTTTAGAAAGCGTAGCCCAAATTTTTTCCGCGGTAGCAAGTGTTTTGTTTTTTTCGCCAGAGGGTATAGTAATGGAAAAGGTATTTTCACCAAGAACCTTGCGTATCCTATCTGTCCAATGGCGTGCGACATTTTTATCTATAATGGCTAATACAGAGGAATATTTTTGCAAATCAATTATAGAATTAATTTCATCAAAAATATTTACACCAATGTATATCGGAACGGTAGTTTTTTTGCCCGCAACAGAAAGAGCGATATGTTCCATTTGCGGTGTTTTCATGCTATGAAAGGCTTAGTTGAAGCCGGCAGGGCGGATAAAAACTTTTTCAGCGGGTGCTGTAATATCCCTGAATTTGGCAAGTGAATTAACCAATCCCTGCAATTCAATATGCGTAATATGCTGGCCCGAATCGGTGCGTGATGTTCCCGCTTCAATCAGTATTCCGTCATATAAATATTCATCTTCCGACAGTTTCATTTTCATGGCATCCAACGTACCATCAACTATCTTATCGCGCAACTTGGGCCCGAATGAGTGGCTGGGGTCAAAATACATTTTCGCGCCCGTTAATTTCTTTATTTTTTTAGCAGATTCATGAAGTGGCATATTGCGGTACATACCGCTTTCAGAAATGCTTACACCCCTATGTATAAAAATAACACGCTCTTTAAATCCGGCTGCATATGTGCTTAACCCGAGCCAAGCCTTTTCCATAGATGAAAGCTCCGTTTGCGCTATGGCATCAAACTTTTGTTTGCCTTGCCATTTGGGGTTTTTAAGTCCGAGTTTCCAGTTTGTGTTTTGGAAAAACTGCGTCATTTCAAGGAAATTCCAACCTATCTGTGATACGGCGGGGTTCCACAACAGCAACTCACTATCTTTCATCAAGCGTTCATAGAGGGGCACTTGCATAAGTGGTGATACAATTTCCGTTGCCACCAGCAAGCCTGTTTCATTCGCAAAGCGTTTAGCCATTTCAATGCTGGGCATCATTACGAAATCTTTCGTGCCTCCGCCTTGCTGGAAAACAGAAAGGTTATGCAGGAAATGGGAATAGTCAATACCTAAATCATTGCTCTCCGGATTGTAATACGTGCGCGATTTCAGCCCCACCACACGCACTCCGGCAATGGCCCTTTGAACAGCGCCATGCAAGTTGCGCACCTCCATAGAAGCTAATTGGTATAACTCGTAGAAATTGTCTTCGTTAATGGAGCAGGGGCCTGCTATAATCGAAACCTCTGGGTTCTTTGTCTCTTCAATCATAAATGCCATGTAAAATTACGCAAAAAACGGGAAAGAGGGTATGGGATGAAATTAATGCCCTAATAAACAGTCTAATAGACGTGCAGGATTAAACCTAATATTCGCAAACAAATCCTAAATTTGGACTTTATTAAGGAAGTACAATGGAGATAACGCTGACAGAGGAGTTTAATTTAGCATACCGTTTTGTTACCGAAACGAATCAAAATATTTTTTTAACGGGGAAAGCGGGAACGGGTAAAACGACATTTTTAAAATATTTGCGGCGCAACAGCCGCAAGAATATGGTGGTTGCCGCACCCACAGGAGTGGCTGCCATAAATGCAGGTGGTGTTACATTGCATTCCCTGTTTCAATTGCCATTCGCGCCGTTTGTGCCTGCGAAAGATTCATCGAATGAAAATGCGGTGAACAGCCATTCGCTGCTGTCGCAGATACATTACCACAGCGACAAGCTGAATTTAATGCGCAAGCTGGAATTGCTGATTATTGATGAAACCAGTATGGTGGCTTCACATGCAGTGGATGCTATTGATACTATTTTACGGAGTGTGAGGCGCAGATATAATGAACCTTTCGGGGGAGTACAGGTTTTATTTATCGGCGATTTGCACCAGCTTCCACCGGTGGTGAAGCGCGATGAATGGGAATTTTTGAAAAATTATTACGCCTCTATTTTCTTTTTCGACAGCCTTGTTTTAAAGGAAAATATTCCGGTGATGATTGAGTTGAAGCAGATATTCCGCCAGCAGGATGATGCTTTTATTGAGATATTGAATGGTGTTCGGAATAATGACCTCACATTTGAAAATTATGAGTTGCTGAATTCACGTTTAAAGCGGAATTTTATTCCCGAAGAAGATGAGGGATATATCACGCTCACCACGCATAATTCCCAGTCTGATGCCATAAACAAAGGCAAACTGCGGGATTTAGATGCGCAGCAAATCACCTATCTCGCCAAGGTGGATGGCAACTTTCCGGAGCATATTTTCCCCGCGGAACAATATTTAGATTTGAAATTGGGTGCGCAAGTAATGTTCCTGAAAAATGACACGGAAGAGCGCAAATATTTCAATGGCAAAATTGGAACGGTTACCTATTTGGACAACGATACCATCCGTGTAAAATGCAAGGGAGAAGATTATTCTATAGAGGTGCAAAAGTATGAATGGAAAAATATGAACTACACGCTCAATCCCGTTACACGGCAGATTGAGGAGGAGGAGTTGGGCAGTTTTCAGCAATACCCATTGCGGCTTGCATGGGCCATCACCATTCATAAAAGCCAGGGACTGACATTTGACAAATTGATTATTGATGCCGAAAATGCTTTTGCCAACGGGCAGGTGTATGTGGCATTAAGCCGCTGTACAAGTTTGGAAGGTTTGGTGCTTACTTCGCCTGTTAACCAACGGTTCATGGGGGCAACACAAAACCTTACCGACTGGACGGAAAGGAATCAAAAGGAAAAGGATTTGGAACGGCGTTTTGAAGAGGAACGGGAATTATTTATACAGAAAGAACTGTACCTTATTTTCACCTGGAAAAATTGGGGATATGAATTGCGGGAATTGAACCAGGCAATGAATGAAAATCGGGAAAGCCTTACCCCTGAAGCTTTTGCCTGGATAGAAAAGTTGATGAACGAACAGCGGACTTTAGAAGGAGTGGCAAATAAATTCAAAGACTACATGACGGGTGCTTTCAACCAAAACCCGGATGCGGAGAAGAATGAAGCATTACAAAAAAGGATAAAAGATGCAGCCAATTATTTTTCAGCCGAATTAGGAAAATGGATAGAGAATTTGAAGGCGCATCCATTAAGTGTGAAGACTAAAAAAGTGTCGAGAAAGCTGGATGAGCCGCTGGAAGAAATCAATATCATAGTTCAGGAAATAATACGGAAAATTAATTTTTGCAAAGAAGGTTTTTTACTGGATGCCTATTTGGAACACAACAAAAAAGCCGCTGTACCTATTGAAAAAATCAGGTCTTCCAATGCGGTTACCGGCACTATTGAAAGCGGCACGGGGCTGAATATACTTTACAACCGCATTAATGAATTGCGGAAACGATTGGCGAGGGAAAACCATATTCCAATCTCTCGCGTGTTTAGCAACAGGGTAGTGGAGAAAATATGCGAGAACCTGCCCTGCGATATGAAGTCGCTGCTGAATATAAAAGGGATAAATAAAGTAAAAATAAATCCGTTTGCGGAGGATATTGTGGAGATTGTAAATACTTATTGCAGAGAGAAAAATATCGAGCCAAAACAGATAACCGACACGGTTGGCGAAACGCTGAAACTGATTAGAAGCGGCAAAACGATTGCCGAAACCGCCACTGAACGGAACTTTGCAGAAAGCACCATTGAAGCGCATTTGGCGAAAGCGATTGAAAGCGGGCAACTGAATATTAACGAAGTTATGCCCATGGCCGAAGTGGATGAAATAGCAAAATATTACACTCCCAATGGAGGTGGCGTGCAACTGACAGGGATTAAAGAACGGGTGCCTGCCGATGTTTCATGGGGCAAGTTGAGGATGGTGCTGGCGTGGTTGCAAAGGAGTTCATAAAGTTTATAAAGGGGAAAGTTCATAAAGTAAGAACGTGATTTTGTAATGTTAAGCGTAATGCTAACACCTTCATTATTATATTTGATAAGCATGTCTTCATCTTTCTTGCTGCAAATGCGGTATGTGTAATTACCTCTTTGATTTTTCTTGCAACTCTTACACTTATATTTTTGTTTACCATCCTGGAATCCTTTTTTAATACAGATTCCTTTGCAATATTTACAATTCATTTCTATTTTAGGTTACGAAGTGAACACTAAGGAAAATAGAAACCTTATTGGATAAGGTTTTAAGAAGTTTAAAAGTAAAAAGGAGGGTGCACACCCTCCTTTTTATCACGTTATTATTTTATTAAATTATTGGTTTACAATAGAATGTTTTAAATGATTTTTCTCAGGCTACGATTTGAACACTACCCACTACCGAATAAGCAAACTATCTTCGCCTAAATTAGAAATTAAATATGAACCGTATAAATTATCCTCAACTTGTTTTGATATAATTTTTGAGTGAGTATTTATTTGCAAAAATACCCTTCCAATAGATTGAGGTTTATCATTTTCACATTTAATTGTATCAAATAAAGTTGATTTACTAAGTATTCTATAGGTTTTACAATTTCTATCTGATGCATTGATGCTAATACTTTCGACACTTAAAATTTGAAATAGGTTCATTCTATCTCCTATGTCATAGTAATGGTCAATTTCAGCATTATAAGTAGTTCCATCATGAACTCTTTCTTTTATCTTTATTTCATCCTTTCCATCAGAATTAATATCTTCGAACGAAATCAATGGAGATGTTAATAACCTAGCTTCTGGTTGAAAATCCCCCTCGTTATTTTCCATATAATTCCCATATAAGGACGGTGGGTTATTTGTAGCCATACCAGTCCCTGCATCATATGCAACTATATAATAAAAGGGACCATCACCCTCATAAATCTTAGCTATATATATAGAAATTAAAGGTGTCATTTTAATTTTATAAACGCCCCCAAGTATACTATAACCAAGATTGCTAGAATTTTTTTTAATAGAATCAACGATTTGATTAATAATTATTGCAGCTTTTTCAGGAACATTTTCTAATTCGCCCGACTTATCATTATTTGTAACAAAACCATTATCTTTTCTACAAATTGCTCTCAATTTATGTAGGTACTTTTTATTTAAGCAGATACTCGTATTGGCATCGAAAACAAAAGACATAAAAACTAAAAAAATCAGAAACCACGAAGTCTTCAATATTTTATTCATAGAGAAATTTAATTATCATTATTCAAATCCATTTAATGGTTCTATTTTTTATAGTTTGGCGTTACTGAATAAAAAATTATATAAGTAGGGCCCTTATCCACTGTGCCAGTCTTTTTATTATTATAGAAGGGACCATATTGTTTTACAATAGTAACTGTATTAGTATTATAATTAAGTCCGGAATGAAAAAGTCACTACCATTAGTAATACTTATTTGGAACCAAATAATTCTTTACATAATCTGTAACGCCTTGTTCAAGGCCGTGGAAGGGAATGTCGTAACCAATGGATATTAATTTATCCATATTGGCTTCTGTAAAATATTGGTACTTATCGCGGATGTCTATCGGTGTATCTATGAATTGTATGTTGGGTTCCTTATCCAATGCGTAAAAGATATTTTTGGCAAGGTCAAGGAAGGTGCGTGCTTTGCCGGAACCAAGGTTGTAGATGCCTGAATCGTGCCTGTTTTGCATCAGGTAATAGCAAACTGCAACTACGTCTTTTACATAAACAAAATCACGTTTTTGTTCGCCGTCGTTATAATCGGGACGGTGTGAGCGGAATAATTTCATTTCACCGTTTTTCTGAATCTGGTTGTAAGCATGAAAAATTACCGAGGCCATCCTTCCTTTATGGTATTCATTCGGCCCGTAAACATTGAAGAATTTCAACCCCGCCCAAAAGTATGGTGCATTACTTTTCACTTTTAATTTTTCACTTTTAACTTGTTCTAACGCCCACTTATCAAATTCATTTTTTGAGTCACCGTAAGGGTTAAGCGGCTTTAATTTTGGAATATCAGCTTCATTATCATCGTAACCAAATTCACCGTCTCCATAAGTCGCAGCCGAAGAAGCATAGACCAGCGGCAAGCCATATTCAATGCATAAATTCCAGACTTCTTTGGTATAATTCAGGTTAAGTTTATCGAAAATTGCTTTGTTCATTTCGGTAGTATCGGTCCGTGCTCCGATATGAAAAATGAACTGCACAAAACGGTGATTTTGTTTTAGCCAGGTGGCAAATTCATCGCGGTGTACTTTTGCTGAAAACCTTTTGCCTTCAAGGTTTGGGGCTTTATCTTTGTTTGAGAAATCATCCACTACTACCACATCAAAAAAACGCTCGTCATTCAGTTTCCTTACAAGGCAACTGCCAATAAATCCTGCGGCTCCGGTTACAACAATCATCTAAATCGAGTTTATAAAGTTTGTAAAGTTATAAAGTTTATAAAGTCAGGACTAATTTATTGCACCATTTCACTCAACTCCAACCAGCGCAATTGCTTCTCATCAATCAGTTGGGTTGTTTCACCTAGTTTAATTGCTATGTCAGATAACTCTTTGTGGTCCGTTATTCCGCTCGCCATCTTTTCGGTTAGTTCGGCTTTTTGTTTTTCAAGGCTGGCAATGTCTTTTTCCAATCCCTGAAACTCGAAACGTTCCTTATTCGTCATTTTCCTGCTGTCTGAACTGTGATTTTTTTGATTTGTCTGATTACTTTGATTCGTATCTTTAATCACATTAATCTTTGAATCAGATAAATCCTGGTTCTGACGTTTTTTATTTTCTTTTTCCTGCTCACGGTATTCGGTATACGAACCGATAAAATTTTTCACTACGCCATCTCCTTCTAAAATAAATAATTGGTCAGCTAATTTGTCCATGAAATACCTGTCGTGCGATACCATAATCAGGCAGCCTTGAAAATCTAACAGGAATTGTTCTAATGTGTTAAGTGTTATTAAGTCAAGGTCATTGGTCGGCTCATCCAAAATTAAGAAGTTCGGATTTTTCATTAAAACCGTGAGCAAATACAAGCGCTTTCTTTCGCCACCGCTTAATTTCGAAACGTATGTAAACTGCATTTCGGGGGGGAACTGGAACATGGTTAATAGTTGTGAAGGCAATAGTTTACTGCCATCGCCCATAGGGATATAATCGCCCACATCTTTTATAACTTCGATTACGCGCTTATCCTCATTCAGAATAATTCCTTTTTGAGAATAGTACCCAAATACAATCGTTTCGCCAACAGCAATTTTTCCCGAATCAGGCTGTTCGAGGCCGGTAATCAGGTTTAAGAAGGTAGTTTTTCCGGCGCCATTTTTTCCGGCAATGCCAATGCGTTCGCCTTTTTTGAAGGTATAATCAAATCCTTTCAGGATGCTTTTTTCGCCATAACTCTTCGTTACTTTTTTCAACTCCAGAATTTTTCCGCCAATGCGGCTCATCTTCACTTGCAGTTTTAATTCTTGTTCTTTTCTTCTCCCGGCAAGCGATTCATTCAGCTTATCAAACTGGTCAACCCGCGCTTTCGACTTGGTGGTTCTGGCTTTGGGCATTTTACGCACCCATTCCAATTCTCTTCTAAATAAATTTCGTGCACGTTCATATTCTTTACCCTCGTTAAACTCCCGTTCGGCTTTCTTTTCTATAAAATATTCATAATTACCACGATAGCGGTACAATTGTTCGTTTTCCAATTCTAAAATATCGGTGCAGACATTATCTAAAAAGTACCTGTCGTGGGTAACTAAAAGGAGAGAAACATCATTCCGGATAAAATAATTTTCCAGCCACTCAATCATATCCAAATCAAGGTGGTTGGTTGGTTCATCCATTATTAAAAGCTCGGGTTCTTCAATAAGTACCCTCGCCAATGCCAATCTTTTACGCTCACCCCCTGATAATGAACTTACTTTTTGCTCCAAATGATGAATATTAAGGGAAGAAAGTATCTGTTTTACCTTGGTTTCATAGTTCCAGGCATCTTGTGCCTCAACCATTTCCATGGCTTCACCCAATAGTTTCTGGTTGGCTTCCGAAGGGTCTTCTTCCTGCTTTTCGAGGGCTATTTCGTAAGCGCTAATCGCCTTTTGCATATCATTCTCCGAATGGAAAAGGGCATGATATACAGTGTCATTTGGGTTAAACTCGGGTTCCTGCTCTAAAAAGGAGACGGCAATATCGTTCCGGAAGGTAACATTGCCGCTGTCGGCTATATCGCCCCCTTGCAAAATCTTCAAAAGGGTTGATTTTCCGGCCCCATTTTTGGCTACAAGTGCCACACGCTGACCTTGTTCTATTCCAAAACTGATGCCCGAGAATAGTTGCTTATCACCATAAGCTTTGTACAGGTTTTCAACGGATAATAGGTTCATAATGGGTGCAAAGGTAGTATATGCAAGTTATAAGTTATGAGTTATAAGTTAGGGCGGAAGGGCCTAAACATAATAAATTGATAAAAGTTGCGTTATTGATTGTAATAATAATGTTCTTTAAACCCAATTATTATGAAAAGAGACACGATTTTTATAGCGTTGGCTATCGGGTTGGCAGTTTTTTTAATGCGTTGGTTCAGGGCATTTACGCCTATTGAAAATTACCAGATACATTTTCTTCCTTTATTCGGTATTTATTTCGGAATGCGATTGTATTTCAAGAAAATTAAAATGGGAAATCCTGATTACCAGGTAACTTTTGTGCCTGTGTTTTTCCTCGGATTGATAATGAGCCTCATAGCCTCAGTCGTTACTTGCCTATTCTGCCTTCTTTTTGTAGAGTATCCGGCAGACACCATGAAGTTCTTTTCACCTCTGCACTTATATTCTCTTCCGTTTCTGAGCACTGCATCTTACGGCATATTGGTATCGATACTTTGTTCTGCTGTTATTGTTTATTTCAAGCCTATTAAAATAAAGCCCGATACCCATTTCAAATGGCATACCGGGCATTTTATTTATTAAGGGTTTTAGCTTAGAAAGCGTACCTCAAATTCAAATAGAAACTTCTTCCCCGGGTAGTATATCCTAAGATTTCGTAATAGGTGGTATTAAACAAATTTTCTCCCCGCAGGGTAATTGCAAAATGTTTGGTAACATCGTATCCGGCAGATGCGTCAAGCAAAGTGTAATCTGATAAGGTAGTAGGAACATCGGCGCCATAAGGGCCCAGATTTTCATTGTACTGGGCATCTGTTCGCTGGCCTGCATAACGCACCATAGCAGAAAGGCTAACCTGCTTTATAGGCTTGTAGGTAAGCGTAATATTAGCCATTGCGCCCGGACGGCGTAATAAAGCTGTATATTTTATATTGCCGCTGTTTTGTGTGAGAAAATTTCCGCCTTCAAAAATCTGTACATAATTGCCATGCGTGTGTGTCGTATCAATGGTAGAATTGGAGTAGGTGATACTGCTGCTTAATATGCTGAAGTTTGCAGACACAAAGAGTTTTTTATCTAATTGGGAGGAAACGCTTAACTCTATTCCTTGTGTGGTCTCCTGCCCGATGTTTAAATAGGTATCGCCCATGAAATCTGCATAGCCGAGAGAATCTATAGGTTTGTTTTTATTCCATAAATAAACGTAATCGATATAATTATTTACAATAGTGCTGAAATAAGAGAGCGTTAAATATACCTTGTCGATTCTATGTTTTATACCAAACTCAACCGAATTGGATGTCTCGGGTGTGAGAGTGGTGTTGGCGAGAGATATAGGGTCTCCTGCAATATCGTCAGGGCCGTAGAGTTGGTAAAGTGAAGGTGCATTAAACCCGGTGGAAAATGAGAAATATAATAAAGAATTTTCATTTAGTTTGTAAGAAGGGTTTATTTCATAGCTCACATTATTTCCAAAGGTTGAATTGGAACTGAACCTTGCTCCCAGCAATAAGGAAAGGTTCTTCAGTCCTTTTGCAAAAGTAGCTCCATTCAGGTCGGCCTGAATAAATGCGTCATAAATAGTTTGATGGGGTTTTAAACTGTCAAGGTCGGATATAGTTGGGAAACCGTCGTATGCATAGTCCGTATAAGAATCCATCATTTCATAAATACTTCCTCCGCCTGCAATAAATTGCGATGTTTTGTAGTCATATTCCAGTTGCACATCATTGGTGATAGTTTTGCTGGAGTAGTATTCATATTGATAATCCTTATCTCCATATGTATCTGTAACCGTAGTATCCTCCATATACTTGCGTTCCAAAGGGGAGTAGCTGCCGGTATATTGAATATGCAAATGAGGGGTGATGTTGTATTTTGCAAAAAGATTGTAATAATCTCTCACCAAACTTCCGGTGTAATTATTCGCCGGTTCAAAAGCACCGATGGGCAAGCCAAATGTTTGAATGGTATTACGGTATTCAAAGTAAACATTCAGGTTTTGGTTTTTAAACCCTACTCTAGAAAACACATCGCCTTTATCGAAATCATTCTGCGGATTCACCTGATAGGGCAATGGGTTTTTAAGCGTATCGACTGCGGCGCTTTGAGCTTTGTCATCTAAGCGGTGGTATCCGCCTTCGGCATAAATACCATTTTTAAAAGTATAATTCAGAAAAGCATTTCCTTCGAATAATTTTGTATCCGGGCCGAATTCCCCGCCTGTTACGCTGATATTGCCATGCAGGCCGGGTGTGTAATTAGTATTGGTGATAATGTTGATTACCCCGCCAATGGCGGAAGAACCGTATAGCGTGCTATGCGAGCCGCGGATTATTTCTATCCTGTCCACATCGGCAAGTGAAATTTCAGAAAGATAGATTTCGCCATGTTCGGTAGATGCATCTGTAAGCGGAACGCCATCAATCATTATTAAACTATGGCTGTTGTCTGCTCCCCGTAGAAACATAGTCTGCACACCGCCGGGAGTTTGTCCGGTACCTACCACATAAATACCTTCCTGGCGGGAAAGAAGGTCGGCAACGGTATTGCATCCGGGTTGTTTTAAATCATCGCCGGAAATAACAGTTACACTGCGGCCCACGTCCATCACATCTTTTTCTGTGCGGGTGGCGGTAACGGTTACTGTTTTAATGGAATCCGTAAGGTTTTTTGTACTGTCGGATTTTGTTTGTGCATAAGCACCAAAGCCCAGGAATGTACCTGCGCAGAAGAATAAAGTGGTTAACTTTTTCATAATGTTACATTTTTTGTTGTAACACTTCAGGCAAAAAAAGAAATAGAAAAATCTCCCGTCTTTCCACTCCTCGCTCTTTACCCGAAAGCGTTGAATTAATTAGTTGTGCCTTGGCAGGTCTTCTGACTCGCTCTGTTTTTGAGGCCTTCCCGTTCATTTGAACAGTGGCTAAAAGCCCCGATAGTTATCGGGGTCAAAAACATTTCTAAGAGCTTACAGCAGCGGGAACTGTCCGGGATTTACACCCGGTTCCCTTTTAATCCGCCCCGAATTGAACCAGGAACGAAACCATTGCGGGGCAAATGTAATAAAAGATTCGAATTTAATATACTCACCCCCTGCCCCCTCTCTCTATATATAGAGAAGGGAAAAGTCACTTTGCAATCATTTTTCACTTGTCCCCTCTTTACTTGGTAGAGAGGCGGTAGGGGGTGAGTGGTAGGTTTTACAATACTTTAACACCAAATCCGTCTACAAAATCATTATCTTTGCCTTAATTCAAACCATATAAAATTAAAAACAATGAAAAAATTATTTTTAGCTGCCGCACTGCTTGGAATGACAAGTTTCGCATTTGCACAACAGGCTGCTTCCGCTTCCAAGGATAGCAAAGCAACCACCAAAACCTGTAACGATAAAAAATGCTGCAAAAAAGGCGGCTCCTGCACAAAGGACAGCAAGGCTGCCACCTCCACTACTAACAATACAACCGGCGACAAGAAATAATTGCTTGTTGGATTAAAATGGAAAAGTCCCGGATTAATTTTCGGGACTTTTTTGTTTTAGGGGTTTGATAAAAATTGGGTAAGATTGCTTCGCAAAGCCTCGCAATGACGAATTAGCAGTATGTACGTCATTGCGAGGAACAAAGCAATCTTACTAATACGGAAAGGAAAACAGAGTTACTTTTTAATAGCAAACCCAATCCCCTTGCGGTGGCGGATTTCAAAGAAATCGAAATCGTTGCTGTTTTTTTCTTTAAACTTATTCCAAACACTTTGCAGGTTATAGCTTTCGGGCATAATATCATCGAACAGAATAATGCCGCCCTTAGCACAATGAGCCACTACATTATCCAAATCTTTGGTGGCAATTTCCTCGGTGTGGCCGCCGTCGACTAAAATATAATCGAACTTTTTATTGGGGTTTTGTTTGAAATACTCCGGTACTTTAACAGTGGAATCGCCGGAAATGAATTTTATTTTATCGGTCTTGATATTAAATGCGGCAAGGTTTCTGCGGACTTTATCAGTGGACTTCTTTTCCACATAATTACCCATCAGTTTTGTAAACCGTTCCGAAATATTGATGTTGCGCTTCTTGCCCATCAGTTTGGAAAGAAAGGTAGCAAAAGGGGTTATGCTCACATATTCCCTCCACATATCAAAGCTCAATACTTCTTCTATTTTATCATATTCTTCGTTGGAATAAACGCAAAGCAACGCTATGAGAGAGCCACCGGCACGGGTGCCTATTTCCAAAATACGTTTGGGTTTGCGGGTAGCCCCAACCCACGATTCCACCATATTGCTTTCAAGGAAAATTCCATTTCTTGACAAGTTGGTTTCATTGGAAAGGTCCTGCCAATAGTAGTCGTTAGGGTCAAGCTGGGCCAGCTTTTTACCATTGGAAAGCAGCAAATCTTTATATTTTAATATATCCTGGAAGTCTTTTTCATCCAGGTTGTGAAGTTTCTCCATGAAAGTATATGTTTTTCAAAAGGGTGCCCGTCCGAACGATTCATCCGGGCGGACAAAGATAAGAAAAGGGAAAAGATTCCGAATTCCGCAGCTCCAAACCCCTAAAGGGGCTTTGAAAAGGCCGTCATTGTGAGGCTCTGCGAAGCAATCTTACCGCTATATATACGTAGCGATTGGGCAAGATTGTTTCGCAGAGCCTCGCAATGACGATATTACTCTGCGGAAACCCAAAAACAGATTCCTCACTTCGTTCGGAATGACAATACGGTTTTCTTATTGGGTGGGATAGTTGCGGCGGGCTTCGCCCGC
>CAIWVW010000014.1 GCA_903916255.1 uncultured Bacteroidota bacterium
ACTGTAACGGTACAAGATAATAACGGATGTACAACGATTGATACACTGACCATAACGCAGCCGCCGGCATTAACGGCTACACTAACCTCTGTCGGGGTATTGTGTAACGGAGGCTCCACAGGTAGTTCTGTTGCCACGGCCGGCGGGGGTACGCCACCATATACTTACTCATGGACTAGTGGTTCTTCAACCAGTACGGCCAGCAGTCTTTCTGCTGGAACCTATACATTAACATTACATGATGCAAATGGTTGTTCCATTAGCCCAACAGTAACTATTACCGAACCTCCGGCTCTTAGCGTTGCCGTAACCGGACCGGCAGTACTATGTGCCAATACAAACGGAACGCTTACCGCAACAGTTACCGGCGGAACATCTCCGTATGTGTATGCATGGAATACAGGTGCAACCACCAGCTCAATTAGTGTAACACCAGTTCTTTCTGTAACAGATACAGTATACATTACTGATGCAAACGGATGTAAAACTTCGGGAACATTCACCATCATTTTAGGTCCGCCATTAACAGTTACTGTTAGCGGCCCGGCCTCTATGTGTTCCGGCAGGTCAGCTACTCTATGTGCAACTGCCATTGGTGGAACCGGAGGAAATACGTTTGTATGGCAGCCCGGCAGTATTATCGGAGCTTGCATAAATGTTGCGCCAAGTTCAACTACCACCTATACTGTTACTGCTACCGATAATTGCAATACTTCAGCTACAGCAGTAGCGTTGCTAACTGTAAATCCGTTGCCAGCTATATCCTTTTCTGCGGATGTTTACGGAGGATGTGCACCATTGTGTGTGCAATTCCGCAATTCAACCACAGTAAGTGGAGGAGTTGAAGGATATGTCTGGTCATTTGGAAATGGAGATTCATCCCTTTCTGCTGCCCCGATATATTGCTATGGAAACAGCGGAAGTTACAATGTAGAACTGACAGCCGTTTCAGACAGTGGCTGCAGCGCTACACTCAACGTGTTGAATTTGATAAATGTATATAACCATCCGAATGCAGCCTTCACATATTCACCAAACCCGGTGAGTGTTACTGACCCATTGGTTCAGTTTACGGACCAAACCACGTCTGGCTCACCAATAGCTTATTATTGGTGGACATTTGGCGAAGCCGGAGATACGGTAAGTAATTTGCAGAGCCCAAGCCATGTGTATCAGGATACGGGAACGTATTGCGCACAGGAAGTGGTTATGGATATTCATGGTTGTACAGATACTGTTACCAACTGTTTAGCTATTGAGCCTGTATTTACGTTATATATTCCTTCCGCATTTACACCTAATGGAAATGGACGTAATGATATCTTCTTGCCTGTTGGCCAATATGTTAAAACTTTCGAAATGTATATTTATGACCGCTGGGGAACACAGTTGTTTCATACTACGGATATTACCAAAGGATGGGATGGAACAGCAAATGGCGGTAATGTAATTTCTCAGGAAGATACCTACGTATATAAAATATCTGTTACGGATGTGCGTAACAAACAACATTCTTACATAGGTAATGTTACTATCATAAAATAATAAATCGCAATATTTCAGGCATTTAAAAAAGCCCTCTGATAGGTTTGTCAGGGGGCTTTTAGTTGTTGTAAATTTAATAACAGGCAGGTGCAATAATCCTGTGAAATGTAAGTTAATATAGAGGAAAGCAATAAATATTGCGTCTCAAAAAATAAACTCAAAGCCCCCACCGATGAAAAAAATATTACTTGTTTTAGTTGGAATTTCACTTTTTTACTGTTCCTCAGCTCAAACACCTGCTAAATGTTTGACATGTAAGGACGGAGCCCACGACGGAATGATTGACCAGGCATTGGCTCACACCTCTGCGGTAAATGTGCCTGTAGGCCAGCATACCGGAAATGGGAATAGTACCTTTGGCCAGAGTTATATAGTACAAAACCTTTGCGGGCTAAACTATGTAATGAATGGACTTATGACCACTACCCGATATACGCCACCCGGAAGCGGTTTTCCCGCAACTATTCCTATCGCCGGGCTTCCTGCCGGTTTTGTTGTGCAAAAGGCATACGTTTATTATGGTGCATCTTATACAGAACCAACACCTCCTGCAACTTCTGTGGCAATAACAAACCCTGCGTCAGTTAACAGTACAATAGCTTCCGTTATGATTGGCTCCGGCCATTCGGTTTGCTGGGGAGAAACAGGAACCGCTACCTATCGTTGCGATGTTACTTCCATGATTTCCGGCAATGGTAATTATGTAATTAACCTTACCGGTTTTGCCAACGCGGCGTATGAAGTAGATGGAGCATCCCTGATAATTATGTACGTTGACCCTGCGGCTACATACAGTGGAAACATAGTAATTTGGGATGGCGATATGGCAAACTATACCGGCACATCCATGACCTTTAATGCCTCCGGATTTACGGCCTGCACAGCCAGTTCCTCTGCAAGTGTTTTCTCTTTGCAGGGAGATTGCCAGAACAATATAACACCAAACACTAATACGGAGGATTTTAATAATAGTATTGCATCATTCCCCAATAATTTTTGGAATACCAATATCTGGCCTACAAGTGTAGCTGCTTGTCAAACAACATCTACATTTACCGGATATACTAACAATACGAATGACTGCTGGCTTTGGTCAATGGTTGGAATGTACTGGCAGTATTCAACATGCACTTCCTGCAATGCCATGACGGTTACGTCGGTTGATGTGAACCCTTCTTGCGGCATTAACAATGGAAGCATAACACTGAATGTAGTAGGAGGTACTGCTCCATACACCTATACATGGACTCCGAATGTTAGCACCACATCTTCGGCTACCGGACTTTCAGCCGGAAACTATCAGGTTACCGTTCATGATGCTGCATGTAATGTTCAAACCATCAATGTTACGCTGGTTATGGTAAACCTTGTAATAACAGATGTTCAAACAAATATATTGTGCAGTGGTAATTCTACCGGAACCATTACCTATACTGTCTCTGGCGGGAACCCTCCGTATACATATAACTGGACTCCGAATGTAAGTACAACTGCAAATGCATCCGGATTAAGCGCCGGAACGTATACAACTATTATTGAAGACCAGAATGGGTGTGCATCTACGGAAAATATAACAATAACTGCGCCGCCTGCTTTAACAGACCCCATTACTGCCACCAATGTAACATGTAATGGTGAATCGGATGGCAGCGCAACAGTTACTGCCGGAGGTGGAGTTCCTCCATATACCTATGCCTGGACTCCAACAGGTGGAAGTAATGCTACTGCTTCGGGCCTTTCTGCCGGAACATATACACTGCTTTTGACAGATAATAACGGATGCACCGCAACAACTACTGCTACTATTACCCAACCTGTAGCACTGGCTGTAACTGTAACGGGTCCGCCGACTCTTTGCGTGGGAGTAACCGGCACATTAACTGCAACTGCTGCGGGAGGAACAACTCCATACGCTTATGCGTGGAGCGCCGGTGCAACATCAGCCGGAAGTACGGCCCAGGTAAAACCTGCGTCATCATCGACATATACCGTTGTGGTAACCGATGCTAACGGATGTACCGCTACCGGAACATTTTCTGTTATACTTGGCCCTGCGCTAATTGTAACCACTTCAGGTCCTTCCTCTGTATGTTCGGGCATGGCAGCCACGCTATGTGCATCGGCAACTGGCGGAACAGGCGGAAATGTATTTACCTGGACACCCGGAAATATTACAGGCCCATGTATTATTGTATCTCCCGGCTCTACTACATGTTATACCGTTACCGCAAATGATAATTGCGGTGCAAATGCTACCGCAACTCAGTGTTTAAATGTAAACCCATTACCTGCTATTTCTTTTGCGGCAGATGTTTACCAGGGTTGTTCACCGCTTTGTGTTCAGTTTCGTAACTCTACAACAGTAAACGGAGGAGTTCAATCCTATTACTGGACGTTTGGAAACGGCGATACTTCACATAATATAACACCGACTTATTGCTATGCCGGAAGCGGTACTTATAATGTTGGGCTTACTGCGGTATCTGACAGCGGTTGCAGCGCAACATTAAATGTGCTGGATATGATTACCGTTTACACCCACCCAATTGTAGCGTTTAGTTACTCGCCAAACCCTGCAACTATAATTAACCCGACTATTCAATTTACCGACCAAACCGGCGATGCAGCAGGTATAGCCTACTGGTGGTGGAATTTTGGCGAAGCTGGCGATACTATCAGTAATTTGCAAAACCCAACACATACTTATCAGGATACCGGTACTTTCTGTGTGCAGGAGGTGGCAATGGATATTCACGGATGTGCAGATACAGCCACTAATTGCTTCGTTATTGACCCCGTATTTAATCTTTATATTCCTGATGCATTTTCACCGAACGGTGATGGAAAGAATGAAACATTTAAACCGGTTGGACAATATATAAAGAATTTTGAAATGTACATTTTCGACCGTTGGGGTAATAAACTGTATCATACATTAGATATTAACCAGGGCTGGAACGGTACTGTAAATGGAGGCTCTGTAATATCACAGGAGGATACATATGTGTATAAAATAAATGTAACTGACTCCCAAGGCAAGCAGCATTCATTTATTGGAAATGTAACAATCATCAAATAGGTAATTTAATGGTTTTGATATTCTGAAAACCCCGCCCACAGCGGGGTTTTTTGTTAAGCGAAAGAAGGGTTGCCAGGGAGTCCGGAGGTAAAAGGGCTTGGATAATGCACGTTTTAAACAATCGTTGTGTTTAAATTGCAGGGAATGTTACGTTATTAGTCCGTTAATTCATTTAACTTTGTAAATAGTAAAGCATAGATAATAATAACCCTGCTGCTGTTTAATATCAAGTTTATGCGGATAAAACCGGCAAATTATCATTTTAATTTTCACCAATTTTAATTCGTTGAAGATACAGAAAGAAATACTACTCTCTATTTTTTTTGTAATAGCGTTGATGTGCGGGGTAACATACCTGTCCTACATCAATGGGCAGAAATCTGTTGTTTCAGCTGACAATATTTCACGAATTAGGTTGGTGCTGAAAGCCCTCGGGGAAGTTGACATTGAAGATGCCGCTCTGGAAGTAAATGCCCACAAATATCTTTCTACGGGCGAGGAGAAATATTACGATTCATGCAAATCGCTGCCGGACTACATTCTTTATGAAGTATCTAACATCCGGATATTCGGAATCAGCGATAGCGGAATCAGGAGTAATCTGGTGTTGCTGGAAAAGGAGGTAAACCGACAAGCTCAGGTTGTAAATAAAGTACTCGATATATCGAAGGATTCGATTGAAAGGGCCCGGCAGATATTAAATTCCGATTCGGTGCGGGAGGCATTTTACAGAGTAAAAAAGGAAATAAATAAAGCCAGGGAAAATGAAGGTTTTTTATTCGCTATGCAAATAACGGTGAACCAGGAAACGGTTCGCAATAACCTGAAGCTGGTAGTTTTCAGAAGCGGCATTATTTTGTTTTTCCTTTTGTTGGGCCTGTTTATGATTAACAGAGATGTGCAAAAAAGAATAAAAGCGGAGCAGAACGCATTGGAACGCGAACATAAATATGCCGCGCTTATAGAAGGCGCGGGGGATTTGGTGTGTACTTTTAATTATCGGGGTGTGCTAACCTTTACCAGCTCAAGGATAGAAACACTATCGGGGTATAATAAACAGGAGTTGCTGAACCAGCAGTATTCTACCATAATTGCACCTGAGTGGCGAGACAGAGTTTATCAGATATTCAGGGAACAATTAAAGAATAAAAAAAGGGAAACGCTTGCCGAATTACAAATAATAACCAAAAATGGCGAAAAGAAATGGATTGAGGTGAAAGCTGTTTTAATAGCAGGGAATAAGGATACGGCAGGGCTGCTTTGTATTTGCAGAGATATTAATGACCGTAAAAAAGCGGAATTGCAACGTGCAGATTCCATTCGCAATCAGGAAATATTTTTGGCCAATATGAGCCACGAGATAAGGACTCCGATGAACGGAATTATAGGGTTGGCGCATTTATTATCGCAAACAGGGCTGAATACGGAGCAGAATGATTACCTTAAGGGTATCCGCGATTCGGCAAGAAAGTTGTTAATTATTATTAATGATATTTTAGATATTTCTAAAATAAATGCCGGTAAAATAGTTTTGGAGGAGGCCCCTTTCAGCCTACAGGAATTGATAGATAATACAACCCTTACGCTGGGAAGAAAAGCTAAAAAGAAGAATATAAAGCTGCATGCTTATATTGCTCCTAATGTTCCCGCTGTAATAGTTGGCGACCATGTAAGGGTGTCTCAAATTCTTTGGAACTTGTGCGGCAATGCAGTGGAGTACACCCGAAAAGATGGAGAAGTTACAATTTCAGTTACCTTGCAGAATGAAGATGAAAACAATATCCAGCTTAATTTTTCGGTAAAAGATAATGGAATTGGAATTGATAGTGCTTTACTGGAATCAATTTTCGAGCCATTTATACAAGCAACCCCGGCAACATCCAGAAAATATGGCACGGGTTTAGGATTGAGTATTTCAAAAAAACTGGTGGAACTGCATGGGGGTGCTATAGCTGTTCAAAGTACGCTGGGTGAGGGCTCTACCTTCTCAATGCGCCTCAATTTTAAGAAGTACACATATAGTAAACCTAAAATTGAATCGTTAAATAAGGATGTAAATGGGGAGTATAGGAATTTGAAAGGATTAAATGTATTATTGGTTGAGGATAATATTATTAACCAAAAAGTAGGGGTTAAAATACTGGAAAAGAAGGGTGTAAAAGTGGAAGTGGCCGAAAATGGAAAAAGGGCAGTGGAGATGCTTGAAAAATCAGCCTACGATTTAGTGTTGATGGATTTGCAAATGCCCGAAATGAATGGATTTGAAGCTACGGTCCACATACGTACAAAAATGAATGGAATTTCAAACGTGCCGATTATTGCTATAACTGCGGCAGCCCTTCAGGGGGAATATGAAAAATGCATGGCGGCCGGAATGAATGATTACATTCTGAAACCTTTTGAACCCAATGACCTTTTCGATAAAATAGAAAAATTGGTAAATTTGACGCACCATCCGGTAATATCTTAACTTAAAGCCTATGACAAAACATATTGACCTTACAGAACTTGATAAAGTTGCCGATGGCGACAAGGAATTCATGAAAGAAACAATAACCTTGCTGCTTCAGGAAATACCTGAAAATGTGGTGCATATTAACCAATATGTAACAAACAATGATTTGATTTCGTTGAAAAAACTCGTTCATAAAATGAAATCATCCTTTATGCTTATAGGAATGAAAGAATTATGGCCTGTTATCGAAACTATTGAAAAATCGGAATCTACCGATGTAATAAGGGAGCAAATTCCCGTATTTGTAAGAATATGCGAGGAATCGGTGGAGGAATTAAAATCTATCTAAAATGATTGAAATAGTATTTATAAGGTAAACAAGAAATCAGATGCAGTTGCAATCGCCTGATTAATAATCGGTTTTAAAAATTACTAAGTAAATAAGGGGTGAGTAAAACAACCATATTTGATAAGTTTTTAACAATCTGCTTTTCATAAGATTATCAATTCTGCATATATCTTATTTATGATACATAGATACCATTGTAAGTGCTTTATTATAAACATATTCGGTGCGCAGTATTAACATAAAATATATCATATACCGTGCTTTTATCATGCCCGTGCGGGGTATGCGGCACTTCATTTTCTAATTATATTACTAATTTTGTTGCCATATATTAAAAAGACGCGCTTATGAAAAAATTTAAAATACTTATAGCTGAAGATGATGTGCTATTGCTTAAAGCCCTTGGATTTTATCTGGAAAAGAAAGGCTATGAATTAATGCTGGTTCCCGATGGACGGGATGCTATCAATAAAATAAAAGAAAATCAATATGACCTTATTGTAACGGATATTAATATGCCTTTCAGCAACGGAATGGAAATTATTTCGCTGGTAAGGAATGAATTGAAACTAAAAACCCCCATTATAGTATTAACTTCAATGGGGCTTGAAAATACCGAACTGGAAGCTTTTCACATCGGGGCCGATGAATTTATTGCCAAGCCATTCAGCCCGCAGGTGCTAGGAGTAAGGATAGAAAAAATTCTAACTGCGGTAAATAAGTAAATCAGCAATTACAGAATGAAACGATACGTACTTTGTTTTTTTACAATGTTATTTTTCGTTTGTGCAATTTCCGCGCAAGAAAACCCCGATTCATTATTGGGCGTTGCCGAAAAGGAAGCATATAAAAATCATTTTGCCGAAGCAAACCATATCATGGTTAATTTGCTTGCCAAATATGATACGAATAGCGATTACACGACTTTCTACGGGGCTCTCTGTTCCTGGATGCATAAATACGATTCTTCGAAAGCCATTTTGCGTAAAGAAATTTCAAGGCATCCAAAAAACTTAGACGCTTACGATGCACTTACAGATGTTGAATTATGGACCAAAGACGATTCTGTGCTGATGCTGGATTGCAATAAAGCCCTTTTAATACCTAAGGCAAACAAGGAAGCATACATGCTGAAAATTGCCGAAGCTGAAAAGGACAAGCAAGATTTTAATTCCGCTTTTACTGTGGTAGATACTTTTCTTGCAAAAGACCCCGGTGACACTTCAGCAAAAAGCGTACATACCGATATATTAGCCGCCGCCGCACAAAAAACTGCCGATTCGCTTTTTGATTCGGCCTTGCATTCATCTTACAGAAGACAATTTATTCCGGCTGAAAAAATTGTTAGCAAGTTAGTGATGGAATATCCGGCCAATTCCGATTATAAAATATTGTGGGCCCGCTTGCTTGGGTACAGGCGCAAAGCAGATACTTCTGAAATATTGCTTCGGGAGGTAATAGCTAAAGAACCTAATAATATTGAAGCCTACGATGCCTATGCCGACGATGAGCTTGTTACGCTCAGGTTTCAGCATTCCGAGCAACTTGCCGATACAGGTATCGGGTTGCCGGTGAAAGGTGACAGGACTGCACTGGTAATTACAAAGGCCAGCGCACAAGATAACCTGGGGGAATATTACGGAGCCATTATAACACTTGATACGCTGGTGAAAAAGCGTCCGAAGTATAAAGAAGCAACTGACCTATACAAAGTTATTCTTGACCATTTAAAACAACATCAGGCAGATTCTATCTATGCACTCGCACTGGGCGAAGCTATTAAGAAACTATATGATTCTGCGCACAAACATTTAGACACGATAATAAAATGGTATCCCAATAATGTGGACTACCTTATGTTACAGGGACGCGTGTATTCTTATCAAACCAAATACGATACAGCTATCACAATTTTAAATAAGTGCATTAAAATGGCGCCGCACAACATGGATGCATATGACGCTTTAACAGATGCGGAATTGTGGAAGAGGGATTTTCCGGCTACTATTACCGATTGCGACAAGGCCCTGTCCGATTCCATGTTTTTAAAGTATCCTTCCATGTTTCCCAAAAAGCAGGATACTTCTAAAATGGTTTTAATTAAAGATTCGTTAAAAAGGGATTCAGCAAAAAAAGCAATAGCAAAAGCTACCGCATTAATGCTGAAGGGTGACTCATTGCATAATGATTCGGTGAAAAGAGGACTTTCGTTTACACCTTTTATAAACCGTGATTCACTGATGCGCGACTCTGCCAAACGGCAGTTGGCAAGGGATTCGGATGCACGCAAATACTACTCGGTATTTATGCTGAAACGAGCCAAAGCTCAATTTGCAATGTTGGATTATCATGGCTGTGTGAATACCCTTGATACTATGCGCAAGGTAGATTCTACCAATCCGGAAGCCAACAAGTTACTTACGGAAGCCAAGATTAAGCTATTGAAAAACACCCTTCAATTCGGGTATCTGCTGAATGTGTTTAATGCAGCTCCTTTTGGCCCCTGGGATTATTGGTGGATACAATACACCCGCAATATTTTACATTGTCCTGTTTCAGCCAAAATTACGTATGGTTCAATTTTTGGGTTGCCTGTGGGTTGGCGCAATGGTGTTCAATTTGAAGTAGGCGCATATCCCAGTATTACCAAAACTACCTCGGCAGATGCTACGGTAGCCTATTCCAATAATTTTGCGGTATTCCCGCAATGGCAAATATCTGCCAACATTACCCAAAAATTACCGTTGGGTTTCGAAGCCTCTTTGGGCGGCACCTATATGCATTTTATAGATGTGGTGGATAACCCGCCAACGCCTCCGCAGGATGTATGGATTTTGGACCCTTATATTGGATATTACTTTGGAATCGATAAATGGCAATTGTCGTACAGGCCATATTTTGTTTACAAAGCGCCATCCCTTTATATAACCCATACTGCAGTATTAAGGCACTTCTTCGGCAACCCTGATACATGGGTAAGTTTATATGGTACATACGGAACTTCTCCTTTTGTCGACTATTACCAGATAACACCTATAGCTACCAAAGTGGAAATGATAGGTGTGGACTACCAAACCCGGTTGCCTCATAATTGGTTAATTTGGCCTATGGTTTCGTATGAATATTTAGATTATTATCCACCGAATGATTTATTTGGAAACATGTTCTATTTCCAGATTATATTAACAAAACGATTCTAATGAAAATAGTAAGGGGATTATTCATATTGGTTTTGCTTTTCGGAATAGGTTACTTCCTCTATAAAGTGGACCACGAGAAGGGTGAGTTTATACCTGCACTGGTTACTACAGACAGCGTATATCGGTTTCCTAAATTAACCGGACCAATGGATAGTACCGTTATTCAGCCCATGCACCGCACTTCCTGGAAGAAATATTCCAAAGGGGAAAGTTATGGTGTTGCAATTCTATTGTTGGATACAAATGATAATTCTAACTGGCTGGGATTGGTTCATACATTTAAGAGTTTCGGTATTCCTTTCAAGATTTATACCAATGTTGACAGCGCCTTGAAGCACGATGTAATATATGTTTATCCGTTTATCAATGGTTCTATGGACAGAACCGCGTTGAATAAACTGGCGCAGTTTCCACAACATGGCGGAACACTCATCGCTCAATGCGTGGAAGGAATTCTGGACCCGGTATTTGGATTCACCTCGATGATTAGCACCAATAAAAATTTCAGCGTAAAAATTGCAGATGCAAATAACCCTTTACTGAAGGAATTTACCGACCCGAAAGAGCGTGAAATTCGGTTGGCCGACCATACTATATTTAAAGAATCGGAAGGAACCTATGGATATAGCGGATTGATGGGTAATCCGTTAATGGTATATCCTAACGGGCAGGCATTTTTAACAGAACGCGATTATGCAGGGGGCGGAAAGGCATTTGCTTTTGGTATTAATGTCGGATACTTTGCAATGGTTTGCGAAGATGCAAGAAGTATGCAGGCTAACCGAACATATGTAAACAGCTATGAACCTGCACTGGATGTACTTATTCGGATAATAAAGAATATTTATACATCCTCTTCTAAAACGGCGGTTACATTGGGAACCGTGCCCGACAATAAAAAACTTACGGTTTGCATTACACATGATATAGATTATTCCCGTTCCATGATAAATGCGATTGACTATGCTAAAATGGAAAAATCAAAGGGTGTAACGGCAACCTATTTCATACAAACAAAGTATATTCATGATTTTAATGATGATGCTTTTTACAATGATTCGGCCGTAGGAACCATGCGCTTTTTAGATTCTCTTAAGATGGAACTGGCCAGCCATTCTGTTTCACATTCTCTCCAATATAATGAGTTCCCAATGGGCAAGGGAAATGAAAAATATCCTTCTTATCATCCTGTAGTTAAATCGAAAACACTTACAACAGGCGGTACTGTTTTAGGTGAATTACGTGTAAGTAAGTTCCTGCTCGAAAATTTTGTAAAGGACCAGCCTGTTGTTTCTTTCCGGCCGGGATATTTGCGTTACCCATTTTCATTACCACAATCTATGCAGGCTTGCGGATATAAATACGGGTCTGATTTAACAGCCAATTCTGTATTAACGCAGCTGCCATATCAAATGAATTATGACTGTAGCTATGATGAAGAGTTGCCGCTTTTCGAATTCCCGATTACAATAGAAGACAGGGAACTTCCCGTGATGGATAAACGTATAGATTCTGCATTGGCCGTTGCCCATAAAATAAGTAAATACGGCGGATTCTGGTGCACACTTATACACCCGGATATACTAGGAACGAAATACCATTTTGAAGAGGTTTTCCTCGATAGTATAAAAAGCATTGCCTATGTTGCTACCATGCGCGATTTTGCCGATTGGTGGATGGCGCGTAACAATGTGCAGTACTATGTGCATAAAAACGGAGCTGTATATGAATTACACATCAATACTGCATCTCCTATAGATAACCTCACTTTTTTTGTGCCTCAAAATTGGGCCTGCACCACTACAGGCCAAGCCATAACCCAAACAGGCAATTCTGTTTTGGTTAAAAACATTACCAATGGAATGACCATTAATTTTGCAGCGAAATGATACTAGGAATTCTTGCAGCAAACTCAGTAGCAAACACAGCGGTAAATATTGCCAATGCTGTAAATTATCCATTTGCCCATAATATCGAAACTATTGTGGTCTTTATGATTCTATTGTTTACCTATTCTTCCATTATTCTTTTTCTTGCTGTAATTATTCTGCGCCTCCGTAAAAACCAGTTTGAAAAAAGGGCAGAGTTTATCAAGTCATCACTGAACGGATTGATAATGGGCGCCGCTTTTGCATCTACCGAAGATGAACTTAATGAAGTATTGCTGCAGGCCAAGCCTGCTTTTAACAAATACATTCGTACTTCCAGCCAGGGGCAGATTATGATTAATGAAGTGATAAACATGCACAGCAATCTGGCGGGCCAATCGAAAAATAATTTGTCGAGGCTTTTTGCGGAGACCTGCCTGATGACATACACCATGCGGAATTTGGGAAATGAAAACTGGCACGTGAAGGCTTCCGCCATCCGGGCGCTTGCACAGATAAATTCCGAAGCGCATATACCTAAAATAGAGAAGTATGCTCTTCACCATAATATTTATTTGCAACAAGAAGCTCAAATTGCATTGGTAAATTTGAGAGGATATGACGGCCTTGACTTTTTAGGGAAACTTAAAAACGCGCTTTCCGACTGGCAGCAAATTAATATATTGGATGTGCTGCGTAAACTGGATAAAGACAAAGCGCCCGATTTCAGCCAGTGGCTGTCGAATAAGGAAGATACTATTAAACTTTTTTCTATCCGTTTAATTCATTATTTTCAACAGGGATACAACAGCGATAAGCTGGAGGAGTTTGTACACAGTGAAAATAAATTATTGAGAAATGAAGCGATTGCGGCATTGCAAAAAATAAAACCCGGTTCTCATTTTGGTTCTTCAAATACCGTTAAAGCATGATACTTACATTAGAAATAATTATTTGGATAATATTTGTGTTTACCCTTTTTATAATGGGTTCATACCTTATTCTTGCCTATTTGTCATATAAGGCTCTGCGGGTATATTTCACAAAAAACAGTTTTTCCGACTTCAACACCATTCTCAATTCCCCTCTTGCTCCGCCTCTTTCAGTAGTTTCCCCTGCATATAATGAAAGCAAATCTATTGTAGACAATGTTAAAACACAGTTGTCGCTCCACTATAATGATTATGAAATTATTTTGGTGAATGATGGTAGTACGGATGACTCCCTTCAAAAATTAATCACCAATTTTCAGTTAGAAAAGAAGGATATAAAAATTCCGCAGCATTTGCCAACCAAGGAAGTGTTGGGTGTATATAAATCCAGTAATCCGGCATTTAAAAGACTGGTAGTTATTGATAAAGTAAACGGAGGAAAAGCCGATGCCTTGAACGTTGGTATTAATGCATGTACCACTGATTATGTAACATGTATTGACGTGGATTGCGTGTTGGAACAGGACTCGCTGCTGAAGATGGTGAAACCATTTCTGGAGCGGACCGATAAAAAGCGGGTAATTGCCAGCGGAGGTGTTGTGCGGATTGCGAACGGTTGTGTGATTGAAAACGGAAAACTGGTGAAGGTGGAAGTGCCGGAAAGCTTTTTGCCGCGTGTGCAGGTATTGGAATATATCCGTGCATTTTTATTGGGACGGATGGCGTGGGCAAGGTTGGACGGGCTGCTGCTTATATCGGGAGCTTTTGGGCTATTCGATAAGGATATTGTTATTAAGTGCGGAGGGTATACCTTGAAAACTGTGAGCGAAGATATGGAATTGGTGGTGCGTATGCGCCGCTATATGCATGAAAACAAGCAGCCTTATGTTGCAACCTACATTCCCGACCCGCTTTGCTGGACAGAGGTGCCCGATTCCTACAAAATTCTCGGAAGCCAGCGTAGCCGCTGGTCTCGCGGTAATGTGGAAACCTTGTGGATACACCGGAAAATAGGGTTCAATCCGCGTTACGGAAGGTTAGGGTTATTAAGTTATCCATACTGGTTCATATTTGAATTTCTGGCTCCCATCATTGAGTCGGTGGGTATCATATTTACGTTGATACTTGCTTATATGAATCTTATCAACTGGAACTTCTTCTTCCTGTTGCTTTTATTCTGCTACACCTTTGCTATTTTGTTCTCTATGATTGCTATTATGGCGGAAGAAGAGACTTTCCACGAGTACAAAAAAATGTCGGATTATTTCAAGCTCATTTACTCCGTTTTGCTTGAACCAACCTTTTTCCACCCGTTTATTACATTCTCAGCAATCCGCGGATACATTGGCGTAATGTTCGGCCAAAAAAGCTGGGGTAAGATGACCCGAAAGGGATTCAGCAATAAAAAGGAAGACAGTACGCTGGCTAAGAAAATGGCGGATGCAAAGCCTAAACCTGTTTAATCAAGACCTTTCATTTTTTAATTCCATTCTTCATGCATTTTGAAAAAAAATCGCTGGATGAATTTTGGGTGGCTGGAATTTCAGTCCGCACCACGAATCAAAACGGACAATCGCAAAAAGATATTAGTGGGCTTTGGGCAAGGTTTATAACTGAAAATATTGCGGGAAAAATTGACAATAAGTGTGACGAAAGCATTTACTGCTTTTATACCGATTACGAAAGCGATTTTATGGGCCGATACACTACTATTCTTGGGTATAAGGTTAATACTGTCGAGCATATACCTGAAGGGTTAAGTACTAAGGTTATTTCTGCTTCTAAGTATAGGATTTATAAATCAACAGGGGAATTGCCTTACTGTGTTTTGCAAACCTGGATGGAAATTTGGGAATCGGATACGAAAAGGAAGTACCTCGCCGATTTTGATGTATATCCTCCCGATGCGTTCAGTTCGGAAAATCCCGTTGTAGAAACGTATTTATCTATCTGATAATTTCTATTTCAAAATGCTTTCTACTGCCCAAAGTGCAGTAACGCTGATAAAAATCCAAAGTATTACACCTTGCAGCAAAGGTTTATATCCTACCGATTTAAGCATTTTGTAGGATGACCCTGCTCCAATTAAAAACAGTGTAAGTGTTAGCCCGCTTTTAGCAGCCATAGTCAAATAAGGTATTGCAGGTGCAATAAATGGAACATACGTCCCGATTATCATGGCCAGGATAAAATAGAGGATAAAATAAGGTATCTTAACCTTAGCAGGCCTTTGCCGGAAAATAAAAGAGGTGGCAATTGCAAGCGGTACTATCCATAAAGCGCGAACCAGTTTTACCGTTGTGGCAGTCTGTAATGCCTCCGCCCCATATTTGCTGGATGCCCCCACAACCGAACTGGTATCATGAATGGCTATGGCTGCCCAAATTCCAAACTGATGCTGGGTTAAGTTCAGCGAATGGCCTATTGCAGGGAAAATAAATAAAGCAATTGAGTTAAGTATGAAAACTGTTCCAAGTGCAACAGATGTTTGCTTCTCTTCGGTATTCAATACTTTTGAAATGGCTGCAATGGCGCTTCCTCCGCAAATAGCCGTTCCCGATGAAATAAGGTGCGATGTTTTGGCATCTATCTTTAAAATTCGTCCCAGGCCATATCCAAGAAATAAAGTGGTTAAAATGGATACTGCCGAAAAAATAATTCCTTCCTTTCCTGCATTGATGGCGGTAACACAATTCATACCAAACCCTAAACCAACTACAGACACCTGCAATAGAATCTGCGTGGCTTTGTGGTTATATTGCCGGAAGGGATGTCCTGTGGTTTGTGCTAAAATTAAGCCAATTAACAAGGCAATTGGTGGGGTCAGCCAAGGTGTAAGGCACGCTACCGCAGCAGTAATGAATACTATTTTAGATACAAGGGGATACTTCTGGGAAAACCTTGTTGCGTGTTCTTGATTTACTTCTGCCATGTGTGTTTTGGTGGGGCAAAAGTAGGGTTATTTGTTTACCATTTGCAACCCATGGCGAAAACCCTAACTTTGCATCTCTTAATCACTAACATCATGCAAATAGACTTGAGAAGCGATACCGTTACACGCCCAACGCCCGGCATGTTAAAATTTATGTTTAATGCCAAAGTGGGGGATGATGTATTTCATGAGGACCCAAGTATAAATGAATTGGAGAAAAAGGCGGCTGCTCTTTTTGGGAAGCAAGCGGGCATATATTGCCCTTCCGGCACTATGACCAACCAGACTGCCATTAAGGTGCATACCCAGCCGGGCGATGAATTGTTGTGCGATGTTACGGCACATGTTTACAAATACGAAGGTGGTGGAATAGCATTTAATTCCGGTGTGCAGTCGAAATTAATACATGGGGATAATGGTCGGTTCACGGCCAAACAATTGGAGCAATCTCTCCATCCCTATGCTGATTGGCTTCCTAAAACATCGTTAGTAACGATTGAAAACACCAGTAATAGGGGAGGGGGTACATATTACCAATTGAAAAATGTGAAAGAAATTGCTGCGGTTTGCAAAAAAAATAATCTGGCGCTTCATTTGGACGGCGCAAGGATATTTAATGCGTTGACTGAATCAGGTGAAAGCCCAAAAGAATGGGGGAAAGTAGTAGATTCCATTTCGGTTTGTTTCTCGAAAGGATTGGGAGCGCCCGTAGGTTCTGTATTATTAGGTAGTGAAGAATTTATTGCCAAAGCCAGAAGGGTTCGGAAGCTTTTTGGTGGCGGTATGCGCCAAGGAGGTTATTTAGCCGCAGCCTGTATTTATGCGCTCGATAACAATATTAAACGGTTGAAAGAAGACCACCAGCGGGCTAAACATATTGCAAAAATTCTGCAAGGCAAAACATACGTTACCAATATGCTTCCGGTTGAAACGAATATTATCATCTTCTCGCTTGATAATTCCATGCCTGCAGGCAAGTTTACCGATGCTTTGAAAAAAGATGGAATACTTGTTTCCATGATAGGTAATAATGCATTAAGAATAGTTACCCACCTTGATTTTGATGATAAGATGTTAAAGACAGTTGAAAAAGCATTGAAGCGTATATAAAATGAAAATAATAATCCACTGCCACAAAGACACCAAGTCACTAAGGAACACTAAACTTTGTGAACCTTTGTGTTTTTGTGCCTTAGTGGCTAAATTGTATCCTAAAAAATAAATAATGGCATATACTTTTTATAATTCCGAGGTGATAGATATCATTGATGTTACCCCTGCTGTCAAAAGGTTTTTCTTTCGCATTCCGGAAATGGAGAATTTCAATTTTGCTCCGGGGCAATTTGTGCAATTGGATTTACCAATTGAATCAAAAATAAAAACCCGTTCTTATTCAGTTGCATCAGCCCCAGAAGGAACAAATGTTTTGGAATTGGTAATATCGCTTAATGAGCAAGGCTTGGGCACCCCTTACTTGTTTAACGAAATAAAAGTTGGTTCGAAATTACCACTGTCTCAACCGGCAGGCAAGTTCATGAAACCACCCGTTCAGTCAGATATTGATATTTGCATGGTATGCACAGGTACGGGTATTGCTCCATTCCGCTCTTTCCTGCGCGATTTGATTCATAAAAACACTCCACATAAAAACATTGATTTAATTTTCGGCACTCGTTACGAAAAGGATGTTCTTTATAGGGATGAAATGGAAGCATTAACTCAAACCATGCCCAACTTCACCTTCACTACGGTTGTATCGCGAGAAGAAAACCCGATATTTAGCAAGAAAGGCTATGTACACCAGGTTTACCAGGAATTATATGCCGATAAACACCCAGCCAATTTCTACCTCTGTGGCTGGAAAGTGATGATTAAAGAAGCCATACAAAACCTGCAGGATATGGGGTATGACAAGAAGGCGATTAAGTTTGAGTTGTACGACTAGAGGAATGAAAAGTGAAAAATGATTTAAGAATATTTTGTAAATTTGTATTTATATTTGCATGATGAAAGAAATCACACTTAAAATACCGGAAAAGAATTTTGCTTTTTTTATGGAGTTGGTTAAAAAGTTAGGCTTTGTGGAAATTGAGGATAATGCAATAGAGGTACCTGAGCACCATAAAAAAATTATAAAGGAAAGGTTAAAGAAACTAAAAAAGGAAGACCTGCTTGAATGGAATTCCTTAAGCAAACCTTCAACAGAAAAATACAATTGGATTAATCCCTCACGTCCCGCTACAGATAAGGAAATTGAGCAAATGTTGGATGAATGCGAGAAAAGCCCGCTTTTGTCTTCCAAAGAAGCAAGGAAACTTACTATGAAAGAACTCAAAGAATGGAGGGCAAAAAGATAGATGTTTTTTACCATTCTACTGCAAAAGACTCTATTAGCAATATTGGCGCTTATATTGAAATGAAGGGTTATCCTGAAACAGCAGAAAAGTTTACTGACCGCCTTTATACTTTTGGAGAGTCACTTGGTATCTTTCCAGAGAAATACCCGCTTTGCCGTTTTACTCAACTTATTAAACATACAATGCGTTGCGCTATATTTGAGCAAAACTATGTTTTTATTTACAAGGTTATTCGTAGCCGTTTGATTATTTATAATGTTGTCAATACAAAGGCGGTTAGTTAAGCTACGGTAAGAAAGCCATTAAGTTTGAGTTGTACGATTAGTGAACAGTTGAATTCGCTTGCTGTTGAATTTTTACAAATTTCCCATTTTTGAATTGATATTCCCGTTTTTGTTTTTACACTCCTGGCATGGGATTTTAGCTTTATTCGATTTTGATACAGATGTAACGCTAATCAATCCTTTTCCCAATACCTCGAATTTGTTTCTACAGCCGCATTCAACCGTATTGTCTTTTTCGTTTTTCTGCCCGAAATATTCAATTTCAGTCTCTTCGAAATGATAATAAGTATAAACTTCAAAAACTTGTTTCTTTCTTTTTAAATCCCAAATCTGTACTCTTTTTGCATCCAAACCCCAACCACCACCGGTATTCATATAGGTGAAATCTTTGGAGTAATTCCTTGTTATTAAAACGCCTTTTGTATTGCTGTCAAGTAGAATTTCTTCAACACTCAAGGTGTCATTTCCATCCTGATGGTCGAAATTGTAGTCATCTCTTTTTAATTGAATAGTGGTATGGTTTTTATAGTTGGCAAGGAAATAAGCTTCCGAATCAATAGTGTGATAGGTATGTGATTTCTCCACATAAGGGCTTAAGTATTGCCACTGAATTAAACCGTATTTAGGGTTGTTTGTAGGAAAGGTATCGGCAGAAACAGTTTGTTGCGACTTTACTTCTGAACATAAGAAACCGCAAAAAAGAAAGGGTATGAGTCGAGTTAGTGTAAAATGTGCTTTACCCATATTCATTGCTTTTTCAGCTATCGGCTATAAGCCATCAGCTTTTAACTTTTATACATCACATCCTTCACCGCTCTCACTGTCTTAGCAACGTTAGGTAATGCTAACTCAATCAGGTTGGGGGCGTATGGTAGTGGTACATCGGCAGAAACCACACGGCGCACAGGTGCATCAAGGTAATCGAAAGCGTCCTTTTGCACTTTAAATGCAACCTCGGTGGCTATGGAACCAAGCGGCCAGGCTTCTTCCACAATTACTAAGCGGTTGGTCTTTTTAACGGAGTTGATGACCGTTGCATAATCTATTGGGCGTATAGTACGGAGGTCAATTACTTCGGCTGAAATATTTTCTTTTTGCAATTCTACGGCAGCAGCCAAAGCGGCTTTCATAATCCTGCCAAAAGAAACAATGGTGACATCGGTACCTGCCCGTTTAATGTCAGCTACACCGATTGGTATAAGGTATTCCCCTTCCGGAATATCTCCTTTATCGCCATACATCTGTTCCGATTCCATAAAAACAACAGGGTCATTATCGCGTATGGCAGACTTGAGCAACCCCTTAGCATCGGAAGGGTTCGATGGCACAATTACTTTCAGCCCGGCGCAATTGGCATACCAGCTATCAAATGCATTAGAGTGCTGTGCAGCCAACATACCTGCAGATGCGGTTGGCCCGCGGAATACAATAGGAACATTGATTTGTCCGCCTGACATTTCCAGCATTTTTGCGGCAGAATTAACCACCTGGTCTATAGCTACCAATGAAAAGTTAAAGGTCATAAATTCAATTACGGGGCGAAGTCCATTCATAGCCGCACCAACGCCTATGCCTGCAAAGCCTAACTCAGCTATAGGAGTATCAATTACACGTCTTGCTCCAAATTCCTCCAGCAAGCCCTGGCTAACCTTATAAGCTCCATTGTACTGGGCCACCTCTTCCCCCATCAGGAATACATTTTCATCCCTGCGCATTTCTTCAGTCAGTGCCTCTCTCAAGGCTTCACGGAAAACTACATTCTTCATTGTGCCTGTTTAATAGTGGGGCAAAGATAAGAAAGTAACGATAAACGATGAACTATGAACGATGTATGCAAATTCTCAACCGGGAATACTCCAGTTAATCCTTCGCCAGATATTTATAAACTACTCCGGCAAAGGCTGCCCCTGCAATTGGAATTACAATAAAGAGCCATAATTGCGATAATGCCCAGTCTCCAACAAATATCGCCTGGCTAATACTGCGGGCCGGATTAACCGAAGTATTTGTAACAGGAATACTTACCAAATGTATCAACGTTAATGATAGTCCGATTGCGATGCCTGCAAAACCTTTAGGTGCTTTTTCATCGGTGGAGCCAAGTATGATGAGGAGGAACATAAAAGTCATTACAAACTCTGAAACGATGGCGGCAAGCATGCTGTAATGGCCGGGAGAATGCTCTCCATAGCCATTTGCGGCAAAGTTGCCAATGGGAGAACCATTGCCTGTAACAATAATATAAAGGACTCCGGCAGCGGCAATAGCGCCCAATATTTGAGATATGATATAAGGTAAAACATCTTTCGCGCCGATTCTGCCACCCACCCAGCAACCAATAGTAACGGCAGGATTAAGATGCGCACCGGAAATAGAACCAATGGCATAAGCCATCGTTAAAACTGTTAATCCAAAAGCGAGGGCTACACCCAATAGGCCTATTCCAACATTTGGGAATCCGCAAGCCAGCAATGCGCTTCCGCAACCGCCGAGTACAAGCCAAAATGTTCCGATAAATTCCGCTGCATATTTTTTCATGGTGGGTAATTTTATAAAATCAAAGATAACAGGATTTGGTTGACGGAATATAAAGTATACAATAAAGAATTATGAACAAGGGACAATTCTGTCCTAAAAGATTTTCCTTTCCTTACAAAGCCTCATCAATGGCGGTGAAATTTGGTTTTTATGGGCTTTGAGGTATTGGATGAATAGAGCTGTTTCTTCGTCTAACGGGTAATCGCCACCAGTCCTGTCAAAAGGATAAATTTCTTGGGAGCCGATGCCATTTTGATGTGGAATTTTTCCATGCTTTTTTACCCAATTAAGTTTTTCAAGGGAGTCCTTTTTATTCCACATTTTGCCACGTTCATCTTTAGAAGCAGCATGGGATCCATAGCACCTGTAAATAACGCTGTCTGATTCCTTAAGGAAACCAAATGTTTCATATCTTGTTTCTTGTATTGGATAACACGAACAACTGCCATCTGGTTTTGAAAATGTCATAATGAATTCAATTGTATCACTTTGTGATGCAGATCCAACAATAACCCCAATTTGAGGGTAGAAGGAAATTATAGAAGTGTCCTTATAAATTTTATAATAATAGTTATTATGTTCGCACTTTACTCTATTAGAGTGAAAATTGGAAATATATGCCAGCCAAACAGCATTGTCATATTTCTTTTCATAATGCAGTTCTTTTATAATCGAAGGACAAATACTTTCCTGAAGAACAGAATCTAACTTGGCTTTATCAGCATGTTTCTGGGCAGAAACATGCTTTTGGCTTGTGAATATCATAATCGAAAGAATAAAAAGGAGGTATTTCATTATTCAAATTTAATGAAATAATTTAAAGCAACCCACCCTTACCCCTCCAAGGATGGGAATTTGCGGATGGCTATAGATTACTAATTTCTAATTTCTAATTAGAAAGAGATTTCTCTTTCTTTGTAACCCTTCCCGGATAAACCAGCAACGACTGTTCCAGACAATCAATGGCATTTTTCAAGTCGGTGGTATTTAATACATACGCTATGCGAACCTCATTTTTGCCTTGTCCTTTGGTGGAATAGAAACCACTTGCAGGAGCCAGCATAAGGGTCTTTCCATTATATTCAAAATCCTCGAGCAGCCATTGGCAAAATACATCGGCATCATCAATCGGGAGGGATGCAAAACAATAAAATGCGCCTTTAGGTTTGGGGCAAAATACACCGTCAATTTTATTGAGCATATCCACTACCAAATTCCTGCGTGAAACATATTCCGCTTCCACTTCTTTAAAATACGAATCGGGTGTATTGATGGCAGCCTCACCTGCTACTTGCCCTACTGTTGGCGGACTTAAACGTGCCTGTGCAAATTTCAGGGCTATTTCCAATACTTCTTTGTTGCGGGTGATTAAGGCTCCAATTCGCAGACCGCAAGCACTGTAACGCTTGGAAACAGAGTCGAGCATAATTACATTATTTTCCACTCCTTTCAGGCGCATGGCAGAGAAATGTTCGTTGCCATCGTAGCAAAACTCGCGGTAAACTTCATCTACCAAAAAGAATAAATCATGTTTCTTAACCAATGCTCCCAATTGCTCTATTTCTTCTTTAGAATATAGATAACCTGTAGGGTTATTCGGGTTGCAAATCATTATTCCTTTCGTTTTCGGAGTAATCATTTTTTCAAACTCGCTGATTGGGGGTAGAGCGAATCCTGTTTTAATATCGGCCGTAATGGTTTTTATTTCAATTCCGGCAGCACATCCAAAGCCATTGTAATTAGCATAAAATGGTTCGGGAACAAGGATTTCATCACCTTCATTAAAGCAACTCATCATTGCAATTTCTATAGCTTCCGAGCCTCCTGTAGTAATCATTATCTCGGTATAATCGAGGTCAATATGGTATTTTTTGTAGTAATCTACCAATTTGCGGCGGTAGCTTTCAATGCCCGCGCTGTGCGAATATTCTATAATTGGGTAAGGGAAATTCTTAATAGCATTAAGCATGGTATCCGGAGTTTTAATGTCCGGTTGGCCGATGTTCAGGTGATATACTTTACGGCCTTTTTTCTTGGCAGCTTCAGCATAAGGAACCAGTTTCCGGATGGGCGATGCAGGCATTAAACCGCCTTTGTGAGATATCTTTGGCATAATGTATTGAGATTGTAGGCGCAAATTTGCGAAAAATAAGGGAAATGGAGGGTAGATTCCTCACTTCGTTCGGAATAAACTGTGTTTGATGGACGATTTTAGGAGGTTGTGGCGCGGGCGAAGCCC
>CAIWVW010000015.1 GCA_903916255.1 uncultured Bacteroidota bacterium
CAGGGTCATTGGCATATTGAAGCTTGTTTGCTTTTCTTTCCTTCAGATAATTTTCTGCGAGGGGCTGCAGTTGTGCTGCCTGGTCAGGTGTCAATCCGCATATTTGATTCAGCTGGTTAACCAAATTAGTTGCTTTAGCCACTATTTTATCTTGAGCGCTTACTATAAATATGCCTGCCAGAAATAATACGGATGTAAGAATGAGTTTTTTCATGTGGATTTTTTTTATTTGACAAGTATCCTATCGTAAGGTTTAAAACAATTAAAAGTGTTTATAAATCCCTTCTTTTTCTCCAGTTTGAAGCACTTTTATTGTCTGAAACTGAAGTTGCGGTAAATTGTTTTTTTGCGCCTTTTGAAACAAATATATCAGCTACAAGGGCAGCGAGCATGTTGTTCTCTTCATTATCTGCGGAGGCATTAAGCATTTCAGGTTTAAAGTAATGCGTAACGAAATGCGTATCGAATTTACCCGAGGTAAAAGCTTTGTGTTGCATTACAAATTTGCAAAAGGCAAGTGTGGTTTCAACACCCGATATTTTATATTCATCAATGGCGCGAATCATTCGTTCAATAGCCTCCTGTCTGTTTGCCCCGTAAGTAATCAGTTTACTTATCATGGAATCGTAATAAATGGGAATATCCATTCCTTCTTCAAAACCGTCATCCACCCTCACACCCGGTCCCTTCGGGGGATTATAAACCCTCAATTTGCCAATATCGGGCAGGAAGTTATTGGCAGGGTCTTCGGCATACACACGTACCTCAATAGAATGGCCTATAATCTTAAGGTCTTCTTGCTTAAAGCTTATTTTATTTCCCCGGGCTACATTTATCTGCTCTTTTACCAAATCAATTCCTGTAATCATTTCCGTAACCGGATGTTCCACCTGCAAGCGGGTATTCATTTCTAAAAAATAGAAATTAAGGTTTTCATCCAATAAGAATTCTACTGTTCCTGCCCCGGAATAATTGCATGCTTTTGCAATGCGCACGGCACATTCGCCCATTTCCTTGCGGATAGCCGGAGTTAAAACGGATGATGGGGCTTCTTCAATCACCTTTTGGTGGCGGCGTTGAACGGAACATTCCCTTTCAAATAAATATACAGCATTGCCATGGTTGTCGCCCATTACCTGTATCTCAATGTGGCGGGGGCTTTTCACATATCTTTCAATAAAAACGGCGCCATCACCAAAAGCTGATTTGGCTTCGCTGGATGCCAGTTTTATCTGTTCTTCCAATAAATTAATATCCTCCACCACACGCATACCCTTGCCACCACCGCCTGCGCTGGCTTTAATAAGTACTGGCAAACCAACATTCTTGGCTATTTCAATTGCTTCTTTGGTATTCGTAATGGCTCCATCACTGCCCGGAACCATGGGTATGTTATGCTTTTTTGCGGCATGTTTGGCAGATAGTTTATCGCCCATCATGCGCATGGCTTCAGCGGAAGGGCCTATAAATATCAGCCCTGCATTTTTTACTTTATCTGAAAAGGCTGCATTTTCTGAAAGGAAGCCATAGCCGGGATGAATGCCATCTACATGCAGTTTTTTGGCAACTTCAATAATTTTATCTGCATTTAAATATGACTTGGAAGACTCCGGCGGCCCGATACAAACAGCTTCATCCGCGTAAGCTACAAATGGCGCTTTCCTATCGGCTTCTGAAAACACCGCAACGGTTTTTATTCCCATATCGCGGCATGTACGCATCACCCTAAGGGCTATCTCTCCGCGGTTGGCTACCAGAATTTTTTTCATCGGCTTATAATTTACTTACCGGTCGGGCTCCGACCTAATTGAGTGCTTTGGTAACCAAATCAGCTGCCTCTTGCAATAATATAGCTGATGAAACCTTCAATCCCGAATCATCAATCAGTTTCTTAGCTTCTTCCGCATTGGTGCCTTGCAGGCGAACTATGATAGGCACTTTTATTTCGCCTATATTTTTATAGGCATCCACTATACCTTGAGCCACCCGGTCGCAACGAACAATTCCACCAAAAATATTGACAAGAATGGCTTTTACCCCATCTTCCCTTAATATAATACGGAACGCTTTTTCAACGCGCTCGGCATTGGCTGTTCCGCCCACATCAAGGAAGTTAGCAGGGTTACCGCCTGCCAGTTTAATAATATCCATCGTGGCCATAGCAAGGCCCGCACCATTCACCATGCAGCCTACATTGCCATCCAGTTTTACAAAGTTCAGTTTATAGCTTCCTGCTTCCACTTCAGTTGGGTCTTCTTCGGTTACATCGCGCATTTCTGCATAATCCGGATGGCGGTAAAGAGCATTGCCATCCAACACCATTTTACAATCTACGGCTATAATTTTATCATCCGTAGTTTTAAGCACCGGGTTAATTTCAATCATGGATGCATCGGCACCCATGTATGCTTTGTAAACGCCTGTAACAAACTTAACCATGGCTTTAAACGCATCGCCGGACAGGCCGAAATTGAAAGCTATTTTACGTGCCTGAAAAGCTTGCAAGCCTACTTTCGGGTCAACTTCTTCTTTAAATATTAATTCAGGGGTATTGGCTGCCACTTCTTCAATTTCCATTCCGCCTGCTTGTGAATAGACAATCATATCGCGGCCCCGTTGGCGGTTGAGCATCACACTTAGGTAAAACTCCTTGGTCGGGGTCGGGCCGGGATAATACACATCCTGCGCTATCAATATCTTATGTACTATCTTTCCTTGCGGGCCTGTTTGCCTTGAAATAAGGTTCATCCCTAATATAGCAGTGGCTTTTTCTTTTACGGCATCCATTGATGTTGCCACTTTTACACCGCCTGCTTTTCCACGTCCACCCGCGTGCACTTGTGCTTTTACTACCCACACCTGGGTTCCTGTTTGTTGCTTTAATTCTTTAGCGGCTTCCACAGCTTCTTCCACTGTAGTGGCCACTATGCCTTCTTGTATTGGAACTCCGTATTGCTTTAAAATTGATTTACCCTGATATTCGTGTAGGTTCATAAAATAGTGATAAGATATAAGTTATAATATATAAGTGAAAAACGGCTGCAAGATAATAAGAATTGACCGTATAAAACAAAAAGTCCCCCCGAAACTCGGGAGGACTTTTAAATATTTATCAAGAACGGCTATAACCCGTTCCCTACAATTACTTTTTCTTGTACCGGGTATTGAACTTATCAATACGTCCTGCGGTGTCAACCATTTTCAGTTTGCCTGTGTAGAATGGGTGCGACATATTTGATATTTCAAGCTTTACAAGGGGATATTCGTTGCCGTCTTCCCATACAATGGTATCTTTTGTGTCTACTGTTGATTTGCCAAGAAATGCGTAGTCGTTAGAAACGTCCTTAAATACAACTAAGCGGTAACTTTCCGGATGAATGCCTTTTTTCATGTCTTTTTTTAAATTGGGCTGCAAAGATAGGAAAAAAACTAATCAGTAGTTAGTGGTTAGTATTTAGTGGTTAGAAATAATCGAATTTATACCCGAAATTGACCTCTAACCACTGACTACTGATAACTATTGATATTATTTTCTTGCATTTTGTGTCATTATTCCCTAAAGCAACGTATTTTAGTGCAATTAATTTTTAAGGACAAGATATGCAGAGCATGCACATAGCCGTAGCAGGGAACATTGGGTCGGGCAAAACAACCCTTACCCGTCTTTTATCTAAACACTATAAATGGAAACCCCATTTTGAGGATGCCGATGAAAACCCCTATCTGAATGATTTTTATGAAGATATGCAACGCTGGTCGTTCAACCTGCAGGTATCGTTTCTGCATGCACGTTTGGCTCAAATACAACAAATACGCAAGAACAATAAAACTGTAATTCAGGATAGGACCATTTATGAAGACGGGTATATTTTCGCTCCAAACCTTCATTCTATGGGCTTAATGACCACCAGAGACTATGAAAACTATATGGCTCTTTTTAATGTAGTGCTTGAACTGGTGCAGCCTCCCGATATGCTTATTTACCTGCGCGCCACGGTTCCTACCCTTGTTAACCAAATTCAAAAGCGTGGCAGGCCTTATGAAGAATCGTTGAGGCTTGATTACCTGAAAAGGCTGAATGAACGCTATGAAGCCTGGATGGACGACTTTGAAAGCCAGAAAAAAACCAAAATATTGGTGATTGATGTGGATGAAAATAATTTTTCGGAAAACGGTGACGATTTAGGGAAAATTATCAATATTATTGACCGCGAGCTTTTCGGAGGGTTGTTTTAAACACACAATTCCTTTTTCTTTACTGCGAATTTTATTTTTTATTGTAAAATCCATGATTCATATCATGGATTTTATGTTTTGTAAACCAATTCTTTATGCTTTTAGAGGGCATTTTGGCTGATTAATTTAAAAGATAGTTGTATCTTTTTTATACCCCCAACGTTAAACTACTCGGATAAGAAAATCATACTAAAGGAAGCACTTCAGTATTTTATTCAAATTCAGTCCGCAACGGACGAAATTATATACTCGAAAAAGATAGAGAATATGGTGGTAACTTTTTATTTTAGTACTCGTACTAATTGGTAATAATATATTTTATTTTATTATAGATATACAGCTACAGATGATGATAACAATCAATAATAAATATGACCATTTCTATTCAATATCCTTCCTAAGCGATAGAGTTTTGCAGTATCTTATTTGTAATTATTAATCGTTAAAGTTAAAGGACATGAAAAAGAAAAACTTATTTATTATCGGGTTACTTTTTATGGGGCTGACAACTGCTGAAGCACAGTACACAGTTATCCATGATTTTGATTCAACAAATGGCGTTGCGCCATACAGTTCACTTACAATTGCTGGAAACGTATTGTATGGTGTTACCTTAGAAGGGGGAAAGTACTGGGCATCCAATGACGGAAATATTTTCTCTGTTAAAACAGATGGAACATCTTTTAAGGACATGCTTGATTTTAATTTTTCAAACGGCAGAAACCCCTATTGCCTTCTGGCAATTTCCGGAAGTAAATTATATGGCAGTTCCTGGATGGGGGAATCAAATGACTTAGGCAATATATTTGCAATTGATACTAACGGTACGACATATACCGACCTGTATGATTTTACGGGCGCTAACGGAGAGCATCCAAGGGGTTCTCTAATTCTTGCAGACACTATATTGTATGGTACGGCAGAATCCGGAGGAGCATTTGGAGCAGGATGCATCTTTTCGGTAGATACTAATGGCGGAGGGTATAAAGATTTATATGATTTCAACGACACGCTTGGCTCTACCCCAAAAGGCTCATTATTGCTTTCCGGCGGAGTGTTATATGGGATGACATCTGTAGGAGGGGCATATAACTTAGGGTGCGTTTTCTCCGTAAATAAAAACGGTACCGGGTATAAAGACCTGCATGACTTTAATGATACAAACGGTTCCAATCCGCAGGGTTCCTTAATCATTAGTGGAAATATCTTATACGGAATGACCTTTTACGGCGGCAAAAACTTCTATTATGGAAACATTTTTTCAATTCAAACAAATGGCACCTGCTTTAAAGACTTACATGATTTTGCCGATACGGATGGCGCTAACCCCGCCGGAGATTTAACCCTATCCGGAAATACCTTGTATGGTATGGCTTCCGGTGGCGGAGCCAATAATGAAGGCGTTATATTTTCCATTAATACCAATGGCACAGGATTTACCGACCTTGTAGATTTTGATTATTCTAATGGTGGTGACCCTATGGGCTCTCTTACCCTTTCCGGTAATATGCTTTATGGAATGACCACTTCAGGCGGTTCTATTGGTTCGGGAGTTGTTTTCAGTTTGAATATTGCAGCTTTAACTCCCCCGGCTTTAAGCGTAAGCATCAATTCAGTTGTTAATGTAACATGCAATGGCGGTTCTAACGGAAGCGCTTCCGTAAACCCTGCTACCGGAGGTGTTTCTCCTTATACCTATCAATGGGCACCGGTTGCAGGCAGCAACCTTTCAGTATCCAGCCTAACTGCGGGCAGCTACACCCTCACGGTAACCGATTATAATGGACATTCAACAACGGTTGAAGCCGATGTTGCCCAACCGGCTGTATTAACGGATAGCACTCTAAGTACTTTCAGCCCGCTTTGCCATGGTGAACTTACAGCCAGTGTTACAACAATAGCCAAAGGCGGTGTGTATCCATATACGTATTCATGGAGTTCTAATCTTGGCAATGGCCCAAGCATAAATAATATTGCCGCTGGAAGCTATACCCTGAATGTTACTGATAATAATGGTTGCCAAACCCAATCGGCTATTACAATTACTGAGCCAAATGCATTGCATGTCGGGCTCAAAACTAAAGCCTGCCAAGGCCCATTGGATGGAGTTGCTGAGGTTAAAGCCATAGGAGGAACCCCTCCATATACTTATAACTGGGCACCTGGCGGCGGTACATCTGCCTTAATGGAAGGGCTTTCAACAGGAACTTATACAGTAACTGTAACAGATAACCATACTTGTTTCGATACGCTTTCAGTAACCTTTGATTGTGTAAGTACAGGCGATAACCAATTAACTGAAAACACCCAGATAACCATGTATCCTAACCCAAGCAACGGACAATTTAATATTGACGGGGTAAACCAAGGCATGAATGTAGAAATTTATGACTATGCCGGAAGGATAATAACTAATATGGTAGCCGATAAAGAAACCATGAAAGTGGATATGAGTAACCAACCTAACGGATTATACCTTGTAAGAATACTTTCGAAAGAACAAGTGTTGGTAAGCCAGAAAAAACTGGTAAAAGCGAATTAATAAAACATAAAGTGAAGTTAATGAGCCCCTCAGAAATGATGGGCTTTTTTGTTGTGGATTTTTTGCGGAAAAACCTTTTTTGAAATGTCTCGGTTTTGCACGTATTGTAAAATACGACAATCGTACCTTATGCCATACCGGTTAAGGCTTTTAGCCTATGTCATAGATTTTAAAAGTTTAGTGACATTTTTGATGACACACAAATGCTATACATATATTACACAAATGCAGTACAATAACCCAAACCCACCATTCAATAAGTGAAAGCCGCCGTATAATAAGTGGAGTTTTATGGTTTGTTTATTTTTACAATCTTTGCCAAACACTAATAATCAGTACTTTGAAAAAAATACTTTTAGCCTGTTTTTTTATAGGTTTTCTATCTGCAACAAATTGTTATCGGCTGAATGCCCAAAATGGAGTTTCTTTTAAACACCCTGAGAATCGAATTGCTTCTATTAGTTCTTCGCCCCTTATTGTAGGGCCAACAAGTTATTGGACAGGAGGTTCAACACCCTCTTGTTTGTATCCTAATTATTATACTGACAGTATATTGGTTACCATTCCTGCCGGTATAAATATATCGGGGTTGTACGTTGATTTTGCATACGTAACATCAACTATCGGTGGTGGTATTCCATTAAGTGATGGCTTGTTTTATATAAGTACTATCTGTGGACAAACAGATACCTTAAGCTGTGTTGAAGATACCGCAGGTGTATGTTACTTATTGCCTGGCAATGACTTTCACAGTATGTTAACTCCTTGTTTTACCCCTTCATGTAATGCAGAGTCCTTTTGGTTATATGCACATCTTTCAAGGTTTCATGGAGGCGTCGGTTGTGATACTGGAATGGTTTGGTATTCTGCGACAGCGTATGCTGATTCGCAATATCATTTTTCTGCTTATGTGGAAGGAACCTCTATTCTTAATATTGCAAAAACCTCCACCCCTGACCACGGACCTTGTAATGGAACCGCAAAGGTTTACCCGACTGGAGGAACAGCGCCATATACATATTTATGGTCACCTAATAATCAAACCACAGATTCCATTGGGGCTCAATGTTTCGGTACTTATTGCTGTACAATTACCGATAACAAAGGTTGCACTGACAGCGTTTGTGTCGTAATTTCAAAGTCTACCGGAATAAATACGATTGTTGAACCTACTACTGCTGTTTACCTTTACCCTAACCCCAACAATGGAATTTTCACAATCTCACTCAGTCACCTTGAACTTGTTTCAGGGTCGCAAACAATCGTGGAAATTTATAATGTTCTTGGAGAAAATGTGCTGACAGAGACCCTTCGTTCCACTCAGGGTCAAAATCTCATTGATATAAGAAATCGGCCAAACGGCATTTATTTCTACAGTGTTTTAAATGAAAACGGTGCTTTGGTGGGAGAAGGGAAGTTTGTGATTCAGAAATAAAGCCCTATCGTCATTGCGAGGCTTTGCGAAGAAATCTCATAAAATTCGGACATAAAATTGAGTAAGATTTCTTCGCAAAGCCTCGCATTGACGAACACTCTACATTCCAGCCACTACCTTCACAATTCTCTCGGTAGCTTTTCCATCC
>CAIWVW010000016.1 GCA_903916255.1 uncultured Bacteroidota bacterium
ATCTTTTCTTATTGGTATTGCTATATGATCATTCCAATTTACCACCAATGTGGCTGATTGTTGTCCTTTGCAAATAATCGATATAAAAAAGAATATAAATAAAAAATTAATTTTCACAAGATATTTTGAAACGTTTAACAATTTTAATAATTACTTTTCAGAATAAAAATCAATAGTATCCCTTCTGCCGGGTTTGATTATTTTAAGGTGCATATTTCCGCTTATCTTAATTAGTTTGTCACCTACCGCAATTTTTTCAGAGTTTGACCAAAATGTGCAACTTAAATCATATTTCTCTTTATTGATAAAAACTGTAGCGTGACCTTGCCTACTATAGGATACCTGTTCAACTCTGCCGTCAAAGTGCATTATCCTAATTCTAATATAGTTAAAAATTGTGGCCGAAGCCACATAAGCAATCATAACTAATACAATCCAACGAGTGTTCCTTCTGTACCAATTTCCATTTTGCTTGTTATAATTTATGATATCCATTGATTTTCAATTAATTGTTATGAAAAGATATTCCAGGTGTAGTGTACCCCACTCCGCCAGAAATTCCCGCGCCACCAGAAACACCCACGGCTACACCTCCCCAAGCTGGCATCCCCCCAACCTGGCGCGAGTTTGCAGCGCAGGGCCTACGGGCGGTGTACTCGTGCCTAAGCCGGTTCTAATGCCAAGCCGAAAAGTTTGTTATAGAACCATACTATTTTTCTTATAATTATCTCCTAAACCTTTTCCATGAGCAACAAATATAAATTTCGCGATCAGCAAAAACTATACTTTGTCACTTTTGCCGTTGTCGGCTGGATCGATTTATTTATCCGAAATGAATATAAGGAAATAATGCTTGAATCATGGCGCCATTGCCAGGCTAAAAAAGGTTTGGAAATCTATGGTTGGTGTATCATGACAAGCCATATTCATATGATCGTTGGAACGCATGGCGAAAACCTGGAAGATATAATGCGGGATATGAAAAAGCATACTTCGATAGCCCTTAAAAATGCTATCAAAAAACATCCGGCTGAAAGCCGCAAAGAATGGATAATTTTTCTGATGGAAAAAGCAGGCAAAAAAAATAGTCAGAATATCGATTTCCAACTGTGGCAACAAGATAACCATCCCATAGAATTGTATGATGGCCGTATTTTACATCAAAAGCTGGACTACCTACATGACAATCCGGTAGTAGCCGGTTTCGTCGAAAAACCAGAAGATTACTTATACAGCAGCGCAAGAAGTTATTATGATCTATCGGGTTTAATTGATGTTATTTTGTCAGACCCGCTGATGCCCTAACGCTTTGGAACGAGTACACCTCGCTTTGGCCGACGCTGCATCGCGCCAGGTTGGGGATATTAATTTAAGCCATTTATTGTCATCAATATCTTTGTATTTCAATTCAATATTTGACGAGGACGAAATTACTATGCACGAAAAGCAAATTCCCATGTAAGAACAATTGCCTATGAAAAAATAAAATCACAGATCGCTTGCACCCCAAAAATGGAAAACTTAGCTTTACTTTAAACCGAAACACTACACAAGCCTTGGTTCACTTTAGTTTGACGACGCACGATACTTTATAAGATTATAGCAGAAACAACTCATATCGGCAGGAAGATCAGCCGCATCCGTGAACTTAGGGGGATTAAACAGGAAGTGTTAGCCGCTGAATTGGGGGTTAACCAGCAGGCTATTTCCAAGATTGAAAACAGCGAAACCATTGAGGATAATCTCCTGCAACAGATCGCCCAGGTGTTGGGCGTTACTGCCGAAGCAATTAAGAACTTTAGCGAAGAAGCTGTGATCAATATCATTTCAAGTACGCTGCATGATAATGCAGGATCTGTTAATAATAACTGTACGCTCAACTTTAACCCGATGGATAAGTTGTTCGAAGTAATTGAGGAGAACAAAAAGCTTTATGAACGTTTGCTGCAAAGCGAACGTGAAAAGGTGGAACTGCTGAAAAGCAAGTAAGCTTATTTATTTCTTGCGATTTTAGAGATTGCCCAACAATCATTCAATAGCTATTTCCGCAGTGCTCTTTATATATGTAGCTAAAAAAGCAAACCAAGTCGCGCAGGTTTGCTAACCCTTACCGCCCATCGGCGGTAGGGCAAGTAGGTTTTTGGGTGACACAAAAACACAACTTGCAGCATCAAAAACAAACACCTTAACAGATATACACATAGAGGTGTATACAGCTATGCCGAATAAAAAAGGCCCGGCTGGTTTGGCCGGGCTGTGGATTAGAGCAAAAGTAAATAGACTATTGGTTGTGTTTCAAATAATCTAATGCTTCTTTTCCTGATAGCACCTTTGCGTCTGAACAAACGGATAACTTATGAAGTTCTTTAACTATAGTACCGTATTGGATAAATCGAACGTTCGGAGTTAAAGCAATTTCATATGACTTTGCTTTATAAACGTTAGAAACGTTTATAAAAAGGTGTAGCGTATCCGTTTTAATTTCAGTTTTTATTGATACAATACCTTTCATTGAGTCTCCGTAGTCCACTTTAATATTATTTCCATGCCTACAGATTACAACGAGTTTGTCGTTGGCGCTTTGAGTATTTAGCATAAGCAAAAGTGTAATTAATAATGTAAATTTCATATTAACCTATTTAATTAGAACTGTCAATGCTACTGTGCGGAGATACTATTGCATTTGGAGAAGCTTGAATTGAGCCAGCTAATGCTCTTGGAGTCGTAGTCATTCCCATTCCGTCAGAAGCGGAAAGGCTATCGCCCGTAACATAATTCCAAATTGCAGACGAATATCCTGCACAGGTATAAAAGTAAGTCCAATTAATGTTGCCTGGGACACTATTGAACTGTCCAATCATATTATATTGTGCGTTTGTAATATTAACTGATTTTGAGACTGCCCCATACCCAAAATCTATTTCCTTATTTACCCAAAACTCCTGATCGCCTTGATTTCCCCAAAGTGACATCGTAGTTGCGGTTCCGGAGGCAGACTCTAATCTAATCCAGGCATGCCCATCAGTAAGGTCGGCATTAGGGGCTACGTTTGATATGACATACATCTTACCCCATAATGCATTAGGGTCAGGTCCCCCCTGATTGGCATTTCTATTGAATCAACTTATATAGTGTATCTGGGCTTAATGGCTTACTATCACTTCTGCTACTTAAGATAATAAAATATAGCCAATCATTCCTTTTAATAAACATAATAATAATTGGTTTCTTTCGATCAAGAAACGGTAATTTGTTCCTACCTTCGATAGTGAGTTCACTAACTCCTTCGTATTTGTATTGAAAATTCGCCGCCTTTAAATACGAGTAATAGTAAGCTACGCTGTCACCTTTATGATAGTTAGCCGTAGAATCTCCATCTATTGTTAAATATACTTTGGAAACGATACTGTTTGAAATTCCATTATAAGTTATTCGAAAATTATCTTGATTATAAGATGACTTAGTTTGAGGTGCTGAACCTTTAGATTTCTTATGTATTTCAATGCCATCTCTTTTTAAATCAAACCCTGATTCAATAGAATCCTTTGTAACCATAATATCATATTCATTATTGTAAACGCAGTTTACAACTGTATTTCTTAATTTGAAAGAAGTCGCAGATTGTAGAATAATGTTTCCTCGAACTTGCGCATTGAATAAGTGTAGATAATCTGTAGGAATTTTTCTTTCTAACTGTATTGGATTTTTCGACAATTCAGTACTGGCATTGCTGAAAAAGTTAACTATATAAACTATTAGTGATAATCCTAATATTATAATTGCGATGAGTTTTATTTTTTTATTTTTTTTCATAATTTCTATGTAGTTATTGATTTCTAAAGACCTACTGGAGCCAATACCACTGGAACCCAATAAGGGGCAGTATAATATGCAGCCGCTGCTACTGCCGGAATAATTTTAAATGGATTTATAGTAAACTCGGAACCGGTGATGTTACCATTTTCAGTAGTATGACTTATACCATAGGTTATTCCATCAAAAATACTGGCATTAAAATTAAACGAGTATCCATCATAGCTGATAGACCTTGACGTTAAGCCCATAGAAAAAGAGAATTTTCCAATATCCAAGCTTACGTCATGGTCTTTTTCTCCGTTCCGAATAGTAGTGTTAAAATTGAGGATGCCTTTTCCTTTATCGTTAACTATACCTGTATATTGTGTATATTTCAGTTCAAGCAAGTATTTACCAACGAAACTATCGGAATTCCCGGTCGACAACGCTGCTTCCGTTGTTAATGTTGCACCAAATATCTGCGTCCCCCCCTGATTGGCATTTCTATTTATCTAGAATAGCAATTAGTTCTTTAGGCCCCATTTCTACTTTATCTTTGTCTATGGTCATCATTACTATATATAATAGGTTACCCTTTTTTATCAAGCTTATAGCGGCAGAAGTATTGGGTTTATCAGTTTCCAGTACAATATAACTCTGGTCATTGTTAAAAACTATAGAAGATGTTTTAAATTTAAGGTAAAAAGATGCTTGATTTTTGGCCATAGAAACGGTGTCAAGGTTCCCATCAATCTTTAATTCAATGTTGTTAGTTAAAGGCAATTTTCCAGATTTTATGTGTATTTCACTATTAAAGCTACGTATGGAAAAGTAAACTTCATCCCTTACAATTTTGGAAACTTCATTTTTAAATGTTACAGCTTTTTCAAGATTCAAGGAATCAGATATGTGGACTTTGGTAACAAATACATTGTATTCATTATTATAAATATATTGTGATTCAGGTTCTCTTAATTTACTCTCGACGGTATTAAATAGCCGCAAACCGCTCCATGCTTTTTTGTCAAATAAATTCTTATAATCGACCATTTCTTTTTGGGACAAATTTTCCCGATTACTAATTATAGTATAAATTGGTTTTGCCAAAACTGCTGTAAATATTAAAATTAACAGCGTGATTTTAATTAATCTTGATTTTTGAGACTTTTCCATTTTATTTAATTTTCAACTAATACACATTAAAAAGAGGTTACAGCTTTATAAGCGGCCGGAAATAATTCCGGTTGGGCGATTGCCACCCCTATCAACATTAACCCAACAACATTAGGTCTATAATTTGCATCAAAACCATAGCCATTTACGGCGGCTCCAACGGATAACCCCTTTTCCCAGCTTAAGCCGATGTTTACATTCCAAGATGTTGTGCCAAACTCCTGCTCTAAACCGATATCAGACGTAAACTTCATCTTATAAACAAATAAATTAATATTTGCATCAGATGTAATTTTACTTCCTTTTTGGCTATTAAATTGCGTTGTATTGAGGTTAAATAGATGTTCTCCTCCAGACTGCGAAACCGAAGAAAAAGAAGAAAAACCAAAGTTCCCGATTACAGTCTTAATATCATCATATTGTATTCCTGTTTTCATAGTTTGGGTACTTCCAAAAAGTGCATCTAATATTGGATCACCCCCCTGATTAGCTGCAATATTCCCTCTGTCTTCAAATAGGCCTCCCCTAATTTCACCATATCCATTTGCTTCAGCATTACTTGTTATGAAAGTCCATGAACCAATTGATGGATTAATATTGACTGTCCCCGTACCTGCTAAAACAGCTCCTAACTCTTGACTCGTCATGCTCGAGCTACTACCCGCATGATAGATATCAATAATATTGCCAGATTCCGTATCTAACGCCCCCCCTGACATTTCACTAGGTAACCAAGCGGCTCTGGCGCCGGCACCCCCGTCAGGGCTACCTGGTCCCTCGGTATCAAATATACCTTGTTCCCACCATTCATTAATAAATCCTGAGGACATACCTTGATTTTCACCTTGAGCCTCTACAGCCGCTTCGGCGTGACTTGGCATGCCACTATCATATGCATTTTTTAACACTTTATCAGGATTAATTTTATCCCCGATAGGGTCATTATACATAATCGGATTATTTCCCGAATAATGATAAACAGATATGCTGCTGCTAGCTTCCGCCATGGGATCTACGCCCACCCACCTTGCCAGTGCGGCATCATAATTACGGTAATAAGTCTGGTAATAATCGGGCAGGTTCGAGTAATCGTTCTGCCATTCACTGCCGCCGTTGTAAAGCTGCTTGTTGGCGGTTGCGGTGGTACCTACGGGGCTATTTGGCAGCACCAGGCCAAAACCATAATAGCTATTTTCCTGATAAACCACAGGGGTTCCCGAACCGCCGTCCCGGAAACTTACCCTGGCATTGCCCTGCTGGTCTGTGACGATGAACTCTTTAACCAAGGTTACGCCAGATGAGCTGGTATTGAGCACTCTGCCTTCGGGCATTGGGAAGTAAGAGATCAGCGGCGAACCGGTGCCCTGGGTGATATAGACAAAGCCATCAATATAGTCGGTCGTTGTCTGCAAAGTGCTGCTGTTATATACCTGTTTACGGATCATCTTACCGGTGGCATCATAAGTGTAGTAAATATACTGACCTGTTCCGGTAGTTACTGTAATTTTCTATCCGCTGCACAGTCTCTCGCAGAAAACCCTGCCGCCCCGGGAATGCCTAAAGCAGAAAAATGCACGGTCAGTATTTCTGTAAATAACTCAATACCAATAACTTAATACAAGTAGTAAATACTACCGGAAATCGCTTCTTACAAAAAGCCTGAATAACAAAAATACCTGTTGATTATCAGCGTGTTAACAGGCCTAAATAATTTCCGGTTGTTGGAGGAGCTAACCTGCTGGCAGGCAACGGCTTACAGCTTAATTTAAAACCGACCGGAAATATTTGCGTTTACAGGCTTGCAAACAGCTGGCTTACAGTGAGATGCTATTTCCGGTCGGGACCCCATTTTTGAACACTTAAGCCCCTGACAGTAAAACACTTACAAAAAAACCCAAAAATGACCGGAAATCCGATGGTCATAAAAAGCCCCTTTTGGGCCTCCAAACGCATTTTTAGAGGCTGTTTACAGGCGTTTACAGGCGTTTTACGTGAACACTATTTTATTGAACGCTACAAACAAAAAAGTAGCAAGCCTCCCGTTAGCTATCGGCAAAACTTCAGCCTGAAAAGCAGCGATAAACGCCACAGGCTTAGCTCCATATCGGTCCACGTTAAGGTGCAGTTAAACAAAAAAAGCTGTTTCTTATACTAAGAAACAGCTTTGGTGAGTGATCCCATTAGGATTCGAACCTAAGACCTACAGATTAGAAATCTGTTGCTCTATCCAGCTGAGCTATGGGACCAGAATTCGCTGCAAAGATGCATAAATCTCTTCAAA
>CAIWVW010000017.1 GCA_903916255.1 uncultured Bacteroidota bacterium
ACTTTTGATTGTAACCTCTTCAGGTAATTTTTTCAAGCGGGAATATTCCGGAATATACTTTCCGTTTATCAATACCACTGATACAAATTGATCAGTTAGTAAATTCTCAATTCCACTTTCTTTAAGGCTTACAGAGCCATTTTTAGAAATATACTCCTCCTTTAGATAAGAACGAATATTGGTGTATTTAAAATCCTCTGTTTTTTTAGTCGGAAGTCCAACAGTAACAAAATTTTCTTCTGCTCGTTGTTGTATGTTTTTTGCAGCAGAACCTGTATGGTTTAATCGTACACCAACATCATTTATCCACTTATCAAGAATAGCTTTATTCTTGTTGACTTCGGCTTCGCCCAATGCGCCACGGCTGATATTTGTTTTTGCAGTTGCTAGTTCCATTTTGTATTATACAGCGAGTTCAGCAAATTCTTTCTTAATCCAATCATAGCCCTTGCCTTCCAGTTCCAAAGCCAATTCACGGGTACCGGATTTTACTATTCTGCCCTGATAAAGCACATGTACAAAATCGGGAACAATATATTCAAGTAACCTTTGGTAGTGGGTGATTACTACAAATGCATTTTCTTTGGTGCGGAGTTTATTTACACCTGTTGCGACTATGCGCAAGGCATCAATATCAAGGCCGGAATCGGTTTCATCAAGTATTGCAAGAGACGGCTCTAACATTGCCATCTGAAAAATCTCATTGCGTTTCTTTTCTCCTCCTGAAAAACCTTCGTTCACCGAGCGGCCTGTCAGGTTTGCTTCTATCTCCACTACCTTTTGTTTTTCTTTCAGCATTTTCAGAAAGTCCTTTGCTTCCATAGGTGGAAGTCCCCTATATTGGCGGATTTCAGCGATTGCTGTTTTCAAAAAGTTAATTGTGCTTACTCCGGGAATTTCCACCGGATATTGAAATGCAAGAAACATCCCTTCTTTAGCTCTTTCATCAGCGGAAAGTTCCAGCATATCTTTTCCGTTAAAGGTAATAGAACCACCATCAACGGTATAATCTTCTTTACCTGCAATTACAGAAGCCAACGTGCTTTTACCGGAACCATTCGGCCCCATAATTGCATGCACCTCGCCTTTGTTGACCGTCAGGTTAAGTCCTTTTAATATTTGTTTCCCTTCAACAGAGACTTTTAAATCTTTTATTTCTAACATTTCGTCTACTTCGTTATTCAATATTCTTTATTCGATATTCTTAAATCAAATGGGGTTTACCCCACACTTCCTTCCAAACTCACTGCAAGCAACTTTTGAGCCTCCACAGCGAATTCCATCGGCAATTTATTTAACACCTCGCGGCAATATCCATTTACAATTAATCCGATTGCTTTTTCGGTATCAATGCCCCGTTGATTGCAATAAAATATTTGGTCCTCGCCAATTTTTGAAGTGGTTGCTTCATGCTCTACCTGTGCCGATTTATCATTGATTTCAATATATGGGAAAGTATGCGCGCCGCAATTATTACCCATCAACAATGAATCGCATTGGGAAAAATTCCGTGCATTTTTTGCACCCCTGTTTACCTTCACCAATCCACGATAGCTATTATTACTTTTGCCTGCTGCTATACCTTTTGACACAATTGTACTCTTCGTATTTTTCCCAAGATGTGTCATCTTCGTCCCTGTGTCGGCTTGCTGCATGTGGTTAGTAACAGCAATGGAATAAAACTCCCCAACGGAATTATCGCCTTTCAAAATAACGGATGGATATTTCCATGTAATGGCAGAGCCTGTCTCTACTTGTGTCCAGGAAATTTTAGCATTATTTCCTAAACAAATGCCTCTTTTGGTAACGAAGTTATAGATGCCGCCCTTACCATCCTTATCGCCGGGATACCAGTTTTGAACGGTGGAATATTTCACTTCCGCATCGGCATGGGAAACGATTTCTACAACTGCTGCGTGCAATTGGTTTTCATCTCGCATAGGTGCGGTGCAGCCCTCTAAATAGCTAACATAGGCTCCTTCATCAGCAATTATCAATGTTCTTTCAAATTGCCCGGTTCCGGCAGAGTTGATTCGGAAATAGGTAGATAATTCCATCGGGCAACGAACACCTTTGGGTATATAGCAAAATGAACCATCACTGAAAACAGCAGCATTCAGCGCTGCAAAATAGTTATCGGTATAGGGAACTACAGAGCCCATATATTTCTTTACCAAATCCGGATGTTCCTTTACCGCTTCGCTGAAAGAACAAAATATAATACCCAGCTTTGAAAGGCTTTCTTTAAAAGTAGTTTTTACAGAAACACTATCAATTACAGCATCTACTGCTACGCCCGATAATCGCTTTTGTTCCAATAAGGAAATGCCCAGTTTTTCAAATGTGCGAAGCAATTCCGGGTCCACCTCATCAAGGCTTTTAATTTCTTTTGGCTTTTTAGGAGCGGAGTAATAACTAATCTTTCGGTAATCTATAACCGGATAGTGCAAATGCGCCCAATGCGGCTCCTTCATTTCCTTCCAGTAGCGGAAAGCCTTCATGCGGTATTCCAGCATAAATTCAGGCTCGCCTTTTTTGGCTGAAATAAAGCGCACGGTCTCTTCATTCAGGCCTGGGGGAAGGATGTCCGAATCTATATCGCTGGTAAAGCCATATTTATATTCGCCTTGGACGAATTCTTCTAATATCTCGTTTGAACCGCTCATTACTTAGTTATAAAGTTCTTAAAGTTCATAAAGTTTGTAAAGTTCTTTAGGGCTAAAATGTCTTTCACTTTATGAACTTTCAACTTTATGAACTTTACAAACTGATTACACTGCGAAGCTATCTCCGCAACTACAGGTACGGCTGGCGTTCGGGTTATTAAAACTGAATCCTTTGCCGTTCAGTCCTCCGCTAAAGTCTAATTCTGTGCCAACAAGGTACAGGAAGCTTTTACGGTCAACTACTATCTTAACCCCTTTATCTTCAAATAGTTTGTCTTCAGGTTTAAGGGTAGTGTCAAAGGTCATTTTATAAGAAAGGCCGGAGCAGCCTCCGCTTTCCACGCCTACACGTACAAAGCTGTCTGCCTGTGCGTTAGCTTCCCTCATCAGGTCGTCTAACTTATGTTTTGCTGTTTCTGATACTGTTATCATAATATGGGTATATTCTATTACAGCGCAAAGTTACACAAAATTGGCGAAACAGGGGATAATCGGACGGCACTATCTTTATATATACCTGTTGGCTTTGAAGCCCTTATTTATAAAGGGTCTTGATTCTTTCCCACAATTGTCATATAGTAATTACAAATTTCCTGTTTAATTTGCAGTAAATAATTCCCTCAAATATCGTAAAAAGGAAGGGGCGCGATAGCCGAAAAGCGGACGAGTAGGTTGAATTTAACAGGTTAAAAATATGGCTAAGCCGGAATTTCACTTGCTGCCCCCAAAAGGATATGTGCCCTTGATGGGCAGTGAGCACCACCCTTCATTAGAGGTAAAACTATTAGGTCCGGCTGATGATAATGAAGTAGTTATCGTTACGATTGTTCTTCGTAGAAGGATAGATAAAGCTCCGTTTCCCACGTATGAATACTTTGGCAAAGAGTATCTTACAAAGCACAAGCGATTGTCTTTGTCAGCGTTTGCGGATAAATATGGAGCACATCCGGAGGATATTGAGAAAGTAATAGAGTTTGCTGAAAAAAACGGATTGAAAATTGTGGAAACACATCCTGCTCGGCGAACCGTTTTAGTTTCAGGGACTGTGGAACAGTTTAATTCCGTATTTGCCATTAAATTAGCCCGTTTCGAGCATAAGGTTAAGAAGGGGCGTGGTGAAAAACCAACCACAGAAAGCTACCGGGGCAGGCAGGGATTAATGCATATCCCTATAAATTTGGCAGGGATTATTATTGGTGTTTTTGGGTTGGATAACCGCCGCATTACCAAGCGCAATGCAATGGACCCTCCCGGAACAGCGAAAATTTCTATTGAAAAGGTAAAGGAACTGTATAATTTCCCGGCTAATTCTGCCAAAGGGCAAACCATTGCCATTTTCTCGGAAGCGGGGTATACGGAAGATGATATAAAAAGCAACTTTCCGGAGAATCCGCCTAAAATCATCGAGGTGAATGTGAATGCCAAAAATGACGGAACCGCCGACCCGGAAACCACACAGGATATATATATGGCTGCTTCGGCTGCACCCGGCGCAGAAATTGCAGTTTATTTTACAACCTACGACCGGGGCGGCTGGTTAAACCTTATTAATCGCATTGTTCATCCCGATAAAGGTGACCCCATTTGCAATGTGTTGTCTACCAGTTTTTATGTTTCCGACAGTGATGATATGGGGCTGCTGCCTCCTTTCAGCGAAAACTGGATTACTACGGTGAATATGGCATTTCAGGATGCAGCCATACAAAAAGTTACGGTTTGTTGCGCCTCCGGCGATAATGGCACCGACTCAAAAGTGGGCAATAAGCATGCACATGTGCAATATCCCGCCAGCGACCCCTGGGTGCTTTCGGTTGGCGGTACTACAATAGGCAATGTTCATGGAAATTCTTTCGATGAATATATCTGGAACGATTTGATGCCCAGCGGCCATGGCTGTGCCACGGGCGGTGGGGTGAGCGGGTATTTCCCTAAACCATCTTACCAGGATAACGCCGGTGTGCCCCGTTCCTTGAATAATGGGTTTGAAGGGCGCGGAGTTCCTGATGTGGCTGCCAATGCAAGCCCCAATAGCGGTTTCCCGATGATTATTGGCGGCAAGCCCGATGCCGCGATTGGTACAAGTGCTTCGGCACCCCTTTGGGCGGGGCTTATTGCCGTTTTGAATGCTGCCCTTGGCGAACCTGTAGGCTATATAAATCCGAATATTTATAAAATAGGTTCAAAAGTTTTTCGGGATATTAACGGTGACCAAGGCCCTAAAGACAATGCACTTGCAGGAGCGCCGGGATATCCCGCTGAAAAAGGTTGGGATGCCTGCACCGGTTGGGGGAGCCCCAATGGTGTTGAATTGGTAAAGGCATTTGAGAAGTTGGTGAAGGGGTAATCTTCATAAATTAAAAAAACCCAGAGTAGTTAGCTCCGGGTCTATTAACCACATTAATCAATCGTAAGACCTAATTCTTGGCGGTCATTTTAACCATTTTCATGTTACACGATTTACAGGTACCGGGTTTTGAACTGGTAGCGCCGCATCCGGTGCAGTAATAATCGCCTTCTTTCACCAATTTAGCATTGCATTTGGCGCAGGTTCCGGGCTTATCCATGCTGGCATTGCATTTCGGGCAAATGTACTTGGCCTCGCT
>CAIWVW010000018.1 GCA_903916255.1 uncultured Bacteroidota bacterium
GAGCTACGATGCTCCCGAACAAATAGTTCTATAAATAACTAATTCATAAATTATGAAAACACCAGAGAAAAAGGGGCAATCGACTTCCCCCGAAAAAATTGAAGTGGAATTCACGAATGCCTATTACCTTAAAGGCTTAAAACTTGAACAGGTAAACACCGATGAGCAGACGGCTAAGAAAATCCTGAACTCCAACGTCACCGAGAGGAAATTCAAAACAAGTGAAGAACTTGCCGGAATTGTACTGAATAATGGCAAAGCACTCTTTGGAGAACAAACCTATCTGCTTGATTGTGCAGAAAAAAGCAGCTTGGTATTTCCCGGCGGTTTCATTCCTCATGGAATTCTTTTTGATAATAGGGAGAAGGACAAACCGAAACTGTTTTTCATTGAGGTGATGCTTGCAAAAGAAAGCATGGTTGATTTATTCAAACGCATGACAAGCATTTTCTATTTCTTCCGCAATCAGGAAAATACCAATTTGTTCCTGACCACATTGGATAATGCTATCAGTAGAAACATCGGATGGAGAAACAAGTTGAAACCATTGTTTGAGGAAAAACTGCCAACGGAATTCTTGCAGTCATTGCTTTCCCGTAAACCTGGCATTTTACTTGTGCAGGATTCATTTAAGGATGAATTAAAACCCTTTATGGAAACCTACACTGAAACATGGGGAAAGATGATAAAACCGATTTCATTCAGGAAGTTTGAAGTTGGAGACGATTCCCTGCTGACTATGGTTCCTACATTCCATAACTTAACAGCCAAAGCGGATAAGAAGGACAAAGTGGTAAAAGTAACGGAGGACGATCACCTGCAAGGTGTATCAGAAACTGTGAGGGACATTTTTCTCCTAATGAAAACAGAGTTGCTGAAAGTGGATTCCAGTCTTGAATTTAGAGTAAAGGGACATTACATTTCCATGCGTAAAGACAGGAACATTGCCTTCTTTCAATTAGGAAAAAAGAAACTCAGCATTGTAATTGCCAATCCCGAAAAAGGAATGAGGGAACAGATAAAACACCACGCCGTCCGTACCATTGCCGATTCGGTAAAGAAGTTTTGGAACGGAAATGAAAATTGTTTTACTGCGGTGATTGAAAGGAAAGAACACTTGGACGAAGTCGTTAATCTGTTAAAGAAGTTGGCAGGTGTTAACAAGGTTAACGGAAACGGAGCTACGAACCAGGCAGAAGGTGGAGGTAAAAAGGAAACGAAAGAGACACCAAAACCGAAGCCAAAGGTTAAGCAGAACAAGTCGGACAAGAAACCACAGCCAAAGAAGAAGTAAGTATGAAAGCAGATGAATTTTTTGTGGTATATAAACCCACAAAGGACTCCGAAAAGGTAGATGTTTTCAGTGGCAGACCAACTACCCTGCAAAGTTTGTATAATCAGTTTAAGGGTGGTTTAAAGCCCGAAATGATATATGGTGTTTATACAGATAAGCAGGAAGCGCAGGATGAAGCGGAAATACTGGAGGTACTCCGATTAGCCATGAATAGTAAACTTAATCCTTTCAAATTGAATAAGGAGAAAAGGTTTACACAATTTGTTCGTGCATTTGAGGAACTTTCTACCAAGTACGGGGTGATAGTTACTTCAACAGGAGGAGTAATTATTTTGAATGAAAAGGAGGAAATACGCTATAACAATGACTATACAAGTGGAGATATAAATTTACTTCATTAAAAGCTAATAAAAACTTCAAAGCCGCTCTATTCAGGGCGGCTTTTTTTAATATTTGAAATCCCACAGTTCTTTAACGTGAACATTTAAAACACTTGCAATTGCCAATATGTGGGCAATACTTGTATTTATTTCCCCACGTTCAATTCTCGAAATTTGTTTTTGATCAGTACCAATTTCAAAGGCAAGTTGGTCTTGGGAAATCTTTTGTTTCATTCGTATTTCCCGAATTTTCTTACCTAATGATTTAACCGCCTTTTTACTGTATTGAATTTTCACAACGGCAAAAGTCTAAATAGGATAAAATAAAATAGGTCAAATATGACCTAATATGATTTTTTTCACTATGTTTGTAGTCAAAAAATAAACAACATGAAAACAAAACTATTTTTTATCGGATTGCTCGCCTTAATTGGCTTGAGCGCAAATGCCCAATGGCAAACTACTAACGGCCCTTTTAGCGGAGGTATAGTTCAAACCATTTGTTCAAATGGCACGAACATTTTTTGCGGAACCCAAAATGGAGGAGCCTTTATAGATAACGGCACAAGTTGGTCAACGGTTAATACAGGGTTGGTCGGCTTAGACGTTAGCTGCATTACAAATAAAGGAGCAGTTTTATATTGCACCGGTGGCAATGGCATTAACAAAGTATATACGTCAACTAATAACGGCAGCAATTGGGACAGTATTAATACCTGGTTAAATAATGCCGCCCAAAACCTTTTTGTATATGGACGGTTTCTATTTGCAGGTACGTGGGGCGGATCAACGGGTGGGATATTTCTATCAGCCGATAATGTCCCTGACTGGTATCCAGTTGTTACAGGTTGGGGCAATGGCGGAGTATTTGGGATGGTTGCAGACTCTACAGTAGACAGTTTCAATATTATCGCATGTGTTTACGGTGGGGTGGAAGTAACTAATGATTTCGGAACAATTTGGACATCCCAAAACTTCCTCGGTGGTTATACATCAAAATGTATAGTAAAAAGCGGTTCAAATGTATTTGTAGGAACTGAACTTGGAGTATTTCTTACAACCGACAATGGTGCTACTTTTTCTGCTGTTAATAGCAGTATGCCGGGCAACAATGTTGTTTACGCTTTGGCTGTTGATGGTTCAAACATTTTCGCAGGGTCAGATAGTGGGGTTTATGTAACAAGTAACAATGGCTTGCTTTGGACTGCGGTTAATACAGGATTGACAGATAGAGCGGTACATTCATTAGCGACAGACGGAACCAATCTTTATGCAGGGACTGCAACGCAAGGAGTATGGAAAAGAGCCTTATCACAAATGGTGTCGGGAATAAATGAAATTAGCAGTAAGGATGAAATTAATGTTTATCCTAATCCGAGCAATGGAATTTTCACAATAGAATCGAGAGCAGAGATTTCAAGCATTGAAATAACAAACATTTTAGGAGAAAAAATTTCTACTTGTTCTCTAAATTCAAAGAAGACTGAAATTGATTTAAGCAATCAGCCCAAAGGGATTTATTTTTATAAAATCATCACAGGAGAAGAGAATATTACAACAGGAAAATTGATTGTTGAGTAATAGGCATTAAAGGAATGATAGGGCTATTCCCCCACTTTAAACTTAAAGAGGTCGGCAAAATCGACTTCCAAAGCTTTAGCCAATACGTAGGCTGTGCTGATAGTTGCATTGATTTCCCCGCGTTCAATACGTCCTATTTGACTTGGCATAATTTTAGCCGAATCTGCCAAGTATTCCTGAGATATACCTTTGCTCAAGCGGATTCTGCGAAGATTTTTCCCGAAGGATTTGATTACTTTGGTGTTCTTGCTGTTATTCACGTTCCAAAGATTGATGCAGATGAGGTGTTTTGACAAGCGCATATATGCTCTATATGGATATATTATTTTACATTTGCGTAAAAAAGATTAAGAAATACACGCCCACATTTTGCTGAAAGGCCAGTAACCAAAACATAACCAATTGATAACAGAATAATATTTATATTTGTCCGTTGTTATCGGATAATTTAGATTTAAAAATTAAACTATATGGAAAGGAAGCTCCAATGCGTTTTAGTGGATGATGACCGTTACATTCATGATATTTTTAAGGAATATCTTAAGAACAACAAATTCGCTGAAATAACAGATTATTACGAAGACCCTGTAGAATTCATTAATGCAAACAAAAAGCCTGACCTTGTTTTTTTAGATATAATGATGCCAAAAATTGATGGACTCAGGTTGGCAAGTATGATAAAACCAACTCCCGTAATATTATTCACAAGCAACACGGAGCGCTTTGGAGACATCATGAATATGATGGAGGCAATAGACGCATTCCCCAAGCCAATTTTAAAAGAAAGGCTTTTAAAATCAGTTGAGAAGGCATATTTTCTATTGAATTCAAATAAGCCCCAAAAAAGAAGGGAAACATTTAATACAGATACCGGCAAGACTACTATCATATTATCGGATTTATTATTTGTTAGAACTATAAAAAACACCCATAGGCATTTAGAGGCATACCTGCAAGGAGGACAAAAGGTAATCCTAAAAGGCTACTCGTTAGGGAAAATTCATAAAAAAGCAGGGTTTCTTTTGCAACCCAACCGAGCGGAATTGGTGTCTCCTTATGCAATTATGGAAATTGAACGAAATACTTTGATTAAATTAATTGGAGTAAAAGATAATGGTGTGCCTATCAACTCGACATTATGTCGAAGTTTTAAGAAGAAGTTTTTGTACCGTTATAATTCTGTAAAAGAATAAGGGATTAATCTGTTTTTTAATAATTCGATGTGGTTCAGTGCAAAAAAATGCTGTTCACGGCAATTTTGTTTTTTTGTATTTCTTTATTTGTAAGATTTGTGGTATGAATTTATTTTAATCCTAAAATTCTCATGCCATGAAAAAGTTTACCTTTTTATTCGGTGCAATTCTTTTCTTAGTTCTGATAATAAATACTAAGACAGAAGCACAGAAGCAAGTACAAGCACCTATTGTTTCAAAATATATTGGTGGAAATTCAAAATCATTGCAAGCAATTATTAGTTCTCAAACCAATGTGCTGTGTTCTGGCAATAGCACGGGAAGCGCAACTGTTTCTGCCAGTCGGGGCGCATCGCCTTATACATATCTATGGCAACCTGGGGCGGACACTTCAGCAACAGACACAGGAATGGTTGCGGGCATCTATACAGTAATTGTTACAGACAATATAAATGATACAGTTGTACTTACAGTAACCATAACGCAACCCAATCCGTTAAATATTTTTATCACTTCGCATACCAATGTAACGTGTCAGGGAGGTAGTAACGGCAATGCGGGTGTTGGAGCAAGCGGAGGCACTTCGGCTTATGATTTTATGTGGTCGGATGGAAACACAAACACTACTGATTCAAATTTATCCGCAGGAACATATACTGTTACGGTAACTGATTCCAATGGTTGTACCGCAAGTATTGCCATACCTATTGGTATAAACTCAACTCTTCAAGCAAATCTTGGAGTAGTAACCAATGTAAGTTGTTTTGGGCAATTTAACGGCAAGGCTTCTGTAATCCCTGCGGGCGGAATGCCACCTTATAAAATTCTATGGTTGCCTGTTATGGATACTACGCCAACAGCAACAGGGCTTCCTGCAAGCACCTATACATCTCAAGTTACAGATAACATGGGATGCTTGGCGCAAACTACGGCTACGGTTGCCCAACCTGCGCCGTTGCTTGTTAGCGCAACAAATATTGCAACGGTTGCCTATGCCTATGTTACTGGAGGAGTATCTCCGTATACATTTTCGTGGTCGCCAGGTGGAGGCACTTCTGCCACCTTTTCGGCTTTGCTTCCCGGAACGTACACGGTAACAGTAAATGATGCAAATTTATGTTCCAATTCGGCCATTGTTACTATCCCTGTGACCGACCTTTCATTTTATTTATCGAATCCGACAACGAATTGTGGCAATCCAAGTTATGTTAATTTTTCCGTTTTGGCAACTTCAACCCCAAATACATTGTTTAATAATTGCATCATAGCTATTAATTATGACGGTGGCGAGTTTGCAGGTGACGACTTTAGTAATGGAGGAATCATTGTTACGCGAGGGGCAAATTTTCAACCCGCTTTCGGGAATGATTATAATTATTTTGATTCAACAACCGCCATTGGTGACAGCGTTATGCAAATAACACTTGGCGATTCTTCGGCAATGTCCCCAGGTGGAACGATGCTTACTGCCTCCGCCCAAGCATTATTTAATATTAGCTTACGAATTCAGAATTCCTGCCAAAGCGGAACTATAAGTTTGATTCCTTTGGCTCAATTCGCATACTATACAGATACAGTTTCACATGTTGTTTGCACAAATTGCGCTTTGCCTTGCGATTCATGCAATCTTACGAAGTGCTGCGCCTCTGATTCTACAGGTTGCATTCAATACTGTTATGCTAATTACTGCTGTTCAGATAGTATCCAACTCTTAGACACAAATTTTCAATATAACGGCATTATCTATTCTCCTGATATTATTGCTACGCCAGTTTGTTCGCCCACTATATTTTGGGGCTATACCGATCCTATTATGGCAGGGACAAATGCTCACAGTGTACCCGCTAATTCATCAATACTAACAATCCCAGGCTGTGGATTTGGAATTACAAAAGACACTATTGTTGTTTGCGATGCGAATAGTGGTTTTAATGGCAAGGGAGCAGAAAACTATCTTCCATTAGATACCGATGACATTTTATCGTGGTCGGAAAATCAAATCGTTGTAAAAATGCCTTCTGATTTTCTTTACAGGGGTGGGACACCTGGAAGTGGCCCGTTTACTGTATATACTGCTTGCGGAGGTTCAACGACTGCAAATATTCAAATCAATTATAATATTGTGAATTATAATTCGGTACATGGCACAACAAAATTTAGAGGTAATATTGTAATGAGTAATGATTCGGAGAGTTATATTTTCCGCTGTGATACGAGCGTATCCCATAATCCTAAAGCGTATGCATGTGTTAAAAAAGCTATCAAAACTTGGAATTGCTACACAGGTGTAAATTGGCACTGCGGAGCAGATACCACTTTAGATTCTACCAAACAGGATGGTGTTTCTGCGGTATATTTTTCAAATGCTATTGCTGCAGGAATTGTAATGCAGACAGAAGTAAATTACTATTTATCGTGTTTCAGCTTTTCAGATTCTGTTGATTTTGCTCAAGAATCGGATATAGCAATAAATGGAAATATCACTAATTGGAGTTTTGACACAACAGGAATTGTGTATTCTTCCGACAGTACATATTTTTACGATGCTATTCTTCATGAACTTGGACATGCACACCGCTTGGGGCATATTAACGATACCTTATCATTAATGTATTGGTACACCGCTTCCTACAGACCAAGTATAGTTACTGGCGGGACGTACCCAGGTCCCGCAACATTAGAGGGAGGTTTGGATGTTGTGAATACAAGTGCTGCTCCGTCAAATGCACCTTCTATATTAGGATGTAGTGCATATAGCATTTTAGTGCCAAGCACCCGAATGTGTATTGATCCTACGCTTAGCGTACCGCCTATTTCCAAAAACGGATATAGTTTAAATCTATATCCTAACCCGATAAATAACGGCGACCTCATGATTTCCTATCAATTAAATAAAGATGCGTATATTTACTTTAAAATAACTGACTGTACGGGTAGAGTATTGATTTCTTCACTTCCACAACAGAAACCTGCCGGAAACTATACAGCGGGAATTAATATAAACAATTTAAGCGCCGGAGTTTATTTCTTCGTTGCAACTATAAATGGAGTAAGTCAGACTATTAAATTCGTTAAACTATAAAATCACAAACCATGAAAACCGCAATTAAATTTATTGTAGCAGTCAGCTTTCTGTTTAGTTTTTCATTTTGTAAAGCTCAAAAAGTTCAAAAATGGGTGGTGACCGAAAGACAAAATGAAATTAAGGGATATAATTACATTTTTGAGGGAACGGTTACCCAACAAACTAAAAATGGAAATTGGATGTGTAGTGTAGTGCAAATTACCAAAATATATAAAGGCAGTCCGCAAATAAAACTCGGCACAATAAGAGTAGTTATGGAGTTACAAGCAGATGGAGAGCCAGCAATGACTAAGGGTTCTAAGTATGTACTATTTGGAAGACCTGCAAGTTCTTCTTTAGATACCATACAAACTGCCGAAAATACCCTTACCCTCCAATGCATAGACCATATAGATTTTCATGGAACTGGCGCGACTTGGGGCGCACGTCAACCGCAAGAATATAAAACGGTAGATTCCCTGTATTCCTATTTCAAAGAAAATGGATTAGCGGTGCAACAGGAGGCACAACAAAAATAAAACCATAAAATCTAATTTAGTTAACGGAGCAGTTATGAAAAAAGCATTTTTATTTATTGCAATGCCATTTTTTAGTTATGCATCCTATGCACAGCTAACAAAAGGTTCGATAATTGTAAGCGGTTCTGTCGGATATACCTCAACAAGCACTTCGACAACTTCTAACTTAACGCCTTTAACATCGAGTGCTGATAGTACGCAAGTTCCTGAAACTAAAACTACTACTGTGAGTTTAGGAATAAGCGCAGGTTATTTTGTTACCGATAGTTGGGTAGTTGGAATTGATGTTGGATACTCTTCGATTTCTAGACCCGTGCTTGAAGAGGCTTCTAACAATATTTATTATTCTTGGCATGACCTTAGCAGTACATTTCAAGTAGGATTATTTACAACAAAATATATAACCCTTGCGAAGAATTTCTACCTCACAGGTAGCTTCAATGCATACATTACAATCGGGAATCATACAAATTATTTCCTAAATACTTCCACTAATCCGCCTGCGGTATATGCATTGCCTCTTGTATCAACAATGGGATATAATTTTTCGGTTGCTCCAGGGCTTGCTTATTTCCCGGCAATTCATTGGGGGTTTACTTTTAGGTTAAATAATATTTTAAGTTATGTTTCCACCACAGTAAAGAATGATATTACACATTTTAATTCTAGCGGTGTAGTAACTGAATCTCAAAATCAAACTACCAATACTTTTAATATTGGCGCAGGCCTGACACCAACCTTAGGTGTCAGCTATGTTTTTGTAAAAGGCCCTCCGAAACAATAGTATCCCTTTATAGTGTCATGACCGAACCGTAAAAGCCCCGCCATAAATGGCAGGGATTTTGCTTTAATTTACTTAATAAAGAATCACTGTGAAAGCATTTTAGGATGTGGATTTTGCCCGACAACTTCAAGCGTATGCATGTTTATAATTCTTCC
>CAIWVW010000019.1 GCA_903916255.1 uncultured Bacteroidota bacterium
AATGGCATTTATTCAAATTCCGAGCATTTTAGTTTATGCCATAGCGATTATTGTAAACAGGCGGGGCTTTCACATGTTGGCTATGGTTCTTTCGCTTACGGAAATTGTTGCTCACCAGATGCTGGCAGTTCATTATGTAGGGTGGGAGGCGAATTTTCAATATTTCATTCCTGTAGTTGCCATTTTCCCTTTCCTAATCCCTAAAGGGGGCTGGTTTTGGAAATGGTTTATGTTATTGGTATGCCTTGGCGGGTATTTGTATATTGATTTTTTCATGCGCCAGATTGAACCGGTTTACAAGTTAAATTTTGGCCCATTAACTTTTTTCCATGTTTTAAATATTGTACTTGCATTCGGAATGTTTGCTACCTGGGCTATATACCTTACCCAAGCAATTAACCGGTCTCAAGCCTTAATTGCAGAACAAACCAAAGAACTTACCAAAGCCGAAGAGGCGGTTAAGCAGGGGGAAATACAATTGAAGTTAGAATTAAAGGAACAGGAGAATACTATAATAACGAAAGAAAAACAACGATATGAAGAATTATTATTGAATATTTTGCCATATGAAGTGGCGCAGGAATTGAAAGAGAAGGGTAAGAGTGAAGCGCGGATGTTCGACCACGTAACTGTGATGTTTACTGATTTTAAAGATTTTACAAAGATTGGCGAGCAAATGAGTGCCGGGAATTTGGTGAAGGAAATAGATTATTGTTTCAGTTCATTTGATAAGATAATACAAAAGTACGGTATCGAAAAGATAAAAACCATTGGCGATTCCTATATGTGCGCAGGTGGTTTGCCCGCCATTAATAAAACCCATGCTACCGATGTTATTAAGGCAGCCATTGAGATTAGGGAGTTTATGGTAAACCATAAAAAAGAAAAGCTGGCGAAAGGCGAAACCCCGTTTGAAATACGGATTGGAATTAATACCGGACCCGTTGTTGCGGGTATAGTTGGCATCCGCAAATTTGCGTATGATATTTGGGGCGATACGGTAAATATTGCATCGCGCATGGAGTCAGGCGGAGAGCAGGGGAAGATTAATATTTCCGGTTCTACCTATGAACAGGTAAAGGGTATATTTAAATGCATATACCGTGGCAAAATACAAGCTAAAAACAAAGGCGAGGTTGACATGTATTTTGTGGAAGGGTAAAAATGAGGTATTGTTTTTGCCCCATCCTTTAGCTTTTGCGGATTTATTTATATATTTGTTTTATGAGTTTGCGTTACCGGAGCATTTTTATACTGGGTTTTATATTTTCCTTTTCCTTGTGTGGCAAATTGGTTGGGCAAGACACTACAACCATTCGGACTGAAACAAAAGATGCCTTATTTGCAAAGTATTTAAGTGATACGCTGCATGCTCCGGCGAAAATTAAGGAGTTGCTCGATTTAATTCAGAATAAAAACAGAGGAGGAGACAGGACATTAGCGCTTCAGGAGTATGAAGTGGCTTTTTCATTGGCACCCTATGTAGGCGACTCAGTTTATGTGTTAACGCCCCTGTATGCACAGTTTTCGGGGATGCTGGATAATGCCGGAGCAAGGGAAATGGGCATCCAGTATGCTAAAAAGGCGCTTGCCTATCGCCGGAAAGTAGATTTAAACCAACCAGGTTTTGAATATAACCTGATAGGCCGTATTGCAGGTTTCTATGTTCGTTCCCGACAATATGATAGTGCGCTATACTATTATAAAATGTCAATAGATGCCGCAAATGCCAGCAATGAAATGGCCTATAAATCGGCGGCCCGTAATAACATTGGCTTGCTTTATATGAGGGAAGGCAAGTATGATTCAGCTTATTATTTTTTCCAGCAGGCGCTTAGTATTTTAAGCCCGTTAAGAAAAAGGAGTGATTCCGTTTTTCGCGGAGCTATTTTAGATAATATTGGCGATAATTATTATGAAGCTAAAAGCTATGATAAATCCATTAACGCATACCACGATAAAATAGATTGGTCGAACAGGATTCATAGTACACAGGGTTTAATTATTTCGCAAATTGGAATAGCTAAGTGCCTTGTGGCAAAGCGTAATTACAGCGAAGCGCAGAAGTATATAAAGCAGGCTGAAGCGGCAGTAAATAATAAGAATGAACCCAAAAACAGGGCCATTACTATGGCTCTTTTGAACGTAAAAGAGTACTACGATTCTGCTTCAGGTGATTTACGGGGTGCTATGGCCCAAAAAAATAATATCAATCGGATTAATGATTCGGTTAGTAACGAACAAAAAAAATCGACCGACGGGTTAATACGTACCCTTACCGAAAAGGAGATACTTAAAGCCCACCGGGATATACAGTATTTCCAATTACAGCAACAACAACGCGAAGCCTCCCTCAAAGAACAACAAAAAAGGAAAGAGCAGAAAGCTGCTTTTATTCGCGACGCATTAATATTCGGCTTGGTATTAAGTTTGGTGTTTGCTGGCATATTTTTCATTCAGCGAATGCACATTTCCAATGAAAAAAAAAGAAGCGAAGAATTATTGCTGAACATTTTGCCAATGGAAACCGCATTGGAACTGAAACTGAAAGGAAGTACCCTTGCAAAAGACTATGAAATGGTAACTGTAATATTCACCGATTTTATAAACTTTACGCGTGCCAGCGAAAACCTGAAAGCGCAGGAGTTAGTGAACCATATTCACTATTATTATAGCGAATTCGACAGGATAATTGCCAATCACAGCATCGAAAAAATTAAAACAATTGGCGACGGATATATGGCTGCCGGTGGCTTGCCTGTACCGAACAACACAAACCCGGAAGACGCCGTGCGGGCTGCACTTGAAATAAAGCAGTTTATGGAGCTGGATAAACGGCAGCGATTATTGGAAGGGAAGGAAGTTTTTGAATTGAGGATTGGTATTAACACCGGCCCTGTGGTGGCAGGAATTGTAGGGATAAAAAAGTTTGCCTACGATATTTGGGGCGATACGGTAAATATAGCCTCCCGCATCGAATCGGCAGGGGAAGCGGGCAAAGTGAACATTTCGGGGGCTACCTACGAGTTGGTGAAAGATAAATTCAATTGTATATACCGGGGCAAAGTACAAGCCAAAAACAAGGGCGAGATTGATATGTATTTCGTGGAAGGGTGATGATATTATTTATTTAGTAATAATGAATTGTGTTCTAATTATATTATTACATTTGAAATCTTTAACAATTATAATATATGGATTATCCGGGAAATTCGATAGATGTAGACGGCGTAACGTATCTGTTGCCAGCCACCATTGATGAGTTAAAAGCCATCATTGAAGACGCCAAGACAAATGATGAAGTAATATGCCTGCGTGGTGCGGCTCATTCATTTCCCCTTATAAAGACGCTTGAAAAAGGCCCTAAAACAGGGAAAAAGTATAAATATATTATGCTTTGTAAATTACACAAAGTGGAAATTAACTCCACTGTAACCCCTCCTTCACCTTCCAATCCAAATCCATCTTTGCCAATGCCATGTGGCACTGTTACAGTGGAGGCAGGCTGCCACCTGGGCCCGGACCCTTGGGACCCTACCGGAATTTCAACACTTGAAAATTCCCTGCTCTATAAGTTAGATCAGGCGGGCATGTCATTATTAGATTTGGGCGGCATTTCGCATCAAACAGTTGGCGGTTTTCTTTCCACCTCTTCCTCCGGAGGTTCAACTCAATTTGCATTCGACGAATTACTGCTAAGCATTGATATTATGCACTATGGTGCTAACGGAGTGGAGATAACAACATTTAAAATGCCCGCCGACGGTAACCCCGATGACCCTTTTTTTGGGGCAGGTGTTGCCACAATGGGGCTTTTCGGAATTATTGTTTCCGCTACATTTAAATGTTATCCTAAATTTTATATTGCCGGAATGCAAACTACTTCAACCGTTGCTAATTGTGAAATTGATTTGTTTGGAGATGGTAGCAGTGGCAAACCTAGTTTTGAAGAGTTTCTTGAACAAAAGCAAACATATCCCTACCCATCCGATATTACTCATTATCCCTATTCAAGGATATTATGGTGGCCCCAACCAAATGTTACCTCTGCTGTAGTATGGAAAGCCAGGCAAACCGATGAAAAAGGAGCCATGGACTGGGCAAGCACCAATGGGGTTTTAAATACATACCAGGAAGTGCCCTGGATTATGGACAGCCCAACGCCTATGACATTAGGCGGCGACCTTCTTTATACTACTATGGGCAATTGGCCAAACTGGTTGAAGGACATTATGGGTAATACTGAGCAGTACAGGGCTATACAGGCAGTAGTTGATTTAACATTTCCACCCTTCGTATATCCCCTTATAATGAATAAACTTTTTGTGGCTCCGGGGGGGCAAAAATTTGCCGATGACTGGTATACCGGGTTGCCCATGGATAATCAGATGAGTGATACTTTGTTCCCCGTTTGGTTTACGGAATTGTGGATAGATATAAAGCAGTCGCAAAATGTAATGAATGAATTAAATGCATTTTTTTCTGCCGGATTTGAAAATACAGGCAACTTCAGCATTGAAATTTACGCAGCAAAAGAAAGCAATTTCTGGCTATGCCCTGCCTATAAGCGCGATGTAATAAGAATTGACGTGTTTTGGTTTGGCCGTAATAATGGAGACCCACGGGGATTTTACCGGAAATTCTGGGATTTACTGGCTAAATATAACTACCGCCCGCATTGGGGTAAATACCTGCCTGCCGAAGATGGAGACCAGGGTGTAAATTACCTGAAAGCAAATTACCCAAAATGGGATGATTGGATGGCATTAAGAGAGAAAATGGACCCTTACCAGATATTTGTGAATGACTATTGGAGAGGGCATTTGGGAATACCCGCTCCTGGTAAGTAATATAGTAATGATATGATTTTGAGTAGATATTTTATAAAAAATAAAAATTAATAATATGATTGCACCGGTTAATGGACTATATCATCCCCTTAGCGAGCAGGATATAATAGATTTGATTAAGTATGCAAACAAGAACAATTTGCAGGTTCGCGTGCGCGGAGCTGCCGGATCTGCAAAGGGTTCGGTGTATACAGATGATTTTAATCCTGCGGGCCCAAATACGGGAAAGAATATTAACATTCAGCTTGACCAAATGCGTTCGGTTGATTTTGATGATGCAAAAATGCAGGTAACGGTAGGGGCAGGATGTAATTTAGGGTTTGATCCGTATGATCCTTCCAATACATCATCCCAATACGGAATAAATAATCTTTTCTATCAATTAAATCAAAAAGGCTGGGCCATACAGAATGTAACAGATGCCATCCATCAAACCATTGGCGGCTTTATATCCACAGGTTCTGCAGCCGGTTCATTAAAGTACTCTTTTGATGCATGTGTAATGTCTATTACACTGATTGATGGAACCGGAACAAGGCAGGTTTTTAACCGGTCTGCAAATCTTAGCGACCCCTTTTATGCTGTTGGAGTATCAATGGGGTTGTTTGGTATTATTACTTCGGTAACTCTTCAGTGTGTAAAATCATTTAATATTATAGGAAATCAGGCTATTACACCTGTCAGTGCTTGTGCTTACGATTTTTTCGGTCCCGGAACCGATGCACAGACAAATTTACAGGGTTTTCTTTCCGCCAATGAGTTTGCCCGAACGATGTGGTGGCCTTATAAAACCCTGTTGCGGGCCGTTTCGTGGAATGCCAATACAATGACGCCTGCCGATTATAATGAGACAACAGGAACACCCGATAAATTTATACCGAAACCATATGTACCGTTATTTCCGGAGTGGCTTGGAAGTCGGCTTCCATCCGAAATTGCTTCTTCTCTTGGATTTACCATGATAGCTAATTGGCCTGACTGGCTGCAAAATATATTAGGACACGGTGCCGCAGAAAATTCAGAAAAAGAAAAGCTTTTTATCGGATTATTTGAATCAATTGCACCGTATTTATATCCATACCTGATGGATGTCTTTTTTAAATGCGACACACCGGAAAAACCAGCTCAAAAATTTTGGGATAATTGGTTAGGCAGTTTGCCAATGGATTCTTTTGAATTCCATAACAATATGTATGCCATGGAATATACCGAATTCTGGTTTCCGGTTAGTCAAACTGAACAAGTGGTAAATTTGCTTAATACCTACTATACAGCCAATGGCTATTCAGCCACCAGTTTCTATACAGTTGAGCTGTTTAATGCCAAACAAAGCCCTTTTTGGATGAGTCCAGGATATCAACAGGATTCTTTCCGGGTAAATATGTTGTTTTTTACCCGTGGGGCGAAGATAAAACCGGACGACTATTTTAAACAGTTCTGGAATTTATTTGTGGAAAATAAAATTAATTACCGGTTGCATTGGGGCAAAAACCTTCCCGGGACAACCAACCCTTTAGCAGGGCCTTCGTACCTGCAAAGCCAATATCCCATGTGGACTAATTTTATGAACATGAGAAAGACCTACGACCCTAACAATATATTCCTTACTTCTTATTGGGCAAACCATCTTGGTATAAAATCATAAGTTTTAAGTCCTGATGCCTGAAAAATGGCAATCATTTTATAACAATGTAGCTGTGTCTTATAAATTTTGTTATTTTTGACAGACTGTTATAAATTATTACTAATCTTACCGGATAACTTCCCTGCCAATCATGAGTGGAGTAACTACTGAATTTTTACGGCCGGAAAAAGACAAAAACAGGAGTTTTATTGTCCGTTATTGGAATAAAGCTTTGAATATTGGTGTGGATGAAAACACCTCGTTTTTTGACCGGAAAAGAACACGTTTGTTAAACGGCATCTGCGTTATTGGTTTTATTGCATACGTGGGTAATGCATTTGGCCTTATGAAGCATGAAATCTCTTTTGTGGAAAGTATTGTGGGGTTATGTGTAGATGTTATTATTGTTTTTCTTAATAGCCGGAAACGATATAATGCTGCCTGCCACAGCTACAATATTTTCAATATTTTATGGTACACCTTCATGGGAATTACCGGCGGCGTTCATGATGCAACCGAAATGTACCTCATAGCATCCAGCGTTACAGCTATGTTGTTTTTTAAAGAAACCAGAATCATTGTCACTTACTTTATAATCAATTTTGCTTGCTTTGGTATTGTTAAATATTGTCATACTATTATTCCGCCCATCAATGTATTTCCTGAGCAGCATAATTTGATGATATCTAATTATATATTGTTGTTTGTTATAATGTTTTTAATAATACTTCACTTTAAAACTGAAAATGCAAGCCAGGAAAATCTGTTAGAATTCAGAAATATAAAGTTGGGAGAAGAAAAGCAACGATCGGATGATTTACTGTTAAATATTTTACCGGCTGAAACAGCAGAAGAACTTAAAGCAAAGGGAAGCGCAGAGGCCAGAGAATATGAGTTGGTTACCGTTCTGTTCACCGATTTTAAAAACTTTACCAAGGCAAGCGAAACAATGTCGGCACAAGAAATGGTGAATGAAATTAATTATTGCTATAGTGCTTTTGACCGTATACTGGCAACACATGGGGTTGAAAAAATAAAAACTATAGGTGATGGATACATGGCCGCAGGAGGTTTGCCTGTTAAAAATAATACAAATCCTGTAGATACATTAAATGCTGCGTTAGACATTCGCGATTTTATGGAAACCGAGAAAGTACGCAGGAGGTTGGAAGGAAAAACTTTTTTCGAAATCAGGATTGGATTGCACTCAGGACCCGTAGTGGCTGGAATTGTAGGTATTAAAAAGTTTGCTTACGATATATGGGGCGATACGGTAAATACTGCATCACGTATGGAAAGCAGCGGGGAAACAGGGAAGGTGAATATTTCGGGTTCCACTTACGAATTGGTGAAAGATAAATTTATATGCACATACAGAGGCAAAGTAAAAGCCAAAAACAAAGGTGAAATAGACATGTATTTTGTTGAAAATAAAAAAGCTTAAAAAATGGCAACAACACCTGCATCTGAAAGTTATCAGGCAAAGTACAAGGAAAAGAATTTTTTAGTGCGCAATTGGCAAAGAGCCCTGAATATAGGAATTGATGAAAATACTTCATTTTTTAACCGGAAAAGAATCCGTCTGTTAAATGGTATTTGTGTTATTGCAGTAATTGCCTACCTGGCCAATATAGGAGAATTGGCAAATAAGCAAAATAAGATTCCATTTTATGATTCCATCGGGGCTTTGATTATTGTTAGTTTTATCCTGTTTTTAAACAGCCGCAAAAAATACGGGGCTTCCTGCCACGGGTATAATATATTTAATATCCTGTTTTTTACTTATGCAGGCATTATATCCGGAGGTGCAGATGCCGCTGAAATGTGGCTTCTTCCGTCCAGTGTAACAGCTATGCTTTTTTTCAGGGAAACCCGCACCATCATTATTTATTTTCTAGTCAATTTTCTGTGTTTTGGTATAGTAAAATACTGCAACACCTTTATTCCTGCCTTAGTAACCGGGGAGCAGGAGCAAAAACTGCTGTTTTCTAATTATTTTCTGCTGTTTATTATATTCTTTTTAATTATTATCCATTTTAAGTCGGAAAATGCCAAACAGGAAAACCTTTTGGAAGTCCGGAATGTGAAGCTGGGAGAAGAAAAAGAACGGTCGGAGGGGCTATTGCTCAATATCCTTCCTTCCGAAACCGCAGCGGAATTAAAAGAAAAAGGCACCGTTCAAGCCAAAGATTATGAAATGGTAACTGTATTATTTACCGATTTTAAAAACTTTACAAAAGCCAGTGAGTTGATGAGTGCACAGGAAATGGTGAACGAAATAAACTATTGTTACAGTGCATTCGACCGGATTTTGTCTGCTTATGGGGTAGAAAAAATTAAAACCATAGGTGATGGATATATGGCTGCCGGCGGGTTGCCTGTTAAAAATACAACAAACCCGGTTGATACCGTGAGAGCTGCATTGGATATACGCAACTTTATGAATGCTGAAAAAATCAGAAGGGAAAAAGAAGGAAAACAATTTTTCGACATCCGTATTGGCATAAATACCGGCCCTGTGGTGGCAGGTGTTGTGGGCATAAGGAAGTTTGCCTACGATATATGGGGAGATACCGTAAATACGGCCTCGCGCATGGAAAGCAGCGGCGAAGTCGGGAAAGTAAATATTTCCGGTTCAACGTATGAATTGGTGAAAGATAAGTTTAATTGTACCTATCGCGGAAAGGTCCTTGCTAAAAACAAGGGCGAGATTGATATGTACTTTGTAGAAAGTTAAAATTAACTAGGAACTATGAAGTTTGAACGATGATACGATAGGGCTTTCAGTTCATAGTTTATAGTTCATCGTTCATAGTTTCTCAACAACTACCGCCGTTCCATAAGCCAATACCTCGTTAATGGCGCCTGCTACTTCGTTGGTATCATAACGCATACCTATAACGGCATTCGCACCCATTTGCGAGGCATGTTCCACCATCAGGTCGAAGGCATCGCTGCGGGCCTTTTCGCACATGGTGGTGTAAATGGTAATGTTTCCGCCAACAAGGGCCTGGAAACCTGCGCCTATATTGCCTAATACACTGCGGGAGCGCACAATCAACCCGCGGGTTACCCCGAGGTACTTTGTAATGCGGTATCCCTGAAAGTCAAATCCTGTGGTTACGAGTTGTTTGTCCATACTGTTTTATTGATGTTGTGAAAAAAAATACTTTTGTAAATATAAATCTAATTTTATTCACCATGAAAAAATCGACAGTAATACTTATGTGGGGCGCTATTACAGGCATTATCCTGATAATATTTTACCAGATTCTGAAGGTTACCGGACAGGAAGATTCAGGCTTGAAATGGTTTAATGTGGTCCTTATGTTTTTAGGCCTTCTTATTGGCACTGTGCAATACCGCGATAAAGCAAACGGTGGTTTCTTAACATACGGACAAGGATATAAGGCCGGAATATTAATGGTGCTAATCCTTACAGTATTTGCCATTATCTCAACCATTGTAGATTTGCAAATGCACCCCGATTTTATCGATAAAATCCTGGAACAAGCTAAAACTAATATGATAAATAAAGGTATGCCCGAAGACCAAATTGAAATAAGTATGCACTACACTCAAAAGTTTGTTACCCCGGTATGGATTGTTATCTGGGTTGTTATATTCGATGTGTTTTTCGGTGCTGTCCTTAGCTTAATTACAGCCGGGATATGTGTTAAGAAGAAGCCCTTTTTTGATGATTCGGAGGAGGTAACTACGACTGAAACGAATAATTAACAAATAAAAACAGTGGCTAACAGGCTCTACTTATTAACTTTGCAACGTATTTTTCATTTTTAGCATTCCACTTTTTATTGAATGGATATATCAGTAGTAGTACCCTTATATAACGAAGAAGAATCGTTGCCCGAACTCTGTGAATGGATTGACAGGGTGATGAAAGAACATAAGTTCTCATACGAAGTATTGTTAACCGATGATGGCAGCAAGGATAATTCCTGGAAGGTTATAGAATCTTTAGGGGAGAAAAATAGCGCTATTAAAGGCATTCGTTTGAGAAGGAATTATGGCAAATCTGCTGCACTGAATGTGGCATTTAAAAAGGCTGAAGGCGATGTGGTTATTACTATGGATGCCGATTTGCAGGATTCACCCGATGAAATTCCGGCACTCTATGATCTGATAATGAAAGATGAGTATGATCTCATTTCGGGTTGGAAAAAGAAACGTTATGACCCATTAACAAAAACGATACCAACCAAACTTTTTAACTGGGCCACTCGCAAAATGTCGGGTATATACCTGCACGACTTTAATTGCGGATTAAAGGCATATAAAAATATTGTGGTTAAGAATGTGGAAGTACATGGTGAAATGCACCGCTATATTCCCGTCATTGCCAAGTATGCCGGATTTACCAAAATAGGGGAGAAGGTGGTCGAACACCGTGCCCGCAAGTTTGGAACCAGCAAATTCGGGATGAGCCGTTTTATCAATGGTTTTCTTGATTTATTTACCATTGCATTCATAACCAAATTCAGCAAAAAGCCTATGCACTTATTTGGTATTATTGGCACCGTACTGTTTTTAATCGGGTTTATTATTGCAGGCAAACTTGCTTACGATAAGGTTTTTCTGCACGTATTTAAAATGACTGACCGACCCATATTCTACTTTGGTTTTCTTGCTATGATTCTCGGCACACAATTCTTCCTGGCAGGTTTTCTGGGAGAACTTATTTCACAAGGACAAAATGATAAAACCGTTTATCAGGTTGCTAAAACAGTAAATTAAGCATGGAGATTTCAGCGGTTAAATTTGATTGCAGGCACTTCCGGACAGACATTCCCTGCAAGCCCAATAAACTTAGAGGTAAAAAATGCACCTGCGATGTGTATGTGCAGGTGTCCCATAAAATATTGATTATAAAACTCGGTGCATTAGGTGATGTAATTCGCTCTACAGCTTTGTTGGTGCGCTACCGCGAGCTTTATCCGAATGCTCACATAACCTGGCTAACCCACTCTCCCGATATTCTTCCGCACGACGGAAGCATTGACCTGATAGGTAAATTTGAATATAAAACCATTCTTCCGTTATTACATACGGAATTTGATATTGCTATAAATCTTGATAAAGATAAAGAAGCCTGTGTGCTGCTTTCGGAAGTGAAATCGAAAAAGAAATATGGTTACACTTGGTCTGATGGGCACATTGCAGGCTGTAATGCCGCCGCTGACCGCAAACTGGTAACCGGTTTTTTTGATGATGAATCAAAGGCTAATACCAAAAGCTATCCGCAGGAGATATTTGATATTTGCGAACAGGAATTCAAAAAAGAAGAACCTGTTTTAAATGTGAATCTTAAGTTGGTTGACAAATGGAAATCACTCAAGGAAAAAGCGGCAGGGAAAAAGATAATAGGATTGAATACAGGATGCGGCCCGCGCTGGGCAACACGACTTTGGGCCAATGAAAACTGGCACAAACTCGCTTTCGATTTACAAAAAGCAGGTTATTATCCTGTGTTTTTAGGTGGTTTGGATGAAGATGAAAAGAACAAATCCTTCGCGCAAGCAACAGGCGCATATTATCCCGGTACTTATTCATTGGAAGAGTTTATTGCCATCACCGCTAATTGCGATTTAGTGGTATCGGCCGTAAGCATGATGATGCATATTGCCATTGGTTTGAAACGGCCATTGGTGCTCTTCAATAACATATTCAACAAGCATGAGTTTGAAATGTATGGCAGGGGTATAATTGTCGAACCTACTACAGGCTGCGATGATTTCTATGGAAATACCTGTACCCGCGAACGCTGTTGCATGAATGATTTGCCCGTTGATTCCGTTTTCTCCGCTATTAAAAAGTTAGTATAATGCGTATCGCATACCTTTCAACTTTCTATCCATTTAGAGGAGGAATAGCGCAGTTTAATGCCGCACTCTACAATGCTTTAGGAAAAAGGCACGAAATGAAAGCCTTTACTTTCACACGCCAATATCCGGAACTTTTATTCCCGGGTAAAACCCAATATGCCGAGAAAGGCGATAACGAAGGGGATGTGAATGCTGTCAGGGTTTTAGATACTCTTAATCCATTAACTTATGGAAAAACAGCCAAAGCCATATTGGATTTCAAGCCCGATATGATGATTACCAAATATTGGATGCCTTATTTTGGGCCATCGCTTGGGACTGTTGCCGGAATATTAAAAAAGAAAGGTGTATTTAATGTAAGTGTATTGGACAACGTAATTCCGCACGAAAAAAAGTTTTATGATAACACGCTGACAAGCTATTTCGTAAAACGAAACAATGCTTTCGTGGCTATGAGCCGCAGTGTTGCTGATGATTTGCTTACTTTCAATCCGAATGCAAAATATGCGTTGCATCCTCACCCAATTTTTGATTTTGGGGAGAAGATTGATAAACAGGAAGCAAAGGAAAAGTTGGGGTTAAATACTGGTGATTCCTATATGCTTTTCTTTGGGTTTATAAGGCGGTATAAAGGCTTGGATTTATTGTTGGAAGCAATGGCGGATGCAAAAATTAAGAACAGAAATGTGAAAGTAATCGTTGCAGGAGAATACTATGAAGACGCTGCTTTTTACAATGATAAAATAAAGGAATATGGAATAGGGGAGAAGGTGGTTTTACGAACCGACTACATCCCTTCCGATATGGTAAAGTATTATTTCTGTGCGGCAGATATGATTGTGCAGCCCTATCGCAGCGCAACACAAAGCGGCGTTACCCAAATAGCATACCACTTTGAAAAGCCCATGTTGGTTACTGATGTTGGTGGTTTGTTTGAAATAGTTCCCGATGGGAAAGTGGGCTATGTGGTGCAACCCAATGCACCTGCAATTGCCAATGCCATCAATGATTTTTATGATAACACACGCGAAACACAATTCTCTATTAACATCAAAGAAGAGAAAAAAAGATTTCAGTGGGATTCCTTTGCTGAAGCGATAGAGGGACTTTATACTAAGAAATAAATTAATCCACTATAATTTTCCCGGTTCCAATTAATTGGCCTGTTTCTGAGATGACCCTGTATAAATATATTCCTTTTGCCTGTTTACTCAAATCTAATGGAGTAGTTGAATTTATCAGCGTGCTTTTTAATACTTCATACCCAAGAATATTATAAATTTCAAGAGAAGAATTAGAACTTGATGGTGGCAAAT
>CAIWVW010000020.1 GCA_903916255.1 uncultured Bacteroidota bacterium
CAAACATACACATAATATTTTACATGGCTAATAAAAATTATTAGGCGAGCCAAATAATTATTAATTGAAATATTTATATTATCTTTGCGGCCTGCCTAATAAAAGAGTATGCATTCATTTTCGGAAGAGAATTATTTGAAAGCTATTTACCACCTGGGTGCTGACGGTGCTAAAATCAGCCTGACTGCTATTGCGGAAGCGTTGCACAACAACCCTGCTTCGGTAATTGATATGCTGAAGAAGCTTACGGAAAAGAAGCTTATCAGCTACGACAAGAAAAAAGGCGCTAAGCTTACACATAGCGGAATCAAGGCTGCCATGGAAATCATCCGGAAGCACAGGCTTTGGGAGGTTTTTCTATTGGAAAAGCTGGGATATAAATGGGATGAAGTGCATAATATCGCCGAACAATTAGAGCATGTCGGAGACTATGATTTAGCCGACAGGCTTGAAAAATTTCTCGGTTTTCCTGATTATGACCCGCATGGAGACCCCATACCTAAAGCCGATGGCAAGATTGCGGAAGTATTTAAAACAATGCTATTGGAAGTAGAAACAGGCAAGCAATATAAAGTGGTTGCCGTGAAAGATACCTCTGTGGAATTCCTGCATTACCTGCAAAAACTGGGCATTGGCATTGGTACGCGTATAAAAGTGATTGAAAAAATAGCCTTTGATGGCTCATTGGTTGTCCAGATTGATAAAAACCTTAATACAACTATTTCCAATAAGTTTGCAGAGAATGTGTTGGTGGGATAAACCTATAAAGACTTCTTGTTCCCCATTAATTGTTTAATCTTCCCCAGCAAATCCGCAGCCTGTTTGTCGTCCGGGTATTTTTTGAGCACCTTTTCAAGGTATTCTTCCGTTTTGGCATATTGCTTTTGATAAACATACCATCCGGCGGTATTCATCAATGCCTGCCTGTCATCCGGATTATAGGAAAGGGCTTTATCATATAATTGTTTAGCCATATCCGCATTCCCTTTTTTTAATTCTAAAAAGCCTTTATTGGTAAGCGCTGAAACATATTCCGGGTTTTGCGAGAGGATATAATCACAGACTTTTTCCGCTTCATCATTCTTGTTAAGTGCGCCCAACGTAACACCTAATTTATTCTGAAAATCCAATACAAACGGTGCTAACTGTGTTGCACGTTTATAGAAAGAATAGGCTTTTCCCATATCATTCGATTGGAAGTAGGCTTCGCCAATGCGGTAGGCTGTCCAGGCATCGGTATTGCTGTAATCAGTATGTTTCAAAACGCTATCCAGTACATATTTGGGGTCAACAGTACTTACATAATACAAAAGCTTTTGATAATCCTTTTTATAGAAACTGATATCTACCAGCGATGCAAAATTGTTTTTTATATCTGTTGGCGAATTATCCGGAAAGTAATGTTTGGCGGAATCCAACAACAATGGCCTGTCATCTTGAAAAGAAGCAAACTGCTGTATAAATGCCCTGCCAATTGTATAAGTGGAAGGGTTTGGGTTATTCACATCATAAAGTGTTATGAATTTTTTAACTTTTTCCTTATCCTCTTTCTTAACAGGAATTCGTATGTAATGGTCTGTTGTTATTACATGTGGAATATCAATCGTATTGCCTTTTGGCATGTGGCAACTGACGCAGTTATCATTTACTTTTTTACGTACTTCCGGTTTTTCTGTGCAGGCTGTTTGACTTTGTTTGGCGCCTCCATGGCAATTCTGGCAGATAGTATTAAAGGTGTTATCATTAGCCGAGCGCACATCCTCATGCGGATTGTGGCAGGTAACACAAGTCAGCCCGTCTTTATAGGGGTTGAATGCGTTGGAGTTTTCACCTTTACTAAGGCTTTGAAGATAACATTGGCTCATTTTCAACCTCGCAATATGCGAAGCCATAATATATTCATCTTCCATGCCCACATATTTAGGCATAAACACATCCTCAATATCGGAGAGTTTCATTCCGGGCCTGAAATCATAAAATGATTTGCCGGGTTTTAACACTGCATTGCCCTGCAAATGGCAGCGTTGGCAAACATCTATTTGTCGGTCAACAGATAGCTTTGCCGGATTGACAATAGTATAATCAATTGCTTTGGTTGTATCTACTTTATGCCCCAACTGAATGGCCTGAACATGCAATTCACCTGCACCATGGCAGCGTTCGCAGGCAATTCCATTAGGAACACTGTCGTATTTATTATTGGAGCCCTGCACAAATTTGGGATATGAATTGTGGCAATTCATGCACTCTACGCCAACTTCACGCGAGAATCGGGAATTAAACCCATCGGAAAAACCAGGGGCTA